>JAIVJG010000163.1 GCA_020200155.1 Acidobacteriota bacterium | reverse complement strand
AGAGCGCAGTACCTCCTGCAATACCTTTCCAGCGCCGACGCCCCGGCGGGCAAGTTCCTCAAGATCAAAGTGCTCACGCCCGCGCGCCCCGCTCTCCGCATCCGCGCGCGGCAGGGGTATTACAAGAAAGGGGAAGGGGGAAAGGGGAAGGGGTAAGGATGAAGACGAAGAAAAACAATTGTTTCACTTCGCGTTGTTTCCTCAACCCCTTTACCCCTTCCCCTTTTCCCTTTTCTCTCTCTTCCGGTGCTACATTTCAAGCAGCACGTCTGTCAGTTGGTTGACGACTTCGATGAGGAGGCGACCGGCTTGATCGAGTTGGTTGGCGGAGGCTTTCCGTTCGGCGTTCGACGCGCGCTCGGCGACTCCTGAGAGGCGCGCGTATGATTGTTGGAGGCCGGGCGTCAGACGAAACTGCGCTTCCAGTTGGTCGAGACCTTCGCTGATGCCGTGCATACTGTTGAGCAGTGCGGCGCGCGTTTTCGCCGCCACGTCTTCCGCGCCGGACTGCGAGCCGGTCAGCTCAAGGTCTTTCGAGAAGCGCCCGTAAAGATAGAGGAACCGCGTCAGGTTCTTAATCTGGTCGCCGAGCTTGAGGCGTGCCGCGTTCTTCTGCGTCTCGCCGAGGTGCGTGGATGAAGACGACGCTGGCGCGCGTCGTTTCTGCGGCGTCGAGCGGCGCGAGCGCGTCTGCGCCGAGGTAGGCGATGACGAGCAGAAGAGCAGCAGGAGGCACACCGTCAACGTCGCGATCAAAGCTTTCACAATTATTCTCCTTCAACGTGTGTTTGTTGGTGATTCGTCGTCGTGCATGACAGGCTGCTACAATGGCCGCGAACTGTCAACAACGCCGAGCGCCGAGAGACTTTATGATGCCGCCACGCATGCTCAAAGTCCGCCGCCTGGGCCGACTCGAATACGGCGCGGCCTACCGGATTCAGAAAGAGACCGAGCAGGCCGTCAAGCTCCGCGAGCAGCCCGACACGCTCCTGCTCGTCGAGCACCCGCACGTCCTCACGCTCGGTCGCCGCGCGCAGGCGGACGCCATCATCGCCTCGCCCGAAGTCCTGTCCGAGCGCGGCGTCACCGTCCACGAGACGAATCGCGGCGGCAAGATGACCTACCACGGCATCGGCCAGATTGTCGGTTATCCGATTATCAATCTCAGCCCAGACCGCGAGGACGTGCACGCTTATGTCCGCGATCTCGAAGAAATGTTAATGCTCGCGCTCCGCGGCTTCCATATCGATAGTTTTCCGATCAAAGGTCTGACGGGCGTGCACACAGAGCGCGGCAAAATCGCCGCCATCGGCGTCCACATCTCGCGCTGGGTGACGACGCACGGCTTCGCCTTGAACGTCAACACAGACCTCAGCTTCTTTAACCTGATCGTCCCCTGCGAGGGCGAGCCGGTCACTTCGATGAGAGAACTCCTGGGGCGTGAGATTCCCCTGCACGAAGTGGAAGACGCAATCGTCGCGAGCTTCGCGGAGGTGTTTGAGATGGAAGCGACGGAGGGGACGGAGATTTTAGAGAGAGTCTGACGGAGAATCGCGCGCTGCCCGAACAGGTCATGCTTAACCTTCAATTCATCCGCGAGGCGCACGAGCGCATCGGCACGCACGTCCACCGCACGCCCGTCGTTACGTCGCGCACGTTCGATGAGGCGGCGGGCCTTCGCGTCTTCTTCAAGTGCGAGAATTTCCAGCGCGCGGGCGCGTTCAAGTTTCGCGGCGCGACGAACAAGATTCTTTCTCTGACCGGCGACGAGCGGCGTCGCGGCGTGGTCGCCTTCTCGTCGGGCAATCACGCGCAGGCGGTGGCGCTGGCGGCGCGTGAGGCCGGAGTGCGCGCCGTGATCGTGATGCCGACGGACGCGCCGCGTTCAAAGCTGGCGGCGACGAGAGGGTACGGCGCGGAAGTGATGTTCTACGACCGGCAGCGTGATGACCGCGAACTGGTTGCGCGCGAGATCGCCGAGCGTGACGGTCGCGTCGTCGTGCCGCCCTATGACGACTATTTCATCATGGCCGGGCAGGGGACTTGCGCGTTGGAGCTTCTGGAAGACGTGCCCGACCTCGACGCGCTGCTGACGCCGTGCGGGGGCGGCGGGCTGTTCGCGGGCGCAAGCACGGTCGCGAAGGCCTTCAATCCAAAGCTGCGCTGCTTCCCCGTCGAGTCGGAACTCTCGGACGACACGCGCCAGTCGTTCGTCAAAGGCGCGCGCGTCTGCATCGCGCCGCCGCCGACCATCGCCGATGGGATGCGGACGCAATCGCCCGGCGCGCTCACGTTTCCTGTGCTGCGAGAGAATGCCGAAGACGTGCTGACCGTCTCAGAAGGCCAGATCGTCGAGACGATGCGCTTTCTACTCTTCCGCATGAAAATCCTCGTTGAGCCGACGGGCGCGGTCGCGGCGGCGGCTGCGCTCCACGGAAAACTTCCGGCGGGTATCGAGCGCGTCGGCGTCGTCCTCTCCGGCGGCAACGTGGATGCGGACGTGCTCTCGTCGATCATGGAAGAGAAATTGTAGAGACAGGCTCTCAAGCGACAACGGGGCGGCGCGGATGTTAAAATGGACGCACGTTTGAAATCATTTCGGGAGCATAAATTTTGAGTCGCGAGTTAAGAGTTATCAATAACCCCACGCCCACGCGACCGCCGCGCGGGCCGAAACCGGACTGGCTGAAGATCAAAATCGGCGACCCGTCGAACCAGAACGCGGTGATGAAATTGATCGAGGGGCTGAACCTGCACACCGTCTGCCAGGAAGCGCGCTGCCCGAACATCTTCGAGTGCTGGACTGACCGCACGGCGACCTTCATGATCGGCGGCGACATCTGCACGCGACATTGCGGATTCTGCGCCGTCGGAAAAGGCGAAGCCGGCACGCTCGACCCCGACGAGCCGCGCCACGTCGGAGAGGCCGTCAGGCATTTGAACCTCGCGCACTCCGTCATCACATCTGTGAACCGCGACGATCTGCCCGACGGCGGCGCGGCGCACTGGGCCGAGACCATCCGGCAGGTGCGCGCCATGAATCCCGACTGCAAAATCGAAGTCCTCATCCCTGATTTCAACGGCGACGAAGCCGCGCTCAACACAGTGCTGGATGCCGCGCCCGACGTGCTCAACCACAACACCGAAACCATTGCGCGTCTGTATCGTCGCGTGCGTCCCGACGCCGATTATCAACAGACGTTGACGCTTCTCAGCCGTGCGGCTGTGCGACGCGACCGCGAGGGGCGCGGGATGCTCACCAAAAGCGGCATCATGGCGGGACTGGGCGAGACGTTCGATGAAGTGGTCGAATTGATGAAAGACCTGCGCGCTGCCGGTTGCGACATTATGACCATCGGCCAGTATCTACAGCCGCACGCGCGGCGGCTCCCCGTCGAGCGTTACGTGACGCCGGAAGAGTTCACGCGCTGGCGCGACGTAGGGATGGAGCTTGGCTTCAAGCACGTCGAATCCAGCCCGCTCACGCGCTCCTCCTATCACGCGCGGCAGCAGACCGAGGGCGCGGGGCCGGAAGAGAGTGCGAGCCACACGCTCGCCAGCTAAAGCGACATCGTTCATGCGAGAGGCGCGAAGGGGCAGAGCCGTCTGTTCTTCGCGCCTTTCAACTTCAAACGGAAAGTTATGAAAGCCGTCATCTTCAACGAATACGGCGGGCCGGAGGTGCTCCGCTGCGAGGAGCGTCCCCGTCCGTCAATCAAGGCCAACGAGGTGCTGGTGGAGGTGCGCGCGTGCGCCCTGAATCATCTGGACGTGTGGGTGCGCGGGGGGCTGCCGGGCATCGAGATTCCACTGCCGCACATCCTCGGCAACGACATCGCGGGCGTCGTGCGTGAGGTGGGCGAGGTGGTGGACTGGGTGCAGACGGGTGATGAGGTGATGTTGCAGCCGGGCGTCAGTTGCGGGCATTGCCGCGAATGCCTGAGCGGGGCGGACAATCTCTGCGCGGAGTACGACATGCTCGGCTACCGGCGCGACGGAGGTTATGCGGAACTCGTCGCCGCGCCGGGCGTCAACGTGATTCCGAAACCGAAAAATTTGAGTTGGGCGGAGGCCGCCGCGCTGCCGCTCGTGACCGTGACGGCTTGGCACATGCTCGTCACGCGCGCGGGGGTGCAGCCGGGCGAAGACGTTCTTGTTCACGCGGCGGGAAGTGGCGTCGGCTCAATCGGGATTCAGGTTGCGAAACTGAGAGGCGCGCGTGTGATCGCCACCGCCGGGTCGGACGAGAAACTGGCGAAGGCGCGTGAGCTTGGCGCGGACGAAGTCGTCAACTACACACGCGCCGACTGGCCGAAGGAGGTCAGGCGTCTGACGGGCAAGCGCGGCGTGGACGTGGTCTTCGAGCACACGGGCGCGGAGACGTGGCCGGGGTCGCTCCTCTCGCTGGCGAAGAACGGGCGGCTCGTCACCTGCGGCGCGACGAGCGGCTACGACGCGCGCACGGACATACGGCAAGTCTTCTACCGTCACCTGACGCTGCTCGGCTCGTTCATGGGGTCGAAGGCGGAACTGCTCGACGCGATGAAGTTCGTCGAGCGCGGGGCAATTCGCGGCGTGGTTGACCGCGTGCTGCCGCTCGCCGAAGCGCGACGCGCGCACGAGTTGATGGAAGATCGCGCGCAGTTCGGGAAACTCGTGCTGCTGCCCTGAAAGAAACGCGCGCGATTCAACATTACGGGGCGCAAGTAATATATTGTGACTGTCTCAAACCGCTTCGATTGATTATTCAGGAGGTTCACCCGATGTTTTCACGCACGCTCTCGAAAGGCCGCGCTCTGCTCGCTCTCGCGCTGGTCGCCGCAAATGTTCTGGCGACGCCAGCGACACGCGCCGCCGACCTCGCTCTCGATAACGCATCTCAACAAACCAGCAACGCGCCCACGGCAGCGCCGCCGTCGCTGCCGCCCGGCGTCGAGCGCGTCACTTCGGTCGAGGGCATCACCGAATACCGCCTGGCCTCGAACGGCCTGAAAGTCCTGCTCTTTCCCGACCAGACGAAGCAGACCGTCACCGTCAACATCACCTACCTCGTTGGCTCGCGCCAGGAGAATTACGGCGAGACAGGGATGGCGCATCTGCTCGAACACATGTTGTTCAAAGGTTCGACGAAGCACCCGAACGTCCCGCAGGAATTGACCGAACACGGCACGCGCCCGAACGGCTCGACCTTCTTCGACCGCACGAACTACTTCGAGACTTTCGCCGCGACCGACGACAATCTGCGTTGGGCGCTCGATCTCGAATCCGACCGCATGGTCAACAGCTTCGTCGCCAAGAAAGATTTGGACAGCGAGATGACCGTCGTCAGGAACGAGTATGAATCGGGCGAGAACTCGCCGCAGGGCGTCCTCTTCAAGCGCGTCTTCGCCGCTGCCTACGACTGGCACAACTACGCGAACCTGCCCATCGGCGCACGCTCCGACATCGAGAACGTCCCCATCGAACGCCTGCAAGCGTTCTACAAGATGTACTACCAACCGGACAACGCCGTGCTCCTCATCGCCGGGAAGATTGACGAGGCGAAAACTATTCAACTCGTCGCCGACTACTTCGGCAAGATTCCGCGCCCCGCGCGCAAACTCCCGGCGATCTACACAATCGAGCCGACGCAGGACGGCGAGCGCAGCGTGACCGTGCGCCGCACGGGCGACACGCAGAATCTCTTCGTCGCCTATCACATTCCGGCGAGCGCGCACCCGGACGACGCCGCCGTCGGCATCATGTCGAGCATCATCGGCGACAACCAGCCTTCGGGCCGCCTCTACAAGGCGCTCGTCGAGACGAAGAAGGCCACGAGCGTCGGGGCCGCGCCCTTCAGCCTCCATGATCCGGGGCTGCTGCTGTTCACGGTTGATCTACGCAAGGAAAATTCACTCGAACAGGCGCGCGCCGCGCTCATCGAGACAATCGAGAATTTCTCGAAGCAGCCGCCGACGCAGGAAGAGGTCGAGCGCGTGCGGACGCAGGCCCTGAGCCAGATTCAACTCGCACTGAATTCGAGTGAACTGATCGGCCTCATTATGAGCGAGACCGTCGCGTCCGGCGACTGGCGATTGCTGTTTTACGGGCGCGACCAACTCAAAAAGGTGACGCCGGCGGACGTGCAGCGCGTCGCCGCCAAGTACCTCAAGCCTTCCAACCGGACGCTCGCTGCGTTCGTCCCCGAAGCGCAGCCAGACCGCGCGGAGATTCCGCCCACGCCCGACGTGGCGCAACTCCTGAAGGACTACAAGGGCGAGGCGGCAATCGCGGCGGGCGAGGCTTTCGACCCGTCGCCTGCCAATATCGAAGCGCGCACGGCGCGTTCGGCGCTTCCTTCGGGACTCAAACTCGCGCTGCTCCCGAAGGCGACGCGCGGCAATTCGGTAGTCGCGCAACTCACGCTCCGGTACGGCGACGAGAAGTCGCTGATGAACCGCGCGACGGCGGCGAGCTTCGCGGGCGAGATGCTCATGCGAGGCACGACTAAACACACGCGCCAGCAGTTGCAGGACGAGTTCGCGCGTCTCAAGTCGCAGGTCAACATCAGCGGCGGCGCGACGCAGGCCTTCGCCTCCATCGAGACTATTCGCGAGAATCTGCCCGCCGTCCTGCGCCTCGTCGCTGAAGTGCTGCGCGAGCCGGCTTTCGACGCCAAAGAGTTCGAGCAACTCAGGCAGGAACAACTCGCCTCCATCGAGCAGCAGCGGAGCGAGCCGAACGCCATCGGCTCTGTCGAATTCCGCCGCGCGCTCAACCCTTACCCGAAGGGCGACGTGCGCTACACAGAGAGCTTTGACGAGGCGGTCGAAAACATCAAGGCCACGACGCTCGACGACGTGAAGCGTTTCTACAAAGACTTCTACGGCGCGTCGAACAGTGAACTGGCCGTCGTCGGCGACTTCGACAAGGACGCGATAGCGCGGCTCGCGGGCGAGTTGTTCGGCGACTTCAAGAGCGCGCGACCGTTCCAGCGCGTGCCCACCCTCTATCAAGACGTGGCCGCCGCCAACCGCTCTTTCCCGACGCCCGACAAGGCCAACGCTTTCTTCCTCGCCGGCTTCAACTTGAAGTTGCGCGACGACAACGACGACTACCCTGCGCTGGCGCTGGCGAACTACATTCTCGGCGGCGGCTTTCTCAACTCGCGCCTCGCCTCGCGCATCCGCCAGAAGGAAGGCATCTCATACGGCGTCGGCTCGCAGCTTTCGGCGGGCGCGCTCGACGAAGCCGGCACGTTCATAACCTACGCCATCTACGCGCCGCAGAACGTCGCACGCCTCGAAGCCGCGTTCAAGGAGGAACTCGCGCGGGCGTTGAAGGACGGCTTCACGGCTGAAGAAATCGAGGCCGCCAAGAAGGGCTACTTGCAGTCGCGGCAGGTCGCTCGCGCGCAGGACAGCGAACTCAAGGGCAAGCTCGCCAGTTACCTCTTTATCAATCGCACGCTCTCGTTCGATGAGGCCTTCGACCGGAAGATCGCGGCGCTCACGCCCGGCCAGATTAACGCCGCCGTGCGCCGCCACATCACTCCCGACAAGCTCGTCATCATCAAGGCGGGCGACTTCGCGAAGGCGGGAGCCAAGCAGCCTTAACGCGAGCCGGGAGGAAGGAAAAAGCGAAAGGGGAAGCAGACCGGGCTTCCCCTTTCGCTTTTTTTACTCAGGATAGCAGGGCGACTGTGGCCGCGAATTGCCGCGTTTTAATTCGACTGTCCACCGTTCGCGGCCTCTTCGCTTTCATCCGACGGGTCATCGTCCGTGTCCGCCTCGTCGTTCGGGGCAGCGTCGGGCGGCGGCGCGCCTCGCTCGTCGCGGACGCGGAGGATGATGCAGTCGCCGTCCCTGTAGACCTCGTCGAACCAGCCGCTGTCGAGCGCGTTGTTATAGAAAGGTTCGTGGTCTTGATCCGTGAAGACGTAGCGTGCGCAGCGCCGCGCGTCGCCTTCGCCGAGACAGAATTTCTCGCGGATGACGGGGCCGGGATTCTCCTCTTCGCCCTTGCCGATGCGCGCGTAGGCGTCCATCAGGTCGGGATTCTTGTCGAGCAGGTAGGTCGGGTCGAGGCCGGCGACCCAGGGGCGGTGCGGGTCGTAGAAGAAGAGCTTGGGGAAGTCGTCCCAGTCGGAGTTGAAGACGAGTTCGCCGGGCGGCACGTTCTTGCTGATCCACTCCATCCCGCCGCGATAGAGGTCTGGCTGCGGCATCCCCGCGATGTCTTTCGACGTGACGTAAACGAACCAGCCCATGAACGCGCAGAGCACGACGACAGCCAGGCTCACCAGCGCGTACTCCCACACGCGCGCTCTCGTCGCCTTCTCGACGCGTGCGGCGTTCGTCTCCGCCTGCGCCTGGCCGTCGTCAGAGGAGGTCGCCGGGCGTGTCACGTAAAGGCGCGCACGCGCGATGAAGGGTTCGAGGGCGAAGGCCGCGAAGAGGATGGCGAACGGCGGCCAGTATTCCGAGAAGCGACGCCAGCGCATGTTGACGACCATCAGGAAAGTTGAGAAGAGCAGGAAGAAGAGCGTGCGCTCGGTTGCCTTCTTGTCCGAATCCCTGAAGGCGAGGTAGCCGGCCAGCATCGCGACAATCGCCACAAAGCAGTTCTGTAAAAATTCCCATGTGTTGTAGGGATACCACTCGCCGCCGACGGGCGTTGAAAAGTCCTTCGTCGTGACCTTCATCGCCAGGTGCTCGTAGACGAGTTGAACGTTACGCGGGAAGTAAGGGTTGACGACGTAGCCCAGACCCGTCCCCACAATCACCAGCCCCAGAGCGCCGAGCGCCCACCACACATTTCTGTTAAGCGCACGCTCCGTCCATAAAGTAATGAGCAGCCAGAAACCGACTGCCACCCAGAGCAGGAAGACCATGTCGTAGGTGAGCGCGAAGATGAAGGCCAGCGGCAGCAGCCAGAGATACTTTCGCTGAAACAGCAGGTGTATGCCTGCGGCGAGCATCACGATGGAGACGCTCATCGCCTTGCCCATGTGGATACGATAGAGAAACGGAGCCGCGCTGCCGAGGATGGCGAGCAGCCACAGCAGCGGGTAGCTCAGCCGGTAGCGCACGACGAGCCAGTAGCAGGAGAAGACCGCGAGACAGGCGAAGAGCCACGTCCCTATCTTCGCGCCCTGTTGCAAGTCGGCGAACCACGTGAAGGGGATTTGCATGACGTGGAAGAGGAAATGATGGTCAACGTAATCCTTCTGGTTCAAGGTGGTCAGCGGCAGCGCGTCGAAGGTTGGCGGGAAGTGGCCGGCGCGGATGCCTTCCCAGAGCATCCGGCTCCAACGGAAATGATAGTAGCTGTCGTAGTCGCCGCAGCAGATGGACTTCGTTGAAAACTGTAGCACCCAGAACGTCGCACCGATGACGAGCGCCCCGACGACGAGCATCAGCAAACGCTTTCTCGCGCTCGCCGCGACCGTCGCGACCGTGCCCCGCGCCCCGCGCTCGTCCGCCGCCGTCGCCGCGATCCCTTCGACAGGCACGACCTGTTCGCCGCTCATCACATTGTCCATAAGAAAATAGAAATTCCTCTCGCCGGCAGGCCAGGCTTTAGTTGACGCGACAAAATAGCACGAAGGCGCGACGCAATGAAGCGCGCACGCTCCGTGAAATATTCATGTTTCGTCGGCGCGCGGCGCGCGGAGGCACGCTTCGAGGTCGGAGAAACGGTAGGGCTTGCTGACGACGGCGTCCACGGGCGACTGGTCGGGCCGGAGGCTGCGTGGGAAGTCCTGCCCGTAGCCGGTCGCCAGCACGATGCGTATGCCGGGCGCGAGCCGGCGCGCTTCGGCGGCGAGCTTGAGGCCGTCCATCGAGGGCATCGAGAGGTCGGTAATGATTACGTCGAAGCCGCCGCGCGCGAGTTGTACGAGGGCTTCTGCGGCGCTGTTCACCGCCGTCACGTCTTGCCCCAGCCCCACGAGCATTTCGACGAGCACCTCGCGCACTACCACGTCGTCGTCCACGACGAGCACGCGGCGCGCGGGCAGATCGGAACTGCGTTTCACGCGCGGCGGGTGTGGGTCGCCGGCGCGCGGGAGGCGGATCGTGAAGACCGTCCCGCTTCCGACTTCGCTGTCCACTTCAATCGCGCCGCCGAGGCGGGCGACAATATCGCGGCTGACGGCGAGGCCGAGACCCGACCCGCGCGCCTCTCTGGTGGTGAAAAACGGCTCGAAGATGCGTTCGCGCAAGTCCGGGAGGATGCCGCGCCCCGCGTCTCGCACGGCGATGCGGACGAACTCGTCGTCGCCGTTGACGCCGAAACTGAGACGGCCACCGCCGGGCATTGCGTCGAGCGCGTTGAGGACGAGGTTGACGAGCACCTCGCGCACTTCGGAAGAATTGGCCGAGACTTCGTCGCTGCCTTCGGGCGCGGGCGTGAATTCGATCTCGTAACGCAGACCTTCGACGCGCGCATCCGTCTCCCAGCGCGTGCGCGTCAACTCGATCACGTCGCTCACCAGCCGCGAGGCGGCGATGGTGTGCGGGCGCTCTTCCGGGGCGCGGCGGACAAAGGTCTGGATGCGGCGCACGGCCTCGGCGGCGTCGAGCGCGGCGGTCTCGATGATTTGCAGGTCGCGGAGTTGCCGCTCGTCGGACGTGCGGCGCATGAGCAGTTGCGCGCGACCGAGGATGGCCGCGAGCGAGTTGTTGAAGTCGTGCGCCACGCCGGCGGCGAGATGGCCGAGGCTGCGCATCTTCTCATCCACGCGCCGCGCTTCCTCTTCCTCTTCGCGCGCACGCGCGGGTTCGTCCGCCCTGCTGTCCGGGGTGTGGTGAAGAGTTTCGTTTTCGCCTTCGGGTTTCATGCCGATGCGGGCTTGCGCCCGGCCTCGTCTTCAGTCGCGCAGACGTTTGACGAGTTCGATGAGGTCCATCGGGTTGATGGGCTTCGTGAGAAAGTCGTTGAAGCCGGAATTGAGGGCGCGCTCGCGATCCGTGTACATCGTAAAGCCAGTGACGGCGATCATCGGCACGTCTTCGTAGGCCGGGAACGCGCGCAACGCCTGAGCAAACTCGTAGCCGTTCATCCCCGGCATCCCGATGTCGGAGATGACAACGTCGAAGGCGTCGCGCCGCGCCGTGTCGAGCGCCTGCGCGGCGCTGAAGGCCATCACCACATCGTAACCGGCGTAACGCATCAGCGTCGCGATCATCTCGGTCACGTCCGGCGCGTCGTCCACGACGAGGGCGCGCGGCTTGTCCTCGCCCAATTCGGGCACGTCGCGGACGAGCGGCACGGGATTGGACGGGTCGCCTGCACCGCCGGACATCAGCGGGTAGGAAAAGAGCACCGCGCGTATCGCGGTGTCAGTCATTGTACCTGTCGGGGTCAGCATGATTTCTATCCTCTCAACTCATCTTGCGAGGAAGATGGCGCGGCCTTTGAAACGAACGGGGAAAATCGGGAGGAGAAGTTAAGCATGACTATAACACTTCCGCCTCCCCGATCCACTCCGAAACAATTTCTTTCAAGTGTCAAAACACAACTAACGGAAAAACAACCAACGGTCTCAACGATCCGACGCGTCGGCGTGAGCCTTCTTGCGTTGCAAGAGCTGCTCGATCTCGCTGGCGAGAACAGCGGGGTCTACGGGCTTCGGAATGTGCATGTCGTAACCCGCAGCCAACGCGGATTCGGCATCCTTGGGCGCGGCATAGCCCGTCAATGCCACCGCCGGAACGTCGTGCAAATGGGGAACGTCGCGTAGGCGCTTAATCAATTCGTAGCCGTCAATCTGGGGAAGTCCGATGTCGGAAACGATTATATCAAACGATGCGGTTTGAGCAATGCTCAAAGCCTCCTCCGCCGTCGAGCACGTTGTGGCGTGGAATCCGCGCGACTCGAAAACTATCTGTAGCATGTCGAGCGTGTCGGGCGCATCCTCGATGACGAGCACGCGGCAAACTTCTTCGACGCACGGCTCGACTTCCTCCGGCGGCGCTTCGACCGCGCCCTCGTTCGACTGCGCGCCGAGGAGCGGCAGTATGACGACGAAGCGGCTGCCCTGCCCCTGGCCGGGACTTTCGACCGCGACCTCGCCGCCGTGCGCCTCGACGAAACTCTTGACGAGCGCCAGACCGATGCCCAGCCCACCGTAGACGCGCGTCGTCGAGCTGTCGGCCTGGCGGAATCGCTCGAAGACGTGCGGGATGAAATTCGCCTCGATGCCGCGCCCCTCGTCGGCGACGGTCACGCGCACCTCTCTGTCGCGCGTCTCGCACTCGACACGGACGCGCTGCCCCGCGTCAGAGAACTTGACGGCGTTGTTGAGGAGATTCCAGAAGACCTGCACAAGCCGCGTCCGGTCGCCGGAGACGAGGGGGCGCGCGTCGCCGTCGCACGTCGCTATTTCCAGCGGGATGCCGCGGTTGTCGGCCTGCGTGCGAATGGTCTCGACGGCCTCGCGCACGACCTCGCCGATCTCGACCGGCACGCGCTCGATACGCATCTTGCCGCTCAGGATCGACGACATGTCGAGCAGGTCGTTAATCAGGCGCGTTAGTGCTTGCGAGTTCTTCTCGATGATCTGGAGGCCGTGGCGCGTGTCCGTCTCGGTGATGCGCCCGTCGCGGATCATTTGCAGCCAGCCGATGATCGGCGTCAGCGGCGTCCGCAACTCGTGCGAGAGCGTTGCGAGGAATTCGTCCTTGGCCTTGTTGGCCTCCTGCGCGCGGCTGTAGAGGCGCGCGTTGTCCACGGCGAGGGCCGCGCGGCGCGCCAGTTCCTGCGCGAACGTGAGGTCGGCGGACGTGTAGGCGCGCTCGCTCTCGGTGATGCCGAAGGTGAGCGCCCCGACGGTGCGCTCGCGTGCGCGCAGCGGCAGCGTCATGTAAGACTTCAGACCGAGCCGGCGCAGCAATCCCGCGTGCTCTTCGTCGAGGGTCAGTGTTTTAAGCATTTCTTCGTCCACGCGCGGGACGATCTGGGGCTTGCCCGTGCGCAGCACTTTCGGGATGCCTTCGCTCTTGTGTGGGTCGGGCGGGTAGCTACGCAGGGCATACGCGAGTTCTTCCTTCGCGGGGTCGCGGTGGGCGGTCGCGATGCGGCGAATCTGCCCGTCGTCACCGGCCACGTCAATCAGGCAGTAGTCGGCGATGGTCGAGACGGAGAGGCGCGCGAGACTTTCGAGCGTTGTCTCGTAGTCGAGCGAAGAGGTCAGTATCTCGCTCGCCTCGGCCATGAAGCGCAGAGCCTCTGCGGATTGCTTGCGGTCGTGAATGTCCGTGGCGGTGCCGAACCACTTGACGATATTGCCCGCCTCGTCACGCATCGGCTCGGCACGACCCAGATGCCAGCGGTACGCGCCGTCCGACGCGCGTTTGAAACGGTACTCGACCTCGTAGTTATCCCCCGTCGCCACCGATTTCGCCCACATCCTCAGACATCGCTCGACATCTTCAGGGTGCAGGACGGGTTGCCAGCCCCACCCTTGCGTCTGCTCCAACGTCATGCCAGTGTAGTCGAACCAACGTTGGTTGTAATAATCGAGATAGCCGTCGGGCCTGGCCGTCCAGACGATCTGCGGCATTGATTCGGCGAGGTAACGGTATCGGCGCTCGCTCTCGCGCATCACCTCTTGAATGTGCTTTTGCTCGGTGATGTCGCGCGCAATCGTCGAGGCCCCGATAATGGTGCCCGCCTTGTCCTTGATGGAAGAGATGGTGAGTGAGGCGTTGATGCGCCTGCCGTCTTTCCTGACGCGTACCGCCTCAAGCTGCTCGACTTTCCCCCCTGCTTTGATCTTGTCGAGAATCTCAGTCAACTGATAGCGATGCTCAGGCGGGATGACGATTGAGATATGCTGCCCGATAATCTCTTCCGCCGTGTATCCGTATATCCTCTCGGCTCCTTTGTTCCAACTGGTGACGACGCCTTCCAGCGTCTTGCCGAAGATCGCATCGTTGGAAGATTCGACAATCGCCGCAAGCTGCGAGCGCACCGCTTCGGCCTGCTTGCGTTCGCTGATGTCGCGCGCGACCCCTGTGAAGTAGCGCCTGCCGTCTTTCATAAATTCGGCGAAGGAGACTTCCAGCGAAAGCTCGTGGCCGTCCTTGTGCAAGCCCGGCAACTCAATCAATTCCCAAGAGATGTGCTTGCGACCCGTCTCGACGTACCTCGCCAGTGCAGACTCGTGTGCGCGGCGCATGTAGTCGGGCATCAGCGTCGTGAGACTACGCCCCGTCATCTCTTCGCCCGTGTAGCCGAAGATTTTACCGGCGGCGGTGTTGACGAAAAGAATCCGGCTCTCCTCGTCAATCGTGATGATGGCGTCCGAGGCGGTTTCGGCGATAGCGCGGAGGCGACCCTCCGACTCGCGCAGGGCTTCTTCCGCCAGCTTGCGCTCGGTGATGTCGCGGGTGAAGCATCTGGTGTGAACGAACTTGCCGTTCTCCCACATCACGTTCGAGTTGATGATAGTGTGGCGAATCGTGCCGTCTTTGCACCGCAGCCTCGCTTCATAGTCGTGGAGCGTTTCGTTATTCGTCAACCTTCCGAGGATGTCGCTAATCACCTCCGGGTCGGCGTGAAATTCGGCGATGTGATGCCCGATATACTCTTCGCGAGCGTATCCGAGCATGTTCAGTTCGGCGCGGTTAGCCCACAGGATGGTTCCGTCGCCGCTCACCCAATGCAGCCCGACGCTTGCGTTCTCGATGAAGTCTGATAGCTCGCGCTCGCGCCGGAGAAGCGCCTCCTCCGCAGCCCTGCGCTCAGTGATGTTGTGGAAGACGAGCACCACGCCGACGACGTTGCCCGCCGCGTCCCTGATGGGAGCGCCGCTGTCGTCAATCGCCAATTCCGTGCCGTCCTTCGCCAGCAGCAGGGTGTGGTTGGCGAGGCTGACGACGTGGCCCTCTCTGAGCACCTCCGCGACGGGACTCCCCACGCCGGCGCGCGTCTCCTCGTTGACGATGCGAAAGACCTCCGACAACTCGCGCCCGCGCGCCTCGTCCTCCGTCCATCCGGTCAGAGTTTGCGCCACGCTGTTCATAAAGGTGATGCGCCCGCGCTCGTCCGTCGTGATAACGGCGTCGCCGATGCTCTTGAGCGTGGTGGCGAGCGCCTCGCTGCTTTTGTGTGCGGCTTTCTCGGCCCGGCGGCTCCGCTCCATCAGGGAACTGACCAACAGCGACACCATGAGGAAGACAGCGGCGCGCAGGAGTACGTGGAAGCCGACGACGAGCGTGGCGGCGGGAAGGAGAAAGAAGTAGACGCACACCAGAGCGGAAAGAAATGTGGCTGACAGCCCCGGCCCGCGCCCGCCGTACCACGTGGCGAGCACGACGGCGGCGTAAAACAGCGCGAAGGGCGTGCGCGATTGCCCATCGCTGAACATTGCGTCCAGCGCCCACGTCAACAGCGTCGCCAGCGCGACGAAGACGACCGCGAAGCCGTAACGACGCCACGCGTCGTCCGGCTCACGTCGCGTGGATTCCTGTCCGTCCGGTTGGGAGAAACGTATGGGGTCGGGCATGGCTATTCCCTTTGCTCAATCTTCAGAGGGCGTGAATTCTCAGACGCGTGCCGCCGGGGAGATGCGTCTGGAAGCAGGCGCGACGGATAAAAACCGCTGGTGTCGAAAACGTAGCTAACGAGAATCAAAAAGTGTGGGCCGCGAAAATATCTCTCGCGGGGAACTGCGTCGCCTGTGTGCCGCACCCGCCGTCGTCCGTCTCCTGTCGCGCCTGCCGAAGCAAGAGCGCGACAGTAACATTGCCGAGAAAAAAGCTACTGTTTTCGACGCCCCAAGTCAAGAAATACCACGTCGCGCGGGGAGCGCGGCACCTCGCGGCGCGGGCTTCTCTTGTGAATGTTGAAGCGGCGCGTGTTGATGATACGCCTGCACGAGAGTAAGCTGTCAGCCGTCATTTAAAGTCTACAGGGGAGCCGCTCTTCCCACGGGTTACGCGGCTGAGAGTCACCGGCGCAGGTGAGACCCTTTGAACCTGATGCGGTTAGTACCGCCGAAGGGAGTCCGAAAGGCCGTTCCGTCCCTTCATCAAGCGGGACGGTTTTTCTTTTGCAGCCGGTCGAGCGCGACGGCTGAAAGGAAGTGAGAAGTTTATGAGCACGAGTAAAGAAGCGAGCGAGCGGCGGAGCGACGAAGTGCAACTCCCGAACTCGCGCAAGATTTTCGTCGAGGGCGGAAGCGCGGGCGTGCGCGTCCCGTTCCGTGAGATCGAACTGCAACCGACCAGGCAACCGGACGGGCGTCTGGAAGCAAACGAACCCGTGCGCGTCTACGACACGAGCGGGCCGTGGGGCGACCCCGGCGTGCGCTGCGACGTGCGCGACGGATTGCAGCCCTTGCGTCGCGAGTGGATCGTCGGGCGCAATGATGTGGAAGAGTACACGGGGCGCGACGTGCTGCCGCAGGACGACGGCTACCTGACCGAGGGCGCGGCGGAGTACGCGAAGGCCAAAGATCGCGGGCGGCTCGAACATTTCCCCGGCCTCAAGCGTCCGGCGCTTCGCGCCCGCGCGGGGCATCGTGTCACGCAGATGCACTACGCGCGGCAGGGCGTCATCACGCCGGAGATGGAATACATCGCCATCCGCGAAAACATGGGACGCGAGGCGGCGCTCCATGCGACACAAGAGGCAGCGCGCGACGACAGAAGCTCGCTCCTTCATCAGCATCGTGGCGAATCTTTCGGCGCGGCCATTCCCTCTTACGTCACGCCGGAGTTCGTGCGCGACGAAGTGGCGCGCGGGCGCGCCATCATTCCCGCCAACGTCAATCACCCGGAAACTGAGCCGATGATTATCGGGCGTAATTTTCTCGTCAAGATCAACGCCAACATCGGGAACTCTGCGGTCGCGTCCTCGATTGAAGAAGAAGTCGAGAAGATGCGCTGGGCGACGAAGTGGGGCGCGGATACCGTGATGGATTTATCCACGGGCAAGAACATACACACCACGCGCGAGTGGATTCTACGCAACTCGCCCGTGCCCATCGGGACGGTGCCGATTTATCAGGCGCTCGAAAAAGTCGGAGGCAAGGCAGAAGAATTAACGTGGGAGATTTACCGCGACACGCTCATCGAGCAGGCCGAGCAGGGCGTTGACTACTTCACGATTCACGCGGGCGTGCGCCTGCCTTACATCCCCTTGACGGCGCGGCGCACGACCGGCATCGTCTCGCGCGGCGGCTCGATCATGGCGAAGTGGTGTCTCGCGCACCACGAAGAAAGTTTTCTCTACACGCGCTTTCGAGACATCTGCGAGATCATGGCTGCCTACGACGTGTCGTTCTCTTTGGGCGACGGCCTGCGCCCCGGCTCTATCGCCGACGCCAACGACGAAGCACAATTCGCCGAACTCGACACGCTCGGCGAGTTGACGCAGATCGCGTGGGAGCATGATTGTCAGGTGATGATCGAAGGGCCGGGACACGTCCCCATGCACCTCGTCAAGGAGAACGTGGACAAGCAACTCGAAGTCTGCGGCGAAGCGCCCTTCTACACGCTCGGCCCGCTCACGACGGACATTGCGCCCGGCTACGACCACATCACCTCGGCCATCGGCGCGGCCATGATCGGCTGGTTCGGAACCGCCATGCTCTGCTACGTGACGCCCAAAGAACACCTCGGCCTGCCCAACAAGAAGGACGTGAAAGAGGGCGTCATCACATACAAGCTCGCCGCGCACGCGGCTGATCTGGCGAAGGGACATTCAGGCGCGCAACTACGCGACAACGCCCTGTCGAAAGCGCGCTTCGAGTTTCGCTGGGAGGATCAGTTCAACCTCGCGCTCGACCCCGAAGTCGCACGCGAGTACCACGACGAGACGCTGCCACAGGAGGGCGCGAAGCTCGCGCACTTCTGCTCGATGTGCGGCCCGCATTTCTGCTCGATGAAGATCACGCAGGACGTGCGCGACTACGCGGCGCAGAAGGAGTTGGAAGAGGGAGCGGCGCTCGCGGCAGGGCTGAAGGAGAAGTCGGCGGAGTTCGTCGCCGCCGGCGCGGAACTGTATCAGGGGAGTCTGCCAGAGGGCGTGACGCGCGAGCACTGAGCGCGCGACTGATTAACTAAAGGGCTGCACGAGAACGGCGTGCGCTGGCGTTTGGTCAGCGCACGCCGTTTCCTTGTCGCGCGTCTTTCGTTATTGCTCGTTGGGGTGGGGCGTCGGCGTGTCGTTGCGGCGGACGTAGGCTTCGCCGCGTTGCGTCAGCCCGGCTTTTTGGGCGAACGTGTAAAGCACGGAGGCAAGCATCTCTTTGGTATCGAGTTTGAAACTGGTCGAGCCTTCGGCCTTCGTGTCCGGGTCGCGATATTGCAGCACCATGTAGCGATACTTCTTTTTGATGAAGAGGGCCGGGAGGCCGAGGCCGTAAGGGACGGTGCTGGCAATCACGTTGCCCGCCGTTGTCCGGCGCGACTGCGTGTCGGGCCACGCCGCGACCACCGCCTTGTAGGGCACGGAGAACATCTCTTTGCCGAGCTTGTCCTTGAAGACAAGGCGGCTGTTCACGTCGTCGAAATTGATCGTGCCGTCGGACTTCCTGTAACCGACAAGTCCGCCCTCGTACTTCGCCTTGACCGTCTGCGGCGCGGGCGGCGGGGTGGGCGTCACCACCCCTGTTGTTGTCCCCGTCTGCTGATTAGCCGGCGGCGCTGTGTGCGCGCGTTGCGCGGCAGCGCTGACCGGCGCAGACAGCAGCAACAGTGATGCGAGTATCCTGTGCAAGTTTTTCATTTCTCTCCCTCCGCGAATCTTCTGCCTGACTAGAGACGCATGCCGCCCATCGTGCGTTGCCACACGAGTGACCTTTTCAGGACGCAGAGCCGCTGTCGCTCTTCACGCGGGCACGCCGGTTCGAGTTGTTCGAGGACGGCTTCGAGGAGCGGCACGGCGAACTCGCGCGCGTGCGCGATGACGCGCGAGTAGTAGTGCAGGTGCACGAAGCCCGCGGCGTCTCTGTGAAAGCCGTACATGTCCGCCTCGCCGAGACGATAGACATCCTGCCCGACCGGAATCACTCGACGCGGCACGCCGTGCGTGTTAGTCCAGTCGCCGCTGCCACCACCGTCGCCACCGCCCGCGTCCTGCTTTTTCTCGCGCGTGCCGAGCAGCAGGACGCCGACGAGCACGCCCTGTTCGTTCAGGTAGTCGGGGCTGAGGACGTTGAGTTCGGCATGCGAGGACAGGCGCGGCCCGAAGCTCCCGTATTCGGGGTTCGCAAGCTGCGTATCGTAGATGACGCCGACGATTTCTTCCCGCTCGTGAATGGGTATCGAGACGAACTGCGCGAAGCCGTAGTCGTCCGCCGTGGGCGGGGCGGCGGCGTCGAGCCGGTCAATCACACGCCCGACGTAGTCAACGTGCGAATTCGATTTAACGATCTTGGCGATCTTAATCATTGGTTATCAAGAAAATTTACACGGATAGACAGGATAGACAGGATACAAGAAGAAATGATGAATGAAGAAAATGCCTTTGCCTGATATTCATCACTCATCACTGCGGCATTCGCCTCCCATCCTGTCTATCCTGTCCATCCGTGTAACTTGTTTTTGCGCCTACTTAAAAGCCTGCGGCTCCGCGCGACCACTCCGGCACTTTGTAGAGAATCCACCAGAGCACGAGTTGCGCGCCGAGGATCAGGACGCCGAGCACGATGCTCGTGGCGGAGGCGCGGCGGCCTCCGATGTGCGGCGCGCGGACGGAGCGCACCAGCCCGACGCTGCCGCACAGGAGCGCGCCGGGACAGAAAAGGATGCCGAGGTACGGCACCAGCGCGTAGGTGACGAAGGCCAGCGCCGTCGTCGAAGCGCCGTTCTGGTTCGCGGTTAAGGGCATGGCTGAACTTGTTCGCGCGCGTCGCGTATTGACCGGCGGTTGGCGGCGAACGGGTCGCGTGACGCCGCATGACGCCGCAGGCTTGAGCGTCGGATGACGAGGCGCACGCTGCTGGTGATAAGACGCGCGCAGGGTGTCGGTCGGGAAATAATCCTCGCCGTTGAGACGCCGCCCGCACGTCGCGCAGTATCGCGCGGCGTCACGCCTTGCCGCGCCGCCGCACGCCGGGCACGCGATGGTCAATCGTCCCGCTCGCGCGTCTTCGCCCGCATGTTTGAGATCAGCGTTGATGTCGGAATTGCTGGACATATTTCCCACCGGATGTCTCGACCGCCGGGGCACACAATGATGATGACATACTTTCGACCCTCCCGTCTCGTCAGCGTCGCCGGCCTTTGCTGACGGCCTTGCGCGAGACGCGGAAGGCGAAGCTGTTGCTTTCGGCGAACTCCTGCATGACGTGCAGGAACTGTTCGCGGTCGCGCCCAGACATCACCGCCGCCTCGTCCGCCGTCTCGATGGCGTAAGGATAGCCGTTGCCGACGACGCACTCTGCGCGCACGGCGTCCAACACCTCTTCGAGCAGGCCGGCCCCCTGCACCCACACAGGGATGTCGAGCCGCGCGGGTGCGCCGTCGCCCGTCGCCTGCATGTAAACGAAGCCGACGAGCGGCTGTCCGCTTTCGTCGTAAAACGACTCCGCGAGGTTCGTGCGCTGGCAGTGCCAGAAAATCGTGCGGTCGCCCCACTGCGCGAGCAGAGGCACTTCGCCGCCGGTGTGCGCGCGAAGCATCTGCGCGTCGTAGACGATTGTCTGCCGCAGAGACTTGTCGAGAGCTTCGAGCAGGTCGCGCAGGTCGGGCGCGTAGGATTGATCTATGTAGCCGACGACGGGCACTTGCGTCTCGCCGGAGAGCCGGACGAGCGCGACGAGCGCCTTCGCGTAGTCTTCAAAGAATCTGGTCTGTGTATGCTGGCGCGCGGAAGAGATAAGGAGCGTGCCGTCGAGAAAGGCCAGAGGCATGCGCTCGCCGCGTTCGCGCCAACCGCTTTTTCTTTCGAGGAAGCGGCAGATGGTCTGCGCCTCCAACTCGAAACGCTTCAGGCTGACGATCTGTTCAGGGCTTTCGTACTGCCGCTCCGTCCGCAACAACTCGCCCGGCGTGATGACTTCGAGGTGCGCGTCCTTCGTGTACATCCCTTCCGCCGTGTGCTTGTTTTCAAACGACGCGACCTGCACCGCGCCGACGGGCATCGAGAATTCGCGACCCGGAAAAATCTGGCTGCCGTCGGCGGCGAACGTGACGCGATCCTTCAGCACGCCGAGCGCCCAACTGCGTGCCTCTTCGTGAGAGCGCCAGCACTGCTCGAAAGGAACGACGACGCCTCGCCGCGCGTCGAGTTCGTCCGAAGGAAACGTGACGCGCGAGGCGGGCGCGCCCGCAGCCTCGATGACTTCCGCCGAAGCCCTCTCGCCGAGCGAGCGCAGGCGCGCAGACGCCTCGCTCACGTCGTCGCAGAGCGCACGCTCGAAGGCGATGAACTCATCGCGCCTCGCCTCCAGCGCGTTCATTAAGTGGCCGCGATGAAGCATCAAGGTAAGGATGAGTGCGGAGGGAATGAGGCATGAAAGAAATGCGCGGTGTTGCCGGCACAGCTTCGTCGCTCACCCTTCGTTCCTCACCCTTCAGCCCTTTCTTCCGAGGCGCGCGAGTTGCTCGGAGGCGTAAACGTAGCGCGTCGTCTTGAGCTTGCCTTCGACGAACGTGTAGCTGATACCCTGTTTAGAGTTCAGGTAGACATCCATCTCCTTGTTCGACTGGTGCTGGTAAGCCTTGTCTTTCAAGAGGCTCATGGACTCCGGCGTGTCCGCCGCGTGCTCGTGTTGCAGGACGATTTGCAGCACCGTGCCTTCGAGCTTCGGGGCCAGCTTTTTCGTCTCGACGAATTTCGCCGTGACGAAAAAGACCGTGACCGTGCCGCCGGAGACTTTGAAGCGCAGCAAGCCGTTCTCGCTCATCTTGTCTTCGACGGGTGCGCCGAGCGTGCGCTCGACATCCGCGCGCCTTGAGACGAACGGTTCGATGCCCTTCCACGTCGCCGCCGTCGTCGCCTGTGCGAAAAGCAACAGCGCGGCGAAAACGACGATGATGCTGGTTGCGCGACGCGCGTGCGCGCGAGAAAAATTTGAGTTGCTCATGGCGTGATGCTAACGAGTAAAAGTTCAAAGTTCAAGGCTCAGAGTTCAAAGCGAAGAGCGCCGGGCCGCTTCAACTGCGGCCCAGCGCTTCTCTTCAGCAACTTTTTCAACCTTCAACTTTACTTGGCGAAGGGGCGGACGCGCTCGGCGGATTCCTTGAGGTCTGCGTCCGCAGGTGCGAGCTGCACGCCTTTCTCGTAGGCGGCGAGAGCTTTGGCGTACTGCTTCGACACCTCGTAGGCGTAGCCGAGAGCGCGGAAGACTTCGGCG
Organism: Acidobacteriota bacterium; assembly: GCA_020200155.1. GTDB lineage: Bacteria > Acidobacteriota > Blastocatellia > Pyrinomonadales > Pyrinomonadaceae > JAIVJG01. Next base: position 3,123 of record JAIVJG010000163.1, on the reverse strand, counting down.
TCGTTCGGCGTCTTCGTCGCGGCGCGTTCGAGCGTCGAGATGGCCTTCGGGTAGTTCTTCGCGTTCGTGTAGGCGAAGCCGAGGAGGTAGAGGGTCTGGCCCTGCACGGTGTCTGCGGCGGCGGCGCGTTCGAGCACGGCGGCGGCGCGCACGTACTGTCTGGCGCGAATCAGCGCCTGCCCGCTCAGGCTGAGCGACTCTTCGTCGGCGCGTAGATGGACGAGCGAGTCGCTGGCGCGCACGGCGGCGAGATAGTCTGCGTCGGCCTTCGGGCCAGTCGCGGCGGCGGCGCGTTGCAGGTAGGCGTAGGTCAGGAGTTTCCAGGCTTGCGAAAGATTCGCGTCGCCGAGCGTGGCGCGGTTGAGAAAGTTAATCGCGCCGGCGAAATCTTTACGCTCGAAGGCGATTCGTCCGAGGTAAAAAAGTGAGGTGGCGTTTTTCGGATCGGCTTTGACGGCGGCGTTGAAAGAGCGCTCGGCGTCCGCCGCTTTGCCCGTGTTGAATTCGGCGAGGCCGCGATAGTAGAGCATGACGGCGTCGGGCGTCGCACCCGCGCGCCCGGTCGCCGAGACGAGCAGGGGCAGGGCCGCGTCGAACTTCTGCATGAGGACATAAGCCTGTGCGAGCGCGTCCACAGTGTTCGGGTCGTTTTCGCCTGCGGCGCGCTGCAAGTCGAGTGCGCGTTGAAGGTCTACGGCTGCGGCGTCGTACTGCCTCAAAGCGAATTCCGCGAAGCCCGCGACTTTCCACGCCTCCGAATTTTTGGGGTCGCTTGCCGCGATCTGCTTCGCCTCTTTGGCGGCGGCGTCATACTGCTTCTGCTGGTAGAGCGAGAAGGCGTGCGCCGTCGAACCCGTGGCGGCGGAGTTGGAAGTCGCCATGCCGGGATTGCCGCCCGCCGGACGTGTCGAGCGCGCGGGCACGGGCGTCGCGTTCGTGGCGGGAGACGCGACGTTGCGGCTCGCAGGGGTCGGCGCAGGGGTCGGCTGCGACGGGTTGACGCGGCGCGGTCGCGTGGCCCCGGACTGTGCGAAGGCGAACGACGCGGCGCTCAAAATCAACGTGGCGATGGTCAGACCGATTCGTGTGTTCATCATGGACGGGAAGTTTTTCATAGGCCGGCGTGTGATTTCAACTCCGTGGAGCGGCTTTCGGGCGGGAGAGTGACGTTTGTTCGGATGCCGGAAGGGGCCTTGTTGGTTCGCCGCGCCTCATCCAAACACCCTTGACGTGACGATATGGATTGATTTGAAAACCGCTCAAAACGCCGCGCGTCTCGATTGACCCGGCGAAGTAGTCGAGATCGGGGCCGTTGCACTCGGCGAAGAGCAGCACGTCCGCCTTCTCCGGCGCGAACATGACCGGCCAGCTTTCACGTATTAACCTGACCTTGTTCATCACTCACCACCTGCCTGCCAAAGATTGAACTATCTCAGCGTGTCTTTCATAATCCCTCTGTCAATCCACAAAGATTTTGAGCAAAGATTGCATAACGCGCGATGCGTGGGGAGGAATCCGACGTGGCTTTATTACCGGAAGATGCTGCGCTGCTGGTGATTGATGTCCAGAAAGGCTTCGACGCTCCGGGGCGGGGTCGGAGGAATAACCCCGGCGCTGAGGAGAACATCGTGCGTCTGCTCGCCGCGTGGCGCGATGCGGCTCGCCCCATCATTTACGTTCAGCACCTGTCGAAGAATCCCGCGTCGCCGTTCAGACCCGGTCAGGACGGTTGTGAGATCAAAGAGTTGGTGCGCCCGCAGCCGGGCGAGCCTGTGATTCAGAAGCGCGTCAATTGCGCGTTCATCGGGACGGATCTGGAGTCGCGCCTGCGGGAGAATAACCTGTACACGCTGGTCATCACCGGACTCAGCACCCCACACTGCGTCTCGACGACGGCGCGCATGGCCGGCGACCTCGGCTTCAAGACCTACGTCGTCTCGGACGCAACCGCCGCCTTCGACCTGCCGGGACCCGACGGCAAAACTTACGACGCCGAAGAGATTCACAACCTGTCGCTCGTCGCGCTGCACGACGAGTTCGCAGAGATCATCGAGACCGCGTCGCTGCTCGAACAACTCCGCTGACGCCTTCCGCGACTCGGCGTGACGCCGCGCCGGCGGGACAGGCGTGAAGCATAATTTGCGTCTACCACAGCGTCGGGCGACTACCAGCCCATTCGCTCGCGCAGCCGTGTGACGTGTGCGACGTGATGTCGCCCGTGCCATGCGTAGAGCGCGACGGCCTTGTCCAGAGGGACGATGCCCCAGTCCGGGTGGCTGAAGGTGCGCTTGAAGTCCGCTTCCTCCAACGAACGGAGCAGGATCACCCAACGCTCGTGCAGCGCGTCGAGCAGCGCGAGCGAGACTTTCGTTGGCGTGGCGCGCGAGTCCGGGAGTTCAGCCCAACGATCTTCGTGATAAGTCCTGATCGCCGGCTCGTCCTCGGTCAGCGCGAGCTTGAAACGCACGTAGCTGTTCAGGTGGCTATCCGGAACGTGGTGCACCACCTGCCGCACCGTCCAGCCGCCGGGTCTGTACGGCGTATCGAGTTGTTCGGGCGACAAGCCTTCGACCGCCTCGCGGAGTTTGCGCGGGGCGTCCGCGATCTCAACGACGAAGGCGCGCCTCTTTTCCGCATTCATCTCGCCGTCGAAGCTGAACTGCCCGACCGGGTAGCGCAAATCATCAGTCATCTTCTTCTCTCCTAATCAGCCGCAGCACTTGAATTCAAGCATTTCTATTGACTTCGCGTTAAAAGGCCGTAAATAATGTGCGCGTTCATATTGTAGGCTGCGACCATCCGATAATTCTAATCTCACTGTCCTTTCTTTCGCGGTACATCCCGGTCGGCGGCAACTGATCCGATCCTTGACGGTAATAGTCATACAATGTTCGCTCACCCCGGACGGAGACAGCTTTCCGGGCCAGCGCTGTGGCGATGGCTCGCAAGGTAAGTAAGCATGACGCCAGAAGCTTCCAGAAAGCCCACACTCTTTATCAGCTACAGTCATAAGGATGAGGTTGATTTAACGGAAGGAGGAGAAGATGGAGAAAAATTTCAACCGTCTGACGGAATTAATCGCCAGGAGATACGACTCGCTGGCGACAGACCGCAGGCCAATTA
>JAIVJG010000066.1 GCA_020200155.1 Acidobacteriota bacterium | reverse complement strand
CAGGCGCGCTGCGGAGGCGCGGTTGACGGCGATTTCGAGAAAGCCCGCGCTGCCCCAGATGGCGAACGGCTCGCCCGCCGCGCTTCCCTCTTCGGCGAAAAAGCGACGAAATGAATTTATCTCATGCTCGCCGACCACTAGCCGCACGCCCGCGCTGATTGTCTCTTCCGGCACGTCTCGCTGCGTGAAGTTGGTAATGCAGTTGCCGAAGCGGTCTACGTGGATGATTGAGCCTTCGAGTCTCCCGCCGGACAAACGTCTCGGCGTGGGATGGCTTAGCCGGACGTAATCCGTAATCACATTGCCGAGCGAGTCAGGCGCGACGCCGAGCGAGAGAGCGCCCGCGACCGGCGCGAACACATCACGCCCGTGAAAGGTGGAACTCACGGACGAGCGAAAATAGCTCTCGTCGGTCAGGTGAATAACTGCAAACCCGGACAGGCGCTCGTAGACGTAGCCGAACACGCCGTTGTCCGGCCCGACGAAGAAATGACCGCCGCCCGCGACGACCAAGGGGCGACGCGTCGAGCCGACGCCGGGATCAACGACCGCCACATGCGTCGTTCCCTTCGGAAATGCCTCAAAGGCGGCGAGCAGTGTGAACGCGCCCGCCTGTATGTCATGCGCGGGAATCTCATGCGTCAGGTCTACAATTTGCGCGTGTGGATTAACGGAGAGAATCGCCCCTTTCATCGCGCCCGCGAAATAATCCGCAGTGCCGAAGTCTGTGAGCAGGGTGACGATCATAAAGCACGAAATGATGAACGCGGAATGATGAATGAAAAGCTGTTTGACTTTTATTCATCATTCATCATTCCGCATTCATCATTTTCTTCTATCTTCCAGTGGAGCGGATGCGGAGTTGCTGGCCGGCATCGAGGCGTATGTCTTTGCCGCGTTGCGTCATCACGCCCGCGCCGCCGGCTGAGCCGCCGATGACAGCGCCGATGGCCGCGCCACGGCCTCCGCCGGCGATGGCCCCGATGATCGCGCCGACGCCCGCGCTCGCGCCGACCTTGGCGACATCATCCTTGGTCGAGTCCTTGCCGCGCACGCCGCCTTCCGGGTCAACGTCGCCGGCGTTGTCGTCGCCCCCACGATTGAGCACTTCGATGAGTAGCGCGCTGAAGTCCGTCCAGTCGCCGCCGGGCATGCGTATCTGCTCGAAGGCCAGTTGCAACTGCGCCCTGCCGCGCGCCTTGCCGGGACGCTGCAAATTTGAAACGTGCCCGGCAACGACGGCCCCTTCGTACTCACGCGGCTCGATGACGCGTGCCTCGAAATGGTCGCCGCGCTGGCTGATATCCGTCGAGAGACGACTCAGCAGTTCGACTTTCAACACCGTGCCGGATGGGACGACGCGCGAAGCGGAACCCGAAGCGTTCGCGGTTGAACCAGCACCGCCCGTGTTGTCGCGCACGCCCGACGTACTTTCGCTGCCCGTCTGTTCATCGCTTCTCACACTGCTGCCCGTCCCGTCGTTAGCCGCCGTCGCGCCGCGCCGCTTGAGTCCGACGGCGGGCACGTTTGAATCGAAGCCGCGACGGCTGTAGCCCGCGTTATAGCCAATCTCAAAACCCTGCTGATAGCCGTCGCGATAATCTTCGAGCGTGCCGTAGGCTTGAATGTAGGCGCGGTCTGCGCGCTGGTAATCGGCGTTGTTCCGGTAATCGGCAGCCGCGCGCCTGATCGCATCGCTCCAGCCCGCCTGGTAGCCGTCGGAATAGCCTGTGCGGTAGCCGCGTTCGAGCGCCCCCAACTGTTCCTGCTGTTGCTGCGCGCCCGCGTCCGCCGCGCCGGCCAACGTCGTCGAAGCGACAGCCGTCAAGGGGATGGACAAGGCCAGAGCGAGCGAGGCGGCGAAAATTTTCGTGCGGGTCTTCATACTTCTTTTCTCCTCAAGACAAGGGTTGCGGACGGCGGCGTTGAAAGAGACGCTGAACAGCTATCTGCTTCAAGCCTGACCGCCTTGACGCTCTGTTCCGGCGAGCCGTAGACTCGAAGTGTAAAAAAGCGTTGCGAAACAGCCGGGAGAGAAGCCTTTTCACGAGCCTTTGATGCGACGCCCACCTGTCCGGTTGGCGGCGAACGGTTTACGTTATCAAAATAAGGACACGGCGATGCGCGGCTGCAAATTGTACATCATAATTGCGCTGCCGACGCTTTGTCCGCGAGAGACTGAGACAGAAACACAATGACGCTACGCAGAGTTTACATGGACAACAGCGCGACGACGCCCGTTGACCGGCGCGTCGTCGAGGCCATGATGCCGTACCTGACGGAAAAGTTCGGCAACCCTTCGAGCGTTCATTTCTACGGGCAGGAGGCACGCGCCGCCGTTGACCGTGCACGCCGCGAAGTCGCCGCGCTCATCAACGCGCGCCCCAACGAGATCGTCTTGCTCTCCGGCGGGACGGAGGCCAACAACGACACGGTGCTCATCACCGTCATGCTCGCCAACAACGAGATCGGCACTGTCCAGCCCATCGCCGAAATCGGCACGCTCGTGCGCGAATTGCGCGCGGGCGGTCGCAAATACCTCTGGCTGCACACGGACGGCGTGCAGGCTCTGGGGCGGATGCCGGTTAACGTGGAAACGCTCGGCTGCGACCTGCTCTCGATGTCGGCACACAAGCTGCACGCGCCGCAGGGCGTCGGTGCTCTGTACGTGCGCCGCAGCGTGCGGCTCGCGCCGCAGAACATCGGCGGCCATCAGGAACGCGAGCGACGCGGCGGAACGGAGGCCGTCTCGATGATCGTCGCTTTCGGAACAGCCGCCGCGCTCGCACGCGAAGAACTCGACGCGCGCATCGCACACATGCGCGCCTTGCGCGCCCGTTTTGAAGCAGGTGTGACCGAACGCATCTCCGACGTAATCTTTAACGGCGACACGGAGCGGCGACTGCCGCACATCTCGAACGTCTCCTTCCGCTTCATCGAAGGCGAAGGGCTGCTCATCAATCTCGACATGCAGGGCGTCGCCGTCTCCACCGGGTCGGCGTGTTCCTCCGGCTCACTCGAACCATCGCCTGTGATTCGCGCGCTCGGTCGCGGAGACGAACTGGCGCGCGGCTCGATCCGCTTCAGCATCGGCAAGGACACGACGGACGAAGACATTGATTACGTCCTCGAAGTGCTCCCGCGCGCCGTCGAAAATCTGCGCCGCCTCTCGCCGCTCTACCAGCAAGCCATCGCGGAGCGTGCATGCACGGCGGTATAGGTTCAAAGTTCAAGATTCATAGTTAAAAACCCGATTTATGACTTTGAGCCTTGAACTTTGAACTTTAATCGTGCCTTACTCCAACATTCTCAAAGATCACCTCGCCCGCCCGCGCAACGCCGGCGAACTCGCGGACGCCAACCGCGTCGCCGAACAGACCAACCCCGCGTGCGGCGACCGCCTCAAGCTCTCGCTGCGCGTGCGCGGTGGGCGCATCGAGGCCGCACGCTTTCTCGCCTACGGCTGCCCGCCGACGCTCGCCTGCGGCTCTGTGTTGACTGAATTGATTGAGGGGCTAACGGTGGATGAGGCGTTGCGTGTTTCTCGCGCGGAGATTATCGCGGCGGTTGGCGGTCTGCCGGCGCGCAAGACTCACGCCGCCGCCCTCGCCGTCGAGACGCTGCATCAAGCCATCGGGCAGATTCACCGGCAGGTCTGACTATTTCTTCTTTTTCTTTTCGTTCTCTGCTCCGCTGTTCAGCATATAGACGGATCGCGTGATAGCGATTCGATTGCTGCCATCGCCGCCGGTCGCTTTCCCCATCTTCACTTCAACTTTGCGGGATGTCTTGCTCTCCAACTTCGCGGGCGGCGTGTAACCGAGGACATATTGCGTGCGGAGGTGAAGCATAATGTCGTTGAAAGCATCTTGCAGTTCCGGTACTTTCTTAATCGCAAAAGCGCGCCCGCCGGTCTTCGCTTTTGACAAGGCTGCTGTGTTGGAAGTGAAGTCTTCCATGATTGAGATATGGTCGCTGCCCACAAACCGCACCACGAAGGTTTCGTCCTGCGCGCGATTGTATTTGACGAAAGCCTTCGTGATGCTGACGACCGTGTTCATCATGCTCCGGAGCGAGCCGGAGTTATCCACGACAAGACCGTAACTGAGCGGCGATTCATCACGCGCGAAGAAAGTTATCCTCTGTTCGACGCCATCCTCGAAGACGTGAAAATCCTCTTGCTTCGCGTCGCCGGCGAAGTGGCCTTTGTCGTCCGTAACAAGGACGTTTAGCTTCACCAGAGATATGTCGGGCGCAGTCGTAGGTGTCGGGCTGGAGGACGCCGTCTGTGCTGTCGTGACGTTTGAGAGCAGAAGAATAACGGCGGCAAGTTTAACGGACTTCAAGATGTTTGGAAGATTGTACATATCAGGAATGCGCCTCGCGCGAATGGTTTCGCGAATGCGTTTCGCGCCGCGCTTGATCGCCAGCAAATTATAGTTATATGAGCGTTAATTCTTCAACGCGGCGAGACGCGGCGCGGGCGTGTGTCGGAGGGGATGATGTCTCGGCCCGTGTGGTATTGCGGGCCGCAGTAGCGGTGCGGCTCTGTGCCGATGGCGAATGTTTTGGTGCGGATGACGGGGCACGTGCCCACGGCGAGGAGGCCGGTCGTCGGGTCTATGTCGAGCGTGACGGTGCCGGTCAGGCGCGTCGAGCCGTCCGGCTGTAAGACGCCTTTGCCTTCGAGTCTCGGCGTGTTGCCGCGCGGGCGCGTGGGGGGCGTCGCATCCGGCAATGGCGGCACTTCGATTGTGCCCGGCGCGATGGGCGGGGGCAGCGCACGCTCATTCTCCGGCGGCAGTATGTCGTCGCCGGGTTCGCTCGTGTCTTCTATTGGCCCGCTGCTCGACTCCTTCGGCGCGGTGCCGCTGACGAAAAGCTCAGTGCGCTTCGACGGCGAGTCGGCTGTGGCAAGCATGCCTGTGCGCGTGTCTATCTCGGCCTGTTCGATGCCGGCGGGCTGCTGCCAGTCGCCCTGCCATTCCGGGTGCGAGTTGAGCGCCGCCGTCATAAAGTCGGCCCAGATGGGGAGCGCGGAGTCCGCGCCCGTCATGCCGAGTTGCGAGCCGTCGTCGAAGCCGACGTAGACGACGCAGACGAGGTTCGGCGTAAATCCCGCGAACCAGCCGTCGCGCGACGTGCCGGTCTTGCCCGCGACGTTCGCCTTGAAGCCGCGAGCGCGCACCTTCGCCGCCGTCCCTCGATTGACCACGTCCTTCATCAGAGAGGTCATCAGGTATGCGACTTCGGGGCGCATCACTTCGTTCTTCTGCGCCTTCGGAGCGGCGACGGTCGTGCCGATGCCCGTCGTGACGCGATTGATGGCGACGGGCGTCGTGCGCGTCCCCAGTTGCGCGAAGCCCGTGTAGGCGGAGGCGACCTGAAGCGGCGTCGCCTCGTTCGTGCCGAGGGCGTGCGCGAGGTAGTTCTGTTTCGGCTTCGGCAAACCGGCCTTGACCGCGAGATTCATCACGCGCCCGATGGTCACTTCCTGCGCGACCTCGACGGTGACGACGTTGAGCGAGTGGACGAGCGCGTCGCGCAGTGTGACGGGCTGGCGCGAATACTGCTCGCCGAAGTTGCCGGGCGAGTATTCCTGATTGCCTGTGTTGAAGGTCTTCGGCTCGTCTGTGAAAATCGTCGCGGGCGTGATGACGCGCGGGACGGGGTCGTAAGCCGTGTTGAGCGCGGTGGCGTAGACGAAGGGCTTGAAGACGGAGCCGGGCTGGCGCAGCGCGTCCGTGGCGCGATTGAGTTGGCTCTTTTCGTAGTCGCGCCCGCCGACCATCGCGACGATCTCGCCCGTCTGCGCGTTCATCGCGACGAGCGCCGCCTGAAGCGTGCCTGCGGGGAAGCGTTTCGCCTGCACTTTGTCGAGCGCGGCGAGTTGCTTTGTCACGGCGGCGTAAGCTGCGCGCTGCAAGTCCATGTCCACGGTCGTGTAGATACGCAGGCGGTCGGCGGCGCTCGTGTCTGCGAGGATGTCGCCGAGTTGCTGCTGCGCGAAGTCTACGAAGTAAGGCGCGTCGGAGAGGTCTATGCGTCCTTTGGTCGGCGCGAGCTTGATGGGCGTCGCTTTCGCCTGCGCCGCTTCTTCCTCGCTGATCGCGCCCGCCTCGGCCATAGACTGAAGCACCTGATTGCGGCGGTCGGTCGCCACTTCTGCGTGCCGGTACGGGTTGTAACGGTTCGGGCTGCGGATGATGCCCGCGAGCAGCGCCGCTTCGGGGAGCGTCAGCGCCGTCACGTCCTTGTTGAAATAAGTCTGCGCCGCCTCGCCGAAGCCTTTGACGGAGAAGCCCGCGTTCTGGCCCAGATAAATCTCGTTGCAGTAGAGCGCGAAAATCTGTTCCTTCGTCAGACGCGTTTCGAGGATGACGGACATGTACGCCTCGGCCACCTTGCGGCGCAGAGTGGGTTCGGGCGTCAGGAAGAGATTCTTGACGAGTTGCTGCGTGATGGACGATCCGCCCTGCCGTGCGATGGGCGAGCCTGGATCAATCTCGTAGCGGCGGACGAAGGCGCGCAGGATGCCGCGCAGATTGATGCCGTAGTGATTGAAGAAGTCGCGGTCTTCCGTCACCGTGATGGCTTTGACGAGTTGCGGCGGCAGGTCGCGGAATCCGATCACCTTGCGCTTCTCGCGTTGCTGCCCGGTCAGGGAACTAATCAGTTCCGGCTCAAGCCATGCGGACTGCAAACGCGCGCCGCTGTCGCCGTCGTTGAGGCCCGCGATTGATTTGCCGCCGCGAGCGAACTGCACGCGGACGTGCGGAAACTGCGCCTTGCCGTCAACTATCGTGTCCTTGCCCGGCTCGACCTCGACCGTCGTTCCCGTCACGGTGTAGCGCCCGCGCGAACTATCTGCCTGCTGCGCCTTCTCGACGTAGTCCGAACGTTTCAGCCTCGCGACGAAATCATCTATCGAGACTTGCTCGCCCGCGCGCAACTGTTTCGGCGCGGCGTATATCCCCGCCGAACGCGTGAAGACTTCGCCGCGCAGGAGCTTGTCTATGCGACCGGAGAAGACCCAGTAGTAATAGCCGAGCACGCTGGCGGCAGCGATGGCGAGAAGAAGAAAGGGGATGATGATGGCCGGACGGAAGATGCGACGCGCCCAGCGACGACCGAAGCCCGGCTCCGGTTCCTGGAACCTGACGACGCGCCCGCGCTGCCCTCGCTTTCGCGCGACCGGCGGCACGTAGTCCTGTGGTGGATGTCGAAGAGCCATCTGCTCGTGAATAGTAAATCGTGAATCGTAAATAGTAAATCGTGAATGTTAAGGGGCCGGCGCGCTCTTCGTTCACGATTGACGAATCGCGCGTTTGACACTCCCCTTCTCTTTTAGCTACCGTCACCTGGTTCGCACGACGTTGCTTTGATGTTACTGGACAGGCACACGGTTCGATGCCCTCCGTCTGGAATTTTCCGCGCAGTTTGCGCACACGCTTCATCTACTCGCTGTTCGCGCTGGCGGCGGTGGTCGCGCTGGGCACCGTCGGCTTCCATCTGATTGAAGGCTGGTCGCTGCTCGATAGCCTGTACATGACGGTGATGACGGTGACGACCGTGGGCTACGGGACGCCTTTGCCGCTCTCGCCGTCGGGACGGAACTTCAGCATCTTTTTTATGATCGTCGGCGTCGGCACGACGGGCTATCTGCTGACGACCGCCCTCCGGTCGCTTGTACAGTCGGAACTCATCGCCGCCTACGGCGAGCGGCGGCGGCATCGCGAGATGAGCAAACTCAGAGACCACTTCATCATCTGCGGAGCGGGGCGCGTCGGCTCGCGCATCATCGCCGAGATGCGGCGCGCGGGCGTGCCCTTCGTCGCCATCGAGAGCGACCCGCAAAAGGCCGCCGCGCTCGACCTCCCGGCAAACTCCCTGCTCGTCCGCGACGCGACCCTCGAAGAGACCCTGCGCGAGGCGGGCATCGAACACGCACGCGCGCTGACCGCCTGCCTGCCCGACGACGCAGATAATCTCTACGTCGTGCTGACGGCGCGCGACCTCAATCACAACCTACACATCGTGGCTCGCGCGGTCGAGGAGCAGGCCGAGCCGAAACTGGTACGCGCGGGCGCGAGCCGCGTCGTCGCTCCGACGATCATCGGCAGCCACCGCATGGCACAGGCCATGCTCCGCCCTGCGGTCGCGGACTTCATGGACTCCATCGCCGCCGAGAATCTCGACCTCGCCTTCGAGCAGATCGAAGTGGGGCAGGCTTCAGAGTTGGCCGGGCAGGAGTTGAGGTCTACGCACATCCGCTCGCAACTGAACGTCGTAGTAGTAGCCATCCGTCGCCAACAGGGTGAGATGATTTTCAACCCGCCCGGCGAATCACGCATCGAGGCCGGAGACCTCCTGATCGCGATTGGACGCGCGGACTCGCTCATCCAATTGAAAACGATGGCGCGCGGCGCTCAATCAAGCTCAAAGCTCAAGGCTCAGGACTCAAAGTCTTGAGATGCGATGCGGATCATCGAACTGGCCTGACGCCTGTGCATTGAAGCTTGAGCCTCGAACGTTGAACTAATGAGAATCTTAGTCACAGGCGGCAGCGGCTATCTCGGCGCGCACGTCCGGCGCTTTTTCGACGCGGATGATTTTTCGCGCCGCTCCGGCCTCAACATCCTGAGCGAGTCCGACACGTCGCGCGCCGCCGATTACGACGTGGTCATACACCTCGCGGCACACTTGGACAAGAGCGCCGACGCCGCCGAAGAGTGCTTCCGCGTCAACGCCGACGGCACGGCCAATCTCCTCCGCCACATGCAGCCCAACTCCGTCTTCATCTACGCCTCGACGAAGGACGTTTACGGCGCGCACGCAGACGACTACGAAGAAGTGCCCGAAGATTGTCCGACCGCTTACGCAGGCCAGACGGCGCTCGAATGGTCGAAACTCGTCGGCGAGCGTTACGTTGATTACTACGCCGCCGCACGAGGGTTGCGTGCCTGCATCTTTCGTCTCTCAGCCGTCTACGCGCGCCCCAGCGAAGGCAACGCGCACGGCTTCGTCACGCATTACGTCGAGTCTGTGAAACGCCGCAGGCCCATCCGCCTCCCCGCCGACGGCGATCCTCTCCGGGACATCCTCCACGTGGACGATTTCTCACGCGCCTGCCGCGCCTTCGTGGACTCTCCGCTCGCCTCCGGCATGTATAATCTCGGCGGAGGCAGGGAAAACGCGGCGATGTTGCGCGACATCGTCGGAACCATCGGGCGGATGATCGAGATCGAGCCGGTGATTGACAACGGCGCGCGACTGCCAGACCCCGTGCCGTTCAACTATGTCTCCGACCTGACGCGCGTTCGCGCACAACTCGGCTGGCAACCGCAAATCGGCATTGAAGAGGGGTTGCGGAGCCTTCTCTGAAAGAATTATGAACAGGGATAGACAGGATAAACAGGATGGAAAACAAATGCGGAATGCGAAATGACGTATAAAGAATCTGCTGTAGTCTTTCATTCATCATTTCGCATTCCGCACTCGTCATTTTTATTCTTCATCCTGTCCATCTTGTCTATCCCTGTTAATTGTCTGTTTCGCTTTAAGAGCCTGAGTGAAAGAACGAAGTCTTCAGCCTGAGAGCATCAAGCGTGTCGTCGTGCGCGGCGCAAACTGGGTGGGCGATGCGGTGATGACCGTCCCGGCGCTGCGCGAATTGCGGCGCGTGCTGCCCGGCGCGCACATCACGCTGGCGACGCGCGCGTGGGCCGAGGGCATTTTCGACGGCGCGGAGTTTCTGGACGATCTACTGCTCGTTGACCGGAGTGCGCGGGGCGTCCGCGCGTTGATAAGGCAGGCGAGAGAGTGGCGTGCGCGCCGTTTCGACCTCGCGCTGCTGCTCCCCAACGCTTTCGAGCCGGCGCTGGTCGCCGCCGCCGCGCGTGTCCCCTTTCGCGTCGGCTACGCGACGGACGGCAGACGCGCGATGCTGACGCACCCGCTGACGATTCCCGACTGGCGCGGGCGTCGGCACGAAGTCTTCTACTACCTCAACCTCGTCGCGGAGCTTGAGCGGTTGCTCACCGGCGCTTCAGACGTAGAGGCTCGTGAGCCGCGCATTGAATTGATCGTGTCGGAGACGCGCAGGCGCGAGGCTCGCGAGTTGTTGCGCGGAAGCGGCGCTCGCCCTGACCGGCCACTCGTCGCGCTGTGCCCCGGCTCGACCAACAGCCGCGCGAAGCGTTGGCCCGCCGCGTCGTATGCCGCGCTGGCCGATTTGTTGATTGATGAGATGGGTGCTGATGTCTTGCTCGTCGGCGCGGGCGAGGAGCGGGAAGTTTCGGATGAGGTCGCGGCGCGGATGCGTCGCCGTCCCATCGTCCTGACGGGTCAGACCGAACTGGCGCAGATGGTCGCAGTCCTGTGCGTCGCGGACTTGCTCGTCACCAACGACACAGGCCCTGCGCACATCGTCGCCGCGCTCGGTCGTCCCGTCGTCGTCATCTTCGGCCCGACGAATCCGCACACAACGCGGCCCTTCTCAACTCTCGCAGAGGTCGTGCGCGAGCCGCCCGTGTGCGCGCCGTGCATGCTGCGCGATTGCCCGATTGACCATCGCTGCATGACGGCAATCTCGCCTGCCGAAGTGTTCGCACGCGCATTGAAGGCGATGGCGACGAATCGCGCCGTGGAGGTCGCGCGATGACGGCGACGAAGGCGCGGCGCGCTGTCTTCATTGATCGAGACGGGACGATCTCCGAGGAAATCGGGTACGTCAACCACGTCTCGCGCTATCGCGTCTTCGCTTACGCGGCTGAGGCCGTCCGCCTGCTACGCGAAGCGGGCTGGCTCGCCATCCTCGTGACGAATCAGGCGGGCGTGGCGCGCGGCTATTTCAAGGAAGACTTGATCGGCGAGGTGCACGATCTTCTCGCGCGCGAGTTGGAACGCGGCGGCGCGCGGCTCGACGCGATTTACTACTGCCCGCATCACCCCACAGTCGGCGAGCCGCCTTACCGCGCGACGTGCGACTGCCGCAAGCCGAAGCCCGGATTGATTCGCCGCGCGGCTGAAGATTTTCAACTCGATCTGTCGCAGTGCTGGATGGTCGGCGACCGCTACGGCGATACGGAACTGGCGCGCAACGCTGGCGTCCGCGCGGCCTTCGTCCTGAGCGGCTACGGGCGCGGCGAGTGGGAGCACCAGCGCGCCGCCTGGCAATACCAGCCCGACCTCGTCGCGGAAAATCTGCTCGAAGCCGCGCGGGCAATCACGACAAAAAGCGATGAATGATGAATGATGAATGATGAGCGAACATCTCTGACGGGACGATTGGCGGCGCTGGTGCGTTCGTTTGCGGAGCGGCGCGTCCTGGTCGTGGGCGATCTGGTGGCCGACCAGTTTTTGTTCGGCGAGATCAGCCGCGTCTCGCGCGAAGCGCCCGTGCTCATTCTACGCCACGAGCGGACGGAGACCGTGCCGGGCGGCGCGGCCGGCGTGGATTGCGGCGGCGTGGTCACTTCGCCGGAAGCGCGGACGACGACGAAGGTGCGCGTCCTCGCCGGTCAGTCGCACTCGACCAGACAGCAGGTGATCCGCGTTGATTACGAGGGCGAGCCGCTCCGAGACCCTGCGCTCCGCGCGCAGCTTTCCGAGCGCACGCGACAAGCCGCGCAGGACACCGACGTCGTCATCGTCTCGGACTATAACTACGGCGTGGCCGACGCGGAGACGGCGGAGTTTTTACGCGGCCTGACGGCTCAACACGCGACGCCCGTCCTCGTTGATTCACGCTTCCGCCTCCTTGAGTTCGACGGCTTCACTTCCGCGACGCCGAACGAGGACGAGGTCGAGCACGTCTTGGGCAGGCGTCTCGAAAGTACAGGCACGCTTGAAGCGGCGGGCGAAGAATTGCGCGCACGGCTGTGCTACAAGTCGCTGCTCATCACGCGCGGGAGCCGGGGCATGATGCTCGTCGAAGAGGGCGCACGACCCATGCACATCGAGGCCGTCGGAGGGCGCGAAGCGGTGGACGTGACCGGCGCGGGCGACACGGTGATTGCGACCTACGCGCTGGCGCTCGCCTCCGGCGCGAACGCCACAGACGCCGCGCACCTCGCGAACCACGCGGGCGGGCTGGTCGTGATGAAGCGCGGCACGGCCTGCGTCGCATCGCGCGAGCTTCTCGCATCCGTGACGCAAGAGGTCGAATAATGCGTTCGAGCGCGACGGCGGAGAAAGTTGTTTCGAGCGACACTTCGGCACGGAGGCGCGTGCTTATTCCTCTCGCAGTCCTCGCCATTATTTTCTCGTTGCAACTTCTGGCCGGCCTCGCCCCGCGATACGTCGAGCGATACTACAGCCTCAAACTGTTCCCACAACTCGCGCGGGTTTTCGCGTTCGCGCGATTCTTCAGCTTCTCTCTCGCCGAAATTCTGTCGGCGCTGTTGCTCTCCGCTTTCATCCTTTGGCTTGCGTGGCTGGCGCGTCGGCTTCGCCTGCGGCGCACGCAGGCGCGTCGTATTTTGCTCTCAACCTTCGCGCGCTCTCTCTGGCTGGCCTGCTTTGGTGTGGCGAGCTTCCTGCTCGTCTTCGGCCTCAACTACCAGCGCCAGCCGCTCGCCGAAACTTTCGGGCTTGAACGGCGTGAGCCTGCCGTGCCGGAGATCGAAGCCATCAGCCGCGAGGTTGTCGAGAGCATCAACCGTGACTACGCGGAGAGCGGTGCGAGCGTCGAAGGCGAGCGCGGCAGCCGTATGCCTCTGACGCCCGCGCAACTCTACGAAGTGCTGGAAGCGGCTTACGAGCGCGAGCCGCTCCTGCAAGGGTCGGCGAGCGTCGCGGGCGTGTCGCCGAAGCCGATCTATCTTTCCGGACTGTTGAGCCGGTTCGGAATTTCAGGCGTCTATTCGCCTTTCACGGGCGAGGCCAACTACAATGCTATCCAGACCGAATGCGACCTGCCCTTCACCGTCGCGCACGAGATGGCACACCAGCGCGGCTTCGCACGCGAGGACGAGGCGAACTTCATCGCTTTCCTCGTCTGCACGAAAGCCTCGCATCCCTTCGTTCGCTACTCCGGCTATCTCAACGCGCTGCGCGTGCTCGGCGTACTCCGTCGCCTCGCGCCCGAACGCTATCGCGAGATCGTCGCGGCCATCGGCGAAGGGCCGCGTGCCGACCTGAAAGCCCGCGCGTTGTTCTGGTCGCGCTACAGTGGACGCCTCAGCGACTTCGGGCAGGGCATCAATCACGTCTACCTGAAAGTTAACGGCGTGCGCTCAGGCGTGAAGAACTACAACGAGGCCGTCTGGCTGATTATCGGCTACTATCTCAAACAAACCGCCGACGCAGCCCGCGCCGCCGATTGAACGCCGCGCCCACTTACTCTATCTTCTACGCATGTCCGCCAACGACGAACAGCAGAAGGCCGGCGCGACGGCGCGCATACTCGAACGCAACCGCCTGATCGCGCGTGTGGCGATTGCGCGCAGGCACGGCGCGCACATCGTCTTCGCCAACGGCTGTTTCGACATCCTGCACGTCGGGCACGTGCGCTACCTTGAGGCGGCGCGCGGCCTCGGCGACCTGCTGGTGGTCGGCATTAACGGCGACGAGCAGGTGCGCGCACTCAAAGGCGAGGGCCGCCCGTTTATCCCCGAACGCGAGCGCGCCGAAATCGTCGCCAGCCTGCGCGCCGTTGATCTCGTCACGATCTTTCATGAGCCGACGGTCGAGCAACTCCTGCTCGCCATCCGCCCGGACATCCACGCCAAAGGCACGGACTACGCCGCCAACACCGTGCCCGAACGCGACGTGGTACGATCCTACGGCGGTCGCGTCGCCATCGTCGGCGACCCCAAAGATCACTCATCGTCAGAAATGGTGAAGAAAGTGAAGAGTAATGAATGATAAGTGACGAGTAAGAACTCGTCTTAACTCATCACTCATCACTGATTTTATGCGTCTTCTCATCGTCAAACTCGGAAGCATCGGCGACATCGTGCACGCGCTGCCCGCGTTGGCGGCGGTGCGGCGTGCGTTGCCGCGCGCGGAAATTTCGTGGGCGGTGGAACAAGGCGCGGCGGAAATTTTAAGGGACAACCCGTTTTTGGATCATCTCATCGTAGTGGACACGAAGGTGCTGAGGCGCTGGCCGGTGTCTGGGGAGACGCTGTCGGCAACGCGCCGGCAGTTGCGTCGGTTACGCGCCTCGCCCTTCGACCTCTCGATAGACTTTCAGGGACTTCTCAAATCAGCCGCCATCGCGCGCATCTCCGGCGCACCGCGCCGCTACGGTTTTCAACGCGACAGCCTGCGCGAACCCGCCAGCCGTTTCCTGTTGACCGAAACCGTTAACGTCCCGCTCCGCACACACGTCATCAGAAAGAATCTGGCGCTCGTAGCCGGCGCGCTCGACATCGCAGTGCCGGCGGAGGCAGGTGAGTTTGAGTTTCCCATCGCCGTCTCGCCCGGACACGAGCGCGAGGCTGACGAGATCGTTCAAATGGTTGGACGGAAGTTCGCGATTTTGAATCCGGGCGGAGGCTGGCCGACAAAGCTGTGGGACGCGGGGCGCTTCGGCGCGCTGGCCGACGAAATCTGGTCGCGCCACCGCCTGCGCTCCGTCGTGACCTACGGCCCCGGCGAGCGTGAACTCGCCGCACGCGTGGCGGCGTCGTCGAGCCGTGCAGGCGCGGCGATAACTGCCGGCCCGTCGCTCAAAGGTTTTTACGCGCTGGCACGTCGCGCTTCACTGTACGTCGGCGGCGACACAGGGCCGACTCATCTTGCGATGGCTGCGAGCGCGCCCGTCGTCGGACTCTTCGGCCCGACCGAGTGGTGGCGCAACGGCAGCCCGCGCGCGGAAGACATCTGTGTCGAACGCGAAGACATCAACTGCCGCACGGACTGCCATCGCCGCGCCTGCTCGCAGTGGATTTGCATGGACATCGAAGTGGAGCGCGTGCTCGCGGCGGCCAGCGAAAGATTAAGCCGCGCGAGCCGGGCGAAGATGACGGCGGAGGTGAGCACGAGTGGCGCGTAGGGGCGGAACGTGGATGCAACGCTGGCGCGTGCCGCTCGGCTTCGCGTGCGCGCTGGTCCTTATCCTGTTGGCGCAGCCGCGTCCTCTGACGCTGGCGGCAGGCGGCGCGGTGGCATTGCTCGGCCTGCTTTTGCGCGCGTGGTCTGCGGGACACATCCGCAAGAACGCGCAACTCGCCACCTCCGGCCCTTACGCATACACGCGCAACCCGCTCTACCTCGGCAGCTTTGTTCTCGGCCTCGGCTTCACCGTCGCCGCCGCTTCGAGCCTGTGGCTTTGGCTACTGCTCGGCGGCATCTTCGCCGCGCTCTTTCTGGGCATCTATCTGCCCGTCATGCGCGTCGAAGCCACCACGCTCGCAGAGCTTTTCGGCGACGACTACAGGAGCTACGCGCGTGCCGTCCCGCTACTCTTCCCGAGGCTGACGCCCTACCGGACGACGGAAAACGCCGGCGCGAAATTCGACGCCAGCCTGTACGTGCGTTACCGCGAATATCGCGCGGCGCTCGGACTGCTTCTGGCATGGAGCGTGCTGGCGTTCAAGGCAGTTCTCGCGAATCTGTCGAAATAAATGCGAAAAAGGCAGGTTTTACTATGCCGCCTCGAAGTTTCCTGACCACTCTGGCGCTGGCGCTCGCCTGCGGGCTTGTATTTTCTTCAGTCGCTCTCGCCAACGGCGTGCCTAAAGAACATACACACGCGACCGCGACCGCCGCTCTGCCTTTCGAGCCTGCCGAACAACTCGTCTTTGAAGGCGAATTCTCAAAGCTGCTCCTTCGCGGAATTAAAATCGCGGAACTGAAATTCACTGCCGCTCGAAAGCAGGAGACGATTGCCAGCCTCCAGCCTTCGGACGGCGAAACGAAAGTCCTCGCCGCGCCGCTCGTCTTCACGGGCGACGTGGAATCAAAGGGCTGGTTCCGCAAACTCTTCGGCATCAACTTTCGCTTCCACGCCGAATCCACCGTCGAGCCGAACTCCTTCGCCGTCATGCGGACGACGAAGACGGACGAGCAGGGCAAACGCGTCCGCACCAGTGAAGCCGTCTTCGACCGCGCCGCCGACAAGATCGAGTGGACGGAGCGCGATCCGAACAACACCACTGCTCCGCCCCGCGTCGTGACGGCCCCGCTCAGCGGCGCGATGTTCGACATCATCTCCGCACTCTACTTCATACGCACGCAGTCGCTCGCGCCGGGCCACAGCCTCGACCTCGTCATCAGCGACTCGGCGCAGGTCTATCACGTCCCGGCACAGGTCTTCGCCGAAAAGAAGAAGATGAAAAGCGTGCTCGGCAAAACGCAGGTCGTCCGCATAGACATCGGACTGTTCGGCAAGGGACGCCCCGTCGAGGCCGAAGGCAAGATGTC
>JAIVJG010000233.1 GCA_020200155.1 Acidobacteriota bacterium | reverse complement strand
TTCCCGACGCGCTTCGAGATCGTGCCCGCCACGGTGATGTACGAGATCGGCTCCTACGCGCTGCCCGGTCGCTACTCGCACTGGACTTTCGGCAAGGCTTACCACCGCATGAAGACGATGTACGACTTCGGCCTCTCGAAGATTTACGAAGTCGTCATCAACACCAACCCGTCCTACGGTTTTCTGATGGAGACCAACAGTCCCGTCCAGAACAAACTCGTCATGGCGCACGTCCTCGGCCACGTGGACTTCTTCAAGCACAACGCCTACTTCTCGAAAACCAACCGCCGCATGGTCGAATCCGTCTCCACGCACGCGGGACGGATGGCCGGCTACGAATTCAAGTACGGTCGCCAGACTGTCGAGAAATTTCTCGACGCGGTGCTCTCCATCGAAGAGCACATTGACCCGAACTTCTTCATCCGCCGCGAAGAGCCGCGCACCGCCGAGAGCGAACGGGAACGAGCCTCGCGGAAAAAGCCCGGTCGCTACGATGATCTCTGGAACATGGGTCAAGAGCAGCAGCCGGGCACTGACACAGAAATCGAGTTGCCGCGTGGCGACCGCCTGCCTGAAAAAGACCTCGTCTACTACATCATGCGCAACTCGTCCGCCCTCGCCGACTGGCAGCGCGACGCGATGGCGATGATCCACGAAGAGATGGAATACTTCGTCCCGCAGATGCAGACGAAGGTGATGAATGAAGGTTGGGCGTCGTTCTGGCATTCTCGCATCATGCGCGAACTCGACCTCTCGGACACGGAACACGTCGAGTTCGCCGAACTGCACGCGGGCGTCGTCTCGCCGCAGAAGGGACAGTTGAATCCTTACTATCTGGGCTACAAGATTTTCGAGGACATCGAGCGGCGTTGGGACAGCCCGACGGCGGATGAGCGGGAGAAGTTTGGCCGCACGGGCGGCGACGGGCGAGCGAAAATCTTCGAGGTGCGCGAACTCGACAACGACGTTTCGTTCCTCCGCAACTACCTGACCGAAGAGTTGTGTGAGGAGCTTGACCTGTTCGTCTACGAGTTGGTCGAAGAAGAGGAGTGGACTGTCACAGAGAAGCGCCTCTTACGCGCGCAAGGTGCTCGAACACATCCACACACTCTGGGGCCGCCCCGTCCACCTCGAAACCACCATTGATGAAGAGCGGGTCACGTTGCGCTACGACGGCGAAGAACACAGCGAAGAGTGAAATAAGGGATGAGGGCGGAGGGATGAGGGATGAAGAAAGGAAAGCATGACGGTCAGCTATCTGCTTTCCATTCATCCCTCATCCCTCCGCCCTCATCCCTTAAATCGTCGGGTTCCACGAACTCATCCAGACAGTGCTGACGGATTCTTTGCGCCCGACGCGATAGACGTTGAGGCTGGTCAGGGGCGGTGCATACATGTGCAGTGTGATTAAGTTCTGGCCGCTCACGTCGGGGTTGCCGAGTTGGTGTATGTCGGGCGCGTCGGCCCCCGTGATGTGCCCGCCCGTCCACTCGCGCGAAGACTGGTAGACAAGCCCGCGCTCCTCTTCCAACTGAAACATCGTCTCCCACATCACGCCTTCGCAGACGCGCACGACGCCGTGCGAGCCGTTGTGGTCGTGAATGGGCGTGCGCTGTCCCGGCAGCCAGCACAGCACGAGCAATTCGACGAACTCGCTGAGGAACACGCGGTGTCGCGCGTATGTGCCGGCCTTGAAGCCGACGTAGGGGCGCAGGTCTTCGTGAAGCGGCTCGGCCTTCCGCATCCAGTCGTTCATCTCCTGAAGCGTCGGCGCGCCGCACAGCGCCGATAGAGTTTCGACGAGGCCACCTAACGTTAAGCACGACGAAGGCTCTTGCGCGGGAACTTCGGCGGACGTGGCCGGCTGCGCGTTGATGGTTGACATAGACCGTAACTCCTCAGGAAAAACTATACGACCTGGAAGGGTTAAAAAACGCTTTCGCGCTTCATCATATGACAACTCAACGCTCAACTCATAGCGCCAGCCGGGTCGCCGGCGCGACGCGCGACGCGCCTGTCTCTCATGCTTGAGTTCGGGGAAACTGCTGATGGATAAATTTCAAGAGGTCTCTGAAATTATCTGCGTGGAGGTCTGCCGGGAATCTGCGCCGGATCGCTTCGTCGCGAAAGCCCTCGCCGCCGAGCACGATTCGCGCGCCGTGAGCCTGAGCCGCTTTCCGAAATTGTTCGTACTCGCGTGCGCTGCGTTCGAGTGATCTGTGCGCGGACGAAGACACGCAGACGAGCGCGGGGCGATACTTCTCAAGGGCGTCGGAGAGCGCGAAGAAGGGCGTGTGCGGCCCAAGATTTTTCACCGTCCACCCTTCGCTTTCCAGTAAGACCTGCGCGCAGAGTACGGCGAGGCTGTGCCACTCGTCTTCCAACGCGCAGCAGACGGCCAGCGGAACTTCAGCGTGCTCCCGCCTGACGGCACTACCGAGCGCCTCGACAGCCCTGACTGCGACGCCCGTGGCGACGTGTTCGTCAGCCACGCTCATTTCGCCCTCGTGCCAGAGCTTCCCGACACGCTTCATGGCGACCGCCAGCGCCTCGTCAAACATCTTCGCCGGTTCGACACCTTTGAGAAACGCGTTGAGAAGAATGGTGGCCGCGACTTCTTCCCGCCCGTCGGTTATAGCGTCGAAGAATTCTTTTGCGAGTCGTGCGAAGACGGACGCTCGAACGCGAGCCGCCGGCTTCACGGTGGTCGTCGTCGCTGCCGCCCGTCTCTTCGCCGTGGAAGTTGGGCCGAGTCCACGCTCGGTCTGGAATCTCGTGGCGTCTTCGTATGAGAAGCGCCGATGGCCTCCGACCGTGCGCGTGAAATGCAAGTGCCCTGCGTCGGCCCAGCGCTTGATCGTGGCCTCGCTGACGAGCCACATACGTGCCAGTTGCCGCGTGGTCAGGTATTTGGGAGTGTGCGTCATGGGCGACTTGAGCGATTAGTAGTAAAGAGTTTCGAGCCAGGGGGACGAACAGAGCCGCCGGGGAAAATTCCTCGCGCGGCTCTTTTCATCAGGCTCATGCGTCCCGCGCGAAGCCAGCTTCGGCAGCGACGCTCTCATCCATGTGGAGCGCCTTGCCGACCGAAGGGTCGCGGTGCACGCGCCAGATTTTCGAGTCGAGGTAGTAGTGCGTCAGGGCGTAGCCCCAGAGGAAGGCGGAGAAGATTTGCGTCCCGATGTCTGCTTCCGTCTGCGTGCGCGCGAGCCAGTTGACGTACTGGCGCGGCACTTGATACCAGAGTCCGAAGAGGACGCCGAAGGCGACGTAGTAAACCAGTCGCCGGCTGATTAATTCCGCCGCGCCGTAACGCTCACGCGCGTCTGCGGCCCTGCCGTACTTCCGGTTGTGAAACCAGATCAGGCGATGGTACTGGAAATTGTGATAGATCGTCAGGATGGCGACAATCGCGATGGGCTTGTGCGGCATCGGCGTCAGGAGCACGACCCAGTGCATCGGGATCGCCGCGAAGAGCAGAAGATATTTCGGAACGTCGAGCGGCAGCCCGCCGAAGGCTCTCTGGATTTGCCGTGCGAGCCACGCCAGCGCGGCGGCGACCGTCGCCAACAGCAAAACTTTCTCAAGATACGAGATGCCGCCGACGAGCGACGCGGGCACGCGCGCCGACGCTTCCGGGTCGTGCGCCACGAAGAAGACGAACGGGTAGGTGAAGGCGAGCAGCAGGAAGGCGCGGTCGAGCGCGTTGTCGGCGGGCGCGAGGTCTTCGTTCTTCTTCTTGTAGAGCACCATGAAACCGTAGTGCTGTTTGACGAGGTGGTAATAAGCCCACAGCGCCGCGACGAAGAAGAAGATGAAGCCGGCCCCCGCGAGAACCATCAACGGGCCGACGAGAAAAAAGAGCAGCGAGCCGAGCAGCAGACGCCTGCGCGCGACGCGCTCCTCGCGGTCGAAGTAGGTGCGCGAGTACGTGCCGAAGACGTGCGGCGCGTCTATCAGGACGGCCCACGCGACGGTCATCCACACGAGCGGCAGAAAGCCCCCGACGTAGAGCGCGAGCAGCGCGTAACTCGTCGCGACCGAGCCGATGAACCAAACCATGTCGTCGCGCGCGCCGATAATCCAGCGGAGCGACAGCAGGGCGCGGCCCTGAGCTTCAGATGCGGCGCGCATGGCCGTCTTTCGTGCGATAGTGGTGGCGGACATAAAGCACCCGGATTTTAGCACAAGGAAAACCGCACGAACGCCGTAAACAGAGGCGCGACGTGCGGGCCGCTTCGGGTTGCAGGGAGAAATTTACGCGCGCCGTCAGCCGGGTTGAGCGTCGCCGGCGAGTTCTTCTTCGAGGCCGCAGCGCGGGCAAGCGAGAGTGCGGCGTGCGTCGCCCGTCCAGCGCGCGAGGAGCGGGAAGGAGAGCGACGGCTCACGTTCTTCGGCCTCGCCTTCGCGGAAGAAACGCGACAGCGTGCCGGCGTGCGACGGTCGCACGTCGTTCGTCTCGCGGCAAAGCTTACACGCCCAGCCGTAACCGTCGTTGATGAAGTGCTGAGTCTCAGGCACAGGAAGCAGAGGTTAAAGGTCGAAAGCTGAAGGCCGGCCAGTGCAGTTAATCCACACTGGCCGGCCTTTAGCCTTCGACTTCTGTTTTTAACGACGCAGGACGCCGCGCCTTTGTTGTTCGGGCAGGAGGCGTATGGGAACGGTGGAGCGTTGCCCATTGCGTATGATTTCGACGGGCACGACATCGTTGAACTGGTGCTTGTCGAGGATGCGGAAGAGGTCGTTCTGATCCGCGACCTTCTGGCCGTCAATCGCCGTGATGATGTCGCCCATGACGACGCCGCCTTCGTCTGTCTCCTGCAAGGCGTGCAGACCCGCCGCCGCCGCCGAGCCGTTCGGGTCGAGTTGAAGAATCAGCACGCCCGCCTCGACGGGCAGCCGGACATTATGGATGTCGCCGACATTGACGGGATAGATGCCGAGCTTCGGGCGGACGACGCGACCGTCGCGGATCAACTGCGGGACGACGCGCTTGGCGATGTTGGCGGGGATGGCGAAGCCGATGCCGACCGAGCCGCCGGAGCGCGAGTAGATTTGCGAGTTGATGCCGACCATGCGCCCCTGCGAATCGAGGAGCGGCCCGCCGGAGTTGCCGGGGTTGATCGAGGCGTCGGTCTGTATCGCGCCTTCGATGATGCGACCGTTCTCGGCCTGGATGGGACGTTGCAGGCCGCTGATGACGCCGGTCGTGAGCGTCCGGTTGAGGCCGAAAGGATTGCCGATGGCTAAGACCTTCTGCCCGACCGAGAGATTGTCCGAGTCGCCGAGCGGCACGACGCGCAAAAGCTCGCGCGGGACGTTCGTCACCTGTATCACGGCGAGGTCCGTGTCCGGGTCGCGCCCGACGATTTTCGCCGGGAACGTCCTGTCGCCGCCGAAGCTGACGGTCAGCGCGTCTGCGTTTTCGATGACGTGATAGTTGGTCAGGATGCGTCCCTCTTCGTCAATCACGGAGCCGGAGCCTGTTCCCTGTCCGCCCATGTCGAAGTAGCCGCGCGGGCGCGAGGTGGCCGTGATGTTGACGACGCCGGGCGACATCGCCTTGTAGACTTCGATGTTGTTTTGTTCGTCGGTCGCGACCGAGGGGTCTGTGATGCCCGCGATCTTCACCAGGGGAGCGTCCGTTTCGCTGGACGCCGAGCCGGAAGGTTGCAGGCCGCTGCCGAAGCGGTCGAGGCACGCGACCGTGCCGGCGGCGAAGACCGACGACAACAGCGCGATGCACAGGATTTGACGTGCGGAGAGTTTATACATGGCTTTATTCCCTGAAGCTTTCATTTCATTCAACACGCGAGGCCGAAACATTAAGATGCCGGGGGGCTTCACAGGGGTTGCGCGCGTTCGGCTCGCCCCGGCGCGGTCTTTCGTGTCTACGCGGCAATTTTAATACGAGATGGCGCAGGCACGAGTTCATCAAACAGCGTGGCTCGACGGAATCATGCCGTCGTCTTTCTTTCCCGGAAGCACAGGGAAAGTTCCACTGATTGTGAACTGCGCGGGCTGCGTCGCGGCGTCAGGCATCGAGAGATAGATACACAGGCAGGGCTGGAATCCCGCGAACTTCGTTCAGGAAAACAGCGCGAGCAAATTATTGGGGAGGTAAGTGATGAGGGACGCCAGCGCGTCCGGCGCGTGCCAGCCGAAGGCCGACGCGCCTGTGGCGGCGTGCACCAGCATCAGCGCCAGATAGAGTCCCAAAACCAGTTGCATCCCGCGACGCGCCAGCGGCAGGTGCGCGCAACGGTAGAGGGTGTAGGCGGCCAGCGCGCCGATTGAGAGCTTGGTTAGAAGAAACGGCGCGTTGCCCGCGTTGAGCAGGTGCGCCATCAAGCCGTTGCCCTCCGTCGCCACCCCTGCGCGAACCCAGACAATCGTCAGTTGCGCGTCCAGCCAGTTCAGGACGAAAAGCAGGAGGCTTTTTGAAAAGGCGCTCATTGAGGCGTCGCTCCGTTCGCGGCCAACTTTGTTTTACGCTCCCCTGAAACGACCGAACCCCCAATCCGTAGACTGGGGGTTTCGGCTTTTCGCACCAAAGAAGGAAACGCAAACTCACTTACCTTGTACCCGAAATAAACAGCCAATGGCCGGGAGATTCCTAAAGCTCGTCCGTCAATAGGGGCAACGGATTTTCCTCCGTCCACGATATTACGGCACGGCGGCTTCGTCCGTGGTGACGATGCGGAGGCCGGGCGACTCTTGCAGGACGCGCGTGTAGGGAGGGACGCTGTGCGTGAGCCAGACGTTGCCGCCGATACGGCTGCCACAACCGATGATCGTGTCACCGCCGAGGATGGTCGCGCCCGCGTAGACAACCACGTCGTCCTCGATGGTCGGATGGCGTTTCGTGTTGCGGACGAGTTGACCGTCGGCGTCCTTGTCGAAGGAAAAAGCGCCGAGCGTGACTCCCTGATAGAGCTTGACGCGGTCGCCGATGACCGCCGTGCCGCCGATGACGACGCCCGTGCCATGGTCTATGAAGAAGCTCGAACCGATCTGTGTGCCGGGGTGGATGTCTACGCCCGTGCGGTGGTGCGCGTGCTCGGTCATAATGCGCGGGATGAGCGGCACGCCGAGGCGGAAGAGTTCGTGCGCCAGCCGGTATGTCATCACGGCGTAGACGCCCGGATAGCTGAAGATGATTTCGTCGTAACAGGTCGCCGCCGGGTCGCCGTCGTAGGCCGCTTTAACGTCGGTCGCGAGTGATTTACGCAGAGAGGGAAGTTGAGCCAGAAACTCTTCGGCGCATTCGGTGGCCTGCCGGTCGGTGACGGGGCACGCGTCGTCGAGCTTCTCGCCGTGGTTGATGGCGCGGCTGATCTGCTCGGTCAGAGCCTCGTGAAGCCACGCCATGCGCGACTCGACGTGCAGGCGCAGGCTCGCGCCCGTCAGCCCCTGCGCGCCCGTGTAGCCGGGGAAGACCAACTCCTGAAGCGCCGCCAGCATGCGTATGACTTCCGCCTGCGACGGCAGCGGGCGACGGTCGAGGTGATGAATCTTCACGCCCCCGCCCGAATACGACTCGACGAGCGCGTCGGCTGCCCTGTTCACTTTGTCGTTCATCAGTCAATAATTTCGCGATTGGATGCGACTACACGGGGAGCCTACTCCGCCCGCTACCGCGTGGCCGCAAGCGGGCGGGTGTTGCTGACCGTTAGTCGCACGCTGGCCGCAAATCTGAAATTTATTCAACCTCGATTCCACGCTCTCTGGCGATGCCGCGCGCTTTCATGATGATATCGTCGTCGAGCGGTTCCGTGCCCTGCATCCAACTCTCGACCTCTTCGACGGGTCGGCCCAGCGCGAGGGCGAATTTCTCGTCGTCCGATTCAAAGCCGCCGTCCCGCAGACGCTTTAAGATTGCCAGCCCCGCCGCGTTGTCTGTCCCACGGTCGTCCAGCGCCTCGTTGCCCTGATTCTCGTTCGCCTCGTTTGCCTCGGTCATCCTTCAATCCTCCCTTGTTGTTGATCTACGGCTGTCGCCTGACGCGCTGTCGCGCCGTCGAATTCGACGACGTGGAAATTTCTCGTCTTGCAAGTTGTGCGGCTTATTATATCCTACACCGCGCCGCGCAGGCCACGCGCCGGTCGGACAGAGGGTTGGCGAAAAGAGGATGAGCGAACAGCAGTCAGGTGTGACGATAGCCGAGGCTCTGGTTGAAGCCACTTTCGTTTTGCGTCAAACCGGCGTGCCGGAGGGACGGCGCGACGCCGGGTCTTTGCTGATGCACGCGCTCAAGCGAGACATGGCATTCCTGATTACGCACAGCGACGAAAGAATTGCTGCCGGGGAACTCGCGCTGTTCCGCCGTTCGGTCGCGCGCCGCGCCGCAGGCGAGCCGCTGCAATACATCACGGGACGGCCGCACACGAAAACACTTCCTTCGACATCGTCGTCTCAAACCCGCCCTACGTCGCCGAAGCAGACCTCGAAGGACTCCAGCGCGAAGTTCGCGAACACGAGCCGCGCGTCGCGCTCACGCCCGGCGGCGACGGCCTCGGAGTTATTCGTCGCCTCTTGACGGAAGCGCCGCTATTTCTTATCCCCGGCGGCCACCTCGCCTTCGAGATCGGCTTCGACCAGCACGAAGCCGTCCGCGAATTAATCAACCCGCGCGTCTGGACGCTGCTCGACATCCACGCGGACTTGCAGGGCATTCCCCGCATCGTCGTGCTCCGGCGCGCGGAGTAGCCCACTTTTCGCACGGCGTGCTAGAATCCGCACACTTTAAATTCAAAGGTCAGAGAATAGAGGTCAGCGAAAATCTGTCTTTACTAACCTCTCATCGCTAACCTCCGGCCCCTGCTTCTTATGGATAAATTTCGCATCATCGGCGGGCGGGCGCTTGAAGGCCGGGTCACGATTAGCGGGGCGAAGAACTCGGCGCTGCCGTGCATGGTCGCGCCGCTGCTGACGGCGGAGACGGTCACGCTGCACAACGTCCCATACGTGCGCGACTGCCTGACGCAGCGTCGCCTGCTCGAAGACCTCGGCGCGACTGTGCTCGTGCCCGACCTGCGGACGCACAAGATCACGGCCTCGCACATCGAACTCTTTGAAGCGCCGTATGAATTGGTCAAGACGATGCGCGCGTCCGTGCTCGTGCTGGGGCCTCTGCTCGCGCGCTTCGGCAAGGCGAAAGTTTCTCTGCCGGGCGGCTGTGCCATCGGCACGCGCCCGATTGATTTGCACCTCGAAGCGTTGAAGCAACTCGGCGCGCAGGTCTCGCTCGAAGCGGGCTACGTCGTGGCGCGTGCGCCGAAACCGCGCGGGCGTTTACAGGGCGCGGAGATTAGTTTTGACAAGGTGACGGTGACGGGCACGGAGAACTTGCTGATGGCCGCCGCGCGTGCGCCGCTCGCCGTCAGGACTCGTCGCGAGCGACGTTGTGACAGAGCCGCATCCGCGCTTTCCCACAGACATGCAGGCGCAGTACATGGCGCTGATGACGCAGGCCGTGGGACGCGCACGCGTCACCGAGACGGTCTTCGAGAATCGCTTCATGCACGCCTCCGAGATGCAGCGCATGGGAGCGCGCATCGGTATCGAAGGCAACACGGCGATTGTCGAAGGGCCGACGCCGCTCACAGGCACGCGCGTGCAGGCTTCGGACTTGCGCGCCTCGGCCTGCCTCGTCCTCGCCGGACTCGCTGCACAGGGCGAAACCATCATTGACCGCGTTTATCACATTGATCGCGGCTACGAAAAAATCGAAGCGAAACTGCGCTCGCTCGGCGCGGACATCGTGCGCGTCAGAGATTCCGTCACCGCGCCGCTCCCACCCGTCGAAGAGATTGGAGAGAGAAAGGAAGTGTTGAATGCGGAATGATGAATGAAAGACGAGAGCTTTGCTTTTTATTCATCATTTATCACTCCGCATTCATCATTTGATTTATGTCTGAACAGGAATGCATCTTTTGCAGGGTCGCTGCCGGCGAGATTAAGGCGGAGATTGTTTACGAGGACGAGCGTGCGGTCGCGTTTCGCGACATCAACCCGCAAGCGCCGGTGCACGTGCTGGTGATTCCGCGTGAGCACATCGCGTCTTTGAGTGATGCGTCGCCGGAGCGGGACGCACTCTTCGGCCACCTCCTGCGCGTGGCGGCGCAGGTCGCCGCCGTCGAGGGAATTTCCGAGAGCGGCTTTCGCACCGTCGTCAACAACGGCGCGGGCGCGGGACAGTCCGTCTTTCACCTTCACCTGCACGTCATCGGCGGACGCCGTCTCAGTTGGCCGCCGGGTTAGCTTGAGCTTCAGGCAGCCGCCGGCACACGCCGGACTTTTTTCTCTAACGGCCAACGCTGCGCGCCCGGTCGCTTTCAATCACACTCGCCGACTGCTCCTCCTGCGCCCTCTCTTTTTTCAGCAGGGAAGTTTCGTAGCGCACGTCTCCGACGATCGTGTCGAACACCGCCTTCGAGAAGCCGAGGATGGCGGGGCCGAGCACGATGCCGGGAATGCCGAAGGCGAAGACGCCGGAGACGAGCGACAAAAGCATCCAGTAAAAATTGAACGTCCCGGCTCCTCTGGCTGCGAGCTTGGGTCGCAGGATGAGCGACGAGCAGATCGTCATCGCGATTCCGACGCAGAGGTACGCGAGCGCAACCCTCGGCCTGTGTTGGAAGACGAGCAGGTAGATGCTGACGGGAATGTAAACCGCCCACTCGCCGAGCAGTGGGAAGAAGCCGCCGAGAAAAGTGACCAGCGCCAGCACCACCGCGAGCGGCACGCCGAAGACGAGATTCATAAAGAGGATGACGAACGCCTTGAGCGACTGGTCAATCATCACGGCCATGAGCGCGCCGCGCAATGCCCCGCCGACGTTCTCGCACAGCTTTTCGTAGAGCGGCAGAAACTCGCCGGGGACGCGCACCTTGACGTAAGTGGCGAGCCGCGCGCGTTGCGTCAGGACGTAGAACATCGTGAAGAAGAAGATGCTCGTCGAGGCCAGCAGCAGCGCCGACTGCTTGCGTAGACTCTGGATAGCGTCGCCCGAACGCACGACGGCTTCGCCGAAAACGGTTTCCAGCCACGCGCGCGTATTCTCGACCGAGACGTACTCCGCCAGCGAGCGGCTGATGGCGGCGATGATCTGGTCGTGCTTCTCG
>JAIVJG010000141.1 GCA_020200155.1 Acidobacteriota bacterium | reverse complement strand
CGGCCATGATGCTCGTGCCGGAGATCGCGCTGACGCCCGTCTTCTCGCGCCGCCTGCGCGCACACTTTGGCGACGCCGTGGCGATCTTCCATTCGTCGCTGACGACGGGCGAGCGCTTCGACGAATGGGGGCGAATCAAGCGAGGCGAGGCACGCGTCGTCATCGGCACTCGCTCGGCAGTCTTTGCGCCCATCGGCAACCTCGGCGTCATCGTCGTGGACGAGGAGCACGAAGCTTCTTATCGCCAGCAGGAGTCGCCGTTCTACAACGGGCGCGATACGGCGGTCGTCCGTGCGTTGAAAGAGCGCGCGGTCGTCGTGCTCGGCTCGGCGACGCCCTCTCTGGAATCATTCCAGAACGCGCGCAACGGCAAGTACAAATATCTACGACTGTCGAACCGCATCGCGAACCGCGCGATGGCACGCGCAGAGATCGTGGATATGCGCGATGTCTTTCGCGTGTCGGGCAAGCAGGAAGTTTTCTCACCGCAACTCCTCGACGCCCTCGCCGAGACGCACACGCGCGGCGAGCAGTCCATCATTCTCCTCAACCGCCGTGGCTATTCGAGCTTCGTCCTCTGCCGCTCCTGCGGCGAGCGCATGCAATGTGAGAACTGCGACGTGACGCTGACCTTCCACCGCAGCGAACGCAGCATGATCTGCCACTACTGCAATCTCCGCCAGCGCGTCCCCGAAGCCTGCCCTGCCTGCAAAGGGCAGTTCATCTACTTCGTCGGCGAAGGCACGGAGCAGATCGAGGAGATTCTGCAAAAGCGTTTTCCCAGCTTACGCATCGCTCGCCTCGACCGCGACACGACTTCGCGCCGCAACTCTTACGAGCAGGCCATCCTGCGCTTCGCGGCGGGCGAACTCGACATGCTCGTCGGCACGCAGATGATCGCCAAGGGGCACGACTTCCCGAACGTCACGCTGGTCGGGGTCGTCTCTGTGGACGCCGGCCTCGCGATGCCCGACTTTCGCTCCGCCGAGCGCGCCTTCCAACTCATCACGCAGGTCGCGGGCCGCGCAGGCCGTGGTGAACTGCCGGGCCGCGTGCTCATACAGACTTTTCACCCGCACCACTACGCTCTGCGGCACGCCTGCGCGCAGGACTACGAAGCGTTCTTCGACGAGGAGATACTCTACCGGCGGAATTTGAATTATCCGCCCTTCGTCGCGCTCGCTTCCCTGCTCATCCATGGAGAGGATTTCACGCGCGTGCAGGTCACCGCCGCCGAACTCCGGCTCGCGCTCGACGCGGCCAACTCCGACCGCTCATGCCGCGTCCTCGGCCCCGCGCCCGCGCCGCTGGCGCGTCTGCGCGGTGAACACCGTATGCAAATCCTTCTCAAATCCCGCAACCGCCCGCGCCTGCGCGCCGTCATCGAAATGGCGATGGCCTCCGCAGGGCAGGTGCGCGGCTGCGACGTTCAATCCGTCAACGTGGAGATTGATCCGGTGAATCTGATGTAGAGTTCAAGGTTGAAAGCTAAGAGCCTGTTTTCGACTTTGAACTGCGGACTCATTGTGTGGGATAAAATTTCTGCTATGAAACTTTCAGAACTCGCACGACAGACGGGCGCGCAGGTCGCGGACGGGACGCCGGACGTTGAAATCGAGGGCGCAGCCGGATTGGACGACGCCGGGCCGGGCCACGTCACATTCCTCTCCAACCCGCGCTACACGGGACGCGTGCAGACGACTCGCGCGTCCGCGATTTATCTCGCAGAGGGCGTCGAAGCGGGCAGGGGCGACGTGGCTGTGCTGCGCGCGAGCGACCCGTATCTCGCCTACACGCGCGCCCTCCGGCTCTTTCACCCTGAGCTTGAGATGGAAGCTTTCATCCATCCGTCCGCCGTGATTGATCCGACGGCGCGCGTCGGCGCGGGCGTCTACGTCGGCGCGTGCGCGGTGGTGGGTCGCCACGTCGAAATCGGCGACGGCGTGCGCCTGTTCCCGAACGTGACGATTTACGACAACGTGCGCGTCGGCCCCGGCTCAGTCATACACTCCGGCACGGCGATTCGCGAAGGTACGCAGATTGGCGCGCGTGTCAGCATCCACAATAACGTCGTCGTCGGCTCGGACGGTTTCGGATATGCGAAAGACGAGGAGAGGCGCTGGCTGAAAATCCCGCAGACGGGGCGCGTCGTCGTCGAGGACGACGTTGAGATCGGAGCTGGCACGACGATTGACCGCGCGTCGGTCGGCGAGACGCGCATCTCGCGCGGCGTCAAGATTGACAATCTCGTACAGATCGGACACTCGTGCTTCGTCGGCGAAGACTCGCTGCTCTGCGCGCAG
>JAIVJG010000065.1 GCA_020200155.1 Acidobacteriota bacterium | reverse complement strand
CCGCGTTGAAGTCGAGCCGGACTTCAACGTCGCGGCGGCGAATCCTCTTTCGACTCTCCGTCGCGCGCCGTCTCCGGCGACGAGCCTTCGACGGTTCGCAGACGGGCCACCGTGTCGCGGATGCGCCCGGCCAGTTGCTCGATGATCTGCACGCGACGGCGCGCGGCGTCGCTCAGAGGCTCGCGCAGCAGTAATTGCGTCTGCCCGATCATGCCCGTCAGCGGATTGTTGACATCGTGCCGCACGCGCCCCGCCAACTCCGCGACCTGCGCCAGTCGCGCCTCATATTCGGCGATCACACGGCGCAACTCCGGCTCGCCCGCACGGCTGTCTATCTCAAGCTGCGGTTCGCTCTCGCTCATGGCTTCACTACTTTCCCGAATAGAATTTCAACGCGAACACGGGACGAGGACGTGCTCACAAAGTGCGGGGCAGAGGCTCGATCTTCCGCCGTATTGTGCGCCCGGCGGGGAGCGGCGGGCAAGGCTTTATCGTCAGCAGGACTTCATTAAACATCTCCGAAGGCCGCCGCCGTTGCTAATTCTTAATGCGTCGCGCGGACGCCAAGTGCGCGGTTGACAATCGCCGTGTGCATCCGTAAATTCAACGTCACATAATTATTGGGAGGTCGTCCAATGGTAGGACTCCAGACTCTGGATCTGGCTATCGGGGTTCGAGTCCCTGCCTCCCAGTCTTTTAGTAATAATCACTTACGGGCAGCCCAAAAATCGGGCTGCCCGTTTTGTGTGCCTATAGTGTGCCAACCTCGCTGCCTATCTCATCCGCCGAAGAGCATCTTCTCCAATTTCTCAGTAGCGGCTTGCTGCATATCCGGTAAGACGTGCGAGTAAATATCCATCGGGAGCGTGATAGAAGAGTGCCCAAGCCGCTCGCTTACTACCTTCGGGTTTTCGTTTGCGGCAAGTAAGAGGGTGACACAGGAATGGCGCAGATCATACAAGCGAAGAGTCTCCGGCAGCTTCGCGCGTTTCAGTATTGGCTTGAAGTGTTTCTGAATAACATTCAGCCGGATAAGCGGCTGACCTTCGCTTGTGGCAAAGACAAGATCAATATGCGAATCAGTAGTTGAAATCGGGTATCGTGAATTCAACTTGTAAGTGCAACTTTGAGATTAGCGATTGAGAGGCAAGCTGCGGTAGCGTAGCGTGCTTTCTCAAACCGCCAAGTCAAAGAAGCACATTGATGAGCTACACGCAGCTTACCCGCGAGCAAAGATACCAGATTTACGCCTTGAAAAAAGCCTCTCATAGCCAAACCGAGATGGCCTCCATTATTGGCTGTCACAAGTCCACTATCTCGCGCGAACTCTCGCGCAATGGCGGGCAGCGTGGCTACCGCCCAAAACAAGCGCAGGAGTCGGCGAGCCAGCGCCAGATGAGAGCGCACCGACCACGCATCCAGAGCGCGACCTGGGCGTGCATCGAATCGCTCCTCGGCCAACAGTGGAGTCCAGAACAGATTTAGTGGGCGGCTCAAGGTGGAGCAGCAAGAGAGCGTCAGCCATGAGCGAATCTATCAACATATCTACTCGGACAAGCACAGGGGCGGCACTCTCTACCTCAACTTGCGCTGCCAGAAAACGAGGCGTAAACGCTATGGCCGTTATGATCGGCGCGCTCAACTGCAAGGCCGCCGAAGTATCGCAGAGCGTCCTCAGATCGTTGCCACCAAGCGGCGGCTTGGTGACTGGGAAGCCGATACCATCATCGGACAGAATCACAGAGGGGCCATCATCAGCCTCGTCGAGCGCAAATCAAAGTTCGTGCGGCTGGAGAAAGTCGCACGCAACACAGCCGAGTTGGTCGGGCAAGCCATCCGCGAGCAGTTGCAGCCTCTCAAAGTCCAGACAATCACCTCGGATAACGGGCGCGAGTTCGCCCACCATCAAAGAATCGCGGGGCAACTGAAGGCAGACTTTTACTTCGCGCATCCTTACTCATCATGGGAGCGGGGTTTGAACGAGAACACCAACGGGCTGGTCAAGCAATACTTCCCCAAGAAGAGCGACTTCTCAAAGATCACTGACCGGCAGATCAAGAAAGTAGTGGAACGGCTCAATAATCGTCCGCGAAAAACACTCGGCTACAAGACGCCGAATGAGGTATTCTTCAAACAACCACTTGTTGCACTTATAACTTGAATCCGCCATTTCAGCCCGTCCTCCAGACACGGAAAACGCCGGTGGTCGTTTGTATCTTTGCTGCTCACCTGCGCTTGTGGAACGGTTGCCGTCACCACATGCAAAGCCGCGAGGAGAAAACCGAAATATATGAACGCTTACCTAAAAACATATGTTGTCCTCCTACAATGTCGTTTCACTCAACAGGCCACCTAACGCCCAGATTAACCTGCCGCCCGCCGATGAGAACCCTGCGCCAAGCATCGCAGAATGATTCACGAAAGCTGGCACGCACGCGGGCTTTGGTGGATTCGCCAAGAAGAATGCCATGAGCATTGTCCCGGTCTTAAAACGAAGGCGGTCTAACGCCCGGCATCACCCGCGCCCCTGCACAACGTATATGAGAGGCTTGCTGAAGGGGCGTCGGGTGCATGCCGTTGTTAGATGTCGCCCTACGGTTCAACCCTATCGCCCCACGCCAACAGCCGCTCGATAATATAGCCGATGAGCCACCACTGGGCGAGGACGCAGAGCACCACGAATCCGACGCCGAGCCACTGCGGGATTCCATAATCCTCATACCTGCGCTTATAAAGCACCGGCGAGGCAATCCAAGCGGTGACGAATATCGTCGGGATGTTAAGCCAGTAAACGGCCTGGAATAAGAACGGCTCATCGCTAAGGCCAGCCGGGACAGGGCGGGAGGCGAGGTGCAGGGCAAAGGCGCAGGCGGCGAGGATAAAGTGGGCGGCGAAGAATATCCGCCCCAGCCGACTCTTGAGGATGCTTTTGGTCAACTCAAAGATTGGGTTCACGCTTCCGCTCCCACAACTGAAGACATCTAACGCCCGGCATCACCCGCCGCGACGAACCGCCGGCAGCGCCAAGTCTTGCGGATGAAGGCCGCGCTATTCGCGGTCGAGTGCATGCCGTTGTTAGATGGCGCGGTCGTCGGGGGCGTGAGTTCGCCCCGCCGCGGGAAGCGCCTCAGGGACTTCCGCCGCGAGCCGGGCATGAATCGCTGTCGCCACCTCAAGGGCGGGACGCATCGTCTCGATCTTCATCGCTGGTAGGTCCATGTACCGGTCGAAGCGTTCCCGGATCACCGCCTCCTCGCGCACCGCATCCCGCCGACCGATTGGGCGCCCAAGTTGCCGGCGCACAGTCTCGGCCACGCAGGTTTCGCGGTCGAGGGAGGGCAGCAGCACGACGGTGGTGCTGCTCCCGGCGATGGCCTCTCGCACGGCTGCGTAGGCGGGATGCACGTCCTTCGGATATACCATGAAGCCCGAAGAGAAGGCTAGGACGGTGCCCGAGAGTTGAGGGCCAATCTCAAGGTAGAGCGCCACATTCTCGCGGGCGTATGCCTCGTAGCCCTGCGTGCCGATAAAGGCGTCGATATCGGTGCGCCGACACTCGAACTCGCGGTCGAGGTCGTGGAACGGGCAGCCCAGCCTCATCGCGAGCGCCGCGCCGATTGTCGACTTGCCTGCTCCCCCCGGACCGATGAGTTGAATCATCGAGATGTTCGGTGCCATCTAACGGCTGAGATGACGTGGGGCGAAACCGCCGCCACGCAACGTGAGGGAAACAAGACAAGCAAAATAACAATGTAGCTGTTTCGCCCTCACGTCCATTGATTTGTTGTGCCGTTGTTGATTTATCGTCATCTTGACTTAGCACCTAAAATCAACTGTATTTTATCGCTGACAGATAAATCTTCTTCAATCCGTATAACTTTACAAGGCAAGCTGCCAAGCCATTTCTCGTGAAGTCGTTTGCTTCGCACCGTCTCGTCTCCCGTATCATACAAACCTGCATAATCCATCAACTTTCGATGCGTCTCATACATCGAGCCGTCCGGCAGAATCTCGTCGTCAAAGCGTTCTTGCTCGCGTTTCCTGAGCCTTTCAAGACGAATAGCAGTCGGAAGCCACAAATAAACAACCAAGTCAAAAAGTGGTATGGCGATGTCTCCCCAACCGCAAGCCGAACCGGACAAAACCCACGAATCGTTGCACGATAAATCTCCAAGCAGAAGTGTTTGTCTTTGCGTTCGTTCTCTTTTGACTTGATAAGGCGGTTCGGTTGGCAGCCAAAAATAATCGTCAGAGTCGAAGCAAGGACAATCAACCCGTTCTGCTAAAGCAAAGCCTAACATCGTTGCGCCAGAACCGGACGCGCCAAGAATGTGAATTCTTTGCGTCATTATCAAAGCGTATCAAATATCACAAGAGAGGCATAACGCTGCGCTTCAGCCGCGCCGAGCGCAGGCATACAAGAATCGGCGCGAGGAAGCAACTTGAGAAACACGCCATCGAGGCGTCGGCTGGAAGCGGTTGTTATGCTGCGCCCGGCAGGCTACCTATTTCGTTGGCAACCACACATACTTACCACTTCTGTCGACATATCCAAACTTATCTCCCACTACGACGAGCGCCAGCCCGCCGGTGAAACTGTCAGCGTAATCGAATTGCGATTTTATGACTTGCATTGCCGTCTTATCAATGAACCCGAACTTACTCCCGACGGCTACTGAAGCGAGACCTTCGGAAAAGCGATTGGCTTCTGTGTATTGTAGGCTGATAACTATTTTGCCAGTTTTATCTATATAACCCCACCTGCCTTTAATCGCGACGTGCGCCAACCCTTCGGAGAAGTCCTCAGCACCGTCAAACTGTGGCGTAATAACTACACTGCCGGCCTTGTCCATGTACCCTGCCTTGGCATAGTTGCCGAAGTCTTGTTCGGCTATTGCCAACCCATCAGAGAAGCCCCCTACACAGTGGAAGGGGCACCGGAGGGCGACGTTACCCGACTTATCTATATAGACATCCTTCTTGCCATTTGTGTTCACGAGTGCAAGCCCTTGTTCGAAGCTGCCGGCTTCTAGAAATTGCGGCTGGATGATCATCGTTCCTTTAGCGTCGATGTAACCCCACTTATTACCGACAGCCACCTGTGCTAATCCATCAGAGAATGGGTTTGCGTCTCTGAACAGGGGCTTGATTGCAAATTGCCCGCTCTTATTAATAAATCCAACCTTGCCATTGATTTTTACCCGAGCCAAACCTTCTTCAGAGAAGTCACTGGCCTCGGAGAACAGCGGTTCAATGGCGATGTTGCCTTTAGTGTCTATGTAACCCCACTTTCCCTTAATCCTAACGGAAGCCAGTCGCTCGTAGAAAAGAGGAAATATCGGCACAGAAGATTCTTTAACTACCTCAAATCGAGGGCTGATGACGACAATACCGTTTTTGTCTATGTACCCAACTTTGCCGTTCTGGATTATCGGGAATAGCTCTACCGCTTGCTGTCCTTGTCCGAAGCTAATAAAGGGAAAAGCTAAGAGAATGAGGCTCATTAAAAACGCGGAAACCTTCTGATTCACAATCCATCCTCCTTTAATCCAAATGCCTTAAGCTTACACAATAGCAATAGCGGCATAACGCCCGGCATCACCCGCGCCCACACACAACGAACATAAGAGGCACGCTGATGGGGCGTCGGGTGCATGCCGTTGTTGGGCGGCGCGCTCTGAAGGGACGATTACTCTTCTCTCATATCTGATTCAAGCCTCATCAGATATGTCCACAATTTATCCTCAGAAAGTTCTAACAATAAATCTCGTTCAGCGCCAACTTTCAATTGCTGGTCGATAATCTTACCGAGAGACTTAGATAAAGACACCGCATCATAGGTTGCGGTAAAGGCGATGGGCGCATAATCACTCGAAACTCTACGCGCTAGATTTGTGCGGTTGGTTTCTAGCATTTCGTTGACTGAACGAACATTGAAAGCATTCTGTTCGACGCTGTACTCAGCAACAAAGAGTTTATTGAACTCTTCAAGCTGCATCTTTCTGGGTTTTGGTTTCGTTACCATTTCGATTCTCAGAATAAGGAAGCCGCCCAACGCCCGAATTGAGATGGCGGCGCGCAAGCACGAACGCACGTCGCAGGAATAAACTTGAGAGGCACGCTACCGCCGCTCATCTCCAATGACTTGTTGGGCTGCTGCCCTTCGGAGAAACGTCGTATGACGAAACAACAATACTGGGAAGCTCATGTTAAAAGAAACCCTAAATTCGCGGATGAAGATTTCGCCATTCAGATGAAAGTTGGAATGCTCCGCAAATTGCTGGAAGAAGCTTACGACAAAGGCATGGAACATTCCAAGAAAACAAACGATGTGATGAAGGATTTATTCAAGGGCGTTGACCTTAACCAATTTCGCACAAAATGAAGGCAGCCCAACGCGCGATTCAGCCGCGAGCGCGCAAGCAACGTAACATGAAAGGTGCGCTGGCGCGAAGTCGGCTGCAATGGCTAGATAGACCGCCTCTCATCCGTTAGGGATGTACCGTTGAATTGGTTTGAAGAGCGTCGGGGGAGCGCAACTTCCTACCTCTTGGTTTTACTGAAGCGGTCTATCGCTGGAATTAACCCGCGCCGAGCATGAAGCATTCAACCTGCATCTGTAAAGACAACGATGAAAGGCACGCTATCGAGGCGTCGGGTTAAATGAGTTGTTGGGCGGCGCGTCGAATACAAAAATCTTCTTTTGCTTCTCATGAACGGAATATGAAATAGACCGCGCCAAACAAACATAAGCCTGCCCATAAATAATCGAACTTGAATGGCTGGTGCATATAGAAAAGCGAATACGGGACAAATACTGACAGAGTGATAACTTCTTGCATAATCTTCAATTGTGACAGGCTCAATTGGGTATAACCGATACGATTGGCTGGCACTTGGAACATATATTCGAACAAAGCGATTCCCCAACTGACCAGAGCGGCAACATACCATTTACGATTATTAAGGTTTTTGAGATGACCATACCAAGCAAAGGTCATAAAGATGTTGGAGATTGTCAGCAGAAGCACCGTGCGAAAAAAGACAGACATTCAACTTCCCACCCCGAGTAGAATGATTGATAGCTTTTAGATATTAACATTCGTATGGCGAAGCCGCCCAACGCTGGAATTAACCCGCGAGCACAGAACATCAAAGATGAAAAGCTGCGTCATGGCGAGTCGGATTCAATGACTTGTTCGGACGCGCCTTGAAAGGATAATTCAACATGGCATCTACAACTTGCCCAAGATGCAACGGCACAGGGCAAATTGAAAGTGACGTTGACGTTGGCAGATTTTTTAGAAGTCTGCGCGAAAACAAAAGGCTAACTCTGCGGGAACAAGCCCGGCGGATGGGCTTCAGTCCAGCATACGTGAGCGATCTGGAACTAGGACGGCGCATTTGGAACACGAAGATTCGAGAGGCATACAAGAAAGCGTTGAAGTGATAGAAAGCGACCGAACGCTCGCCATCACCCGCGCCCTGCGGCGATTGATGATAACAGACAACGTGTTTGGGCGTCGGGTGCATGGCGTTGTTAGGCCGCGGCGAATCGGCCAGAGTTCACGGCTTATGCGCCGTCGGCGTGTCACGGCAATAAGCGATCAGCCTTCGCGATGAGCCTCGGCGGCAGGGCAAGGCCAATGACCCGTGCGGCACTTTGGTTGATACTAAGGTAGTACCGGCCAGGGTGGCTGACCGGCAGGTCGCCCGGCTTCGCCCCCCTGAAGATTTTATCGACGTAACGCGCCGCCATGCGGTACTGCCCCTCTTGATCTGGCGCCCAAGCCATCAGCCCCCCGACTTCCGTGAAGAAGGCTGACTGGTAGACCGCGGGCAGGCGGTTCTTCGCGGCGAAGTCCACGATGAGCTGGCGGTTGGCGAGTGACACCGCGCCCTGGAAATTCGCGAGGCCTTCCATCCGGTCGTTACCGATGGCGGCGATTGCCGCCTCTAGTTCGCTCAGTGAAGTCGCCCGGTAGGGCTTCACCGTCAGGCGGAGCGACTTGGCGGCCCGCTCGGCGTCAGCGAGCTGGGTCTCGTGACCGCCGCGCCCCGGCGTCGTCGAGAGCAGTGCGACGCGCGAGACTTCGGGCGCGGCCGTCTTCAGGAGCCGGAGCCGCTTGGCCGTCACGCCCGGGGGCAGCTCGTCTATTCCGGTGTAGATTCCGCCGGGTCGCTTGAGACTTCTGGCGAACCCGTTGCTGACCATGCCCGGGCACGTGGCGATGACCATCGGCATGTTGGGGTTGTTCTTGCGCACCTCGAGCGCCTGCGGCAGCGCCGCCGCCACGATCAGTTCGAGGTCCATGCGGGCCAACTCGGCCGCGTGCGAGATCAGGTCCGACGAGTTGGGGCGGGAGATGCGCTTTTCGATACGGACGTTCTCCCCTTCGAGATACCCCAGCCTGCGCATCTCCTCGTCGAACGACTTGATCAGCGATGGCACGGCACCGCTGAGGAAGCCGATGCGCCTGACGCGGCGCGGTTGGGCGTGCTGCGCGAACGCCGTCAGCGGGAGCGCGCAGCCGAATAGCCCAAGGCTTCGGACGAATGAACGGCGGGTGTAGATGCTTGCCATGCTTCCTCCTTCACTCCGGCGGCCTAACGCTGCTGTTCACGCGGCGGCTGGATTGATTGAGGATAAGAGCCGCGCTGTTGCCGCTCGCGTGCAACAGCTTGTTAGGCGCGGCAGGAAAGGAACGATTCAACATGAATAATGACCTGAAATGGATAAAGGTGCTGGCAGGGTTCGCAGCCTTTTTTTCTTTCTAGCTTGGCTTGCGCTTATGCTCCGCAACCTTCAGGGGTGTCACTGATAAGCAAGCGCCTAACGCCCAGCATCACCCGCCGCGACGAACCGTGATTACAACATAGTCTCGCGCATGAAAGCCGCGCTATTCGCGGTCGGGTGCATGCCGTTGTTAGGCTTCGCGGTTATGGGAGGGCCTTCTCATATGATCGGTCAAGCCCGAGAAAACCTATGAAGTCAATCACACGCTTATCATCCAATTTATATGGCCCGCAGATGTCTGTCCGCAATCTGCCTTTGCGGGCCGGGGCGAAAAAGAAGTGTCTCTGACCTTTCACGTATGGCACTCCACAATCTCCGCCACCGACGCCCGTATAAATGAACACTTCTTTACGCTTGGCGTCGCGCCATGATTGCTCAACTCTGACGATTACCTCTAATAGCGGCCAATCGTCGTCAGCCGGTTTGACCCTAACCTTCTTGATTTTTATGACCTCTCCGGTAAAGATCGCCCCCTGAAATTCGCTGAACAGGAAGTCTCTGAACTTTTTGGCGGCGGCCGCACTTTCCTCGCCACCTCGCGCAGGTTGAGCGAGAGCAACGAGTTTCTCCGGGATGCAAGTGCATGCCTGAGCCATTTGTTCGCAGGCAAGCAAGAGGGCTGCGACTACGAATAAGAAGGTTAGCCGTTTCATTTAAATCTCCTCCCTCAAGATAACGAAGAAACCTAACGCCCGGCATCACCCGCCGCCACGAGCGATTACTGATGATGAGAGCCGTCGTGTCGGCGGTCGGGTGCATGCCGTTGTTATGCTGCGGGCACATTAATACTAGCTCTCTGGGACTCAGCCGCGCTCACTTGCTTTTCAATCTGATTATAGATACTCGTTGGTATTGTAGGTGCTTGGCGGTCTACAGAATCCCACCTCTTGCGCAAGTCCTCGGTAGTTGTCTCGCTGACCGGGTTCTTCTCGCTGAAGACTATCAGTTGCTCTAACTCCCGTCTCAGTTCGCCGTATTGCACGGCCGCCGTCCTGTGTCTCTCAGAGCAATCCTAGCCTCCATTGATCAATGAGTTCATCAGGTTTCATGGTGTCTCCTGTCTTTGAGTTTCGCGGCGAACCCACTGTGAATTTGATTCAGCAGCATAACGCCCGGCATCAGCGGCGCGCATTCAACCTCATCTTGAGAGAGCCGCTGTATTGCGCGTCCGCTGCATGCCGTTGTTAGGCTGCCTTCGACATTCAAGGTAGGCGCTTTCGCCCCGCACGCCAGCGCAAGATGACATATACCAAAGTTGAGTAAACAAGTATATCCAAAAGAGCAGCAGCGGTTAGACCGGCGAACGACAACTTAACCATGGCCCCGACATCGGGCGGGAAAATAGCTTTAAGAAAAGGTAAAGGCCATTCGAGCAACCAACCAGCCGGATTTCTCTCGATAAAAGGATGTTCTGCGCCTTGCCTTACAAGAAACCAGTCGAAGGCTGTAATCGCCGCGTACAAGAAGATGACGATAGACACACCGCCGATTACAGATTTGAGTACCCGATTCATAAGCCTCAACATTTTGGCAGCCTAACGCCCCGCTTCAGCCGCCGCCCGCGAGAAGCACACAAGCAAATCGGAGCAGACAAGCACGAGAAGCACGCTATCGGGCGGTCGGCTGCAAGCGGTTGTTATGCGCGGCAGGAGCAAATAGGGATCAACTAAAAACATAGCTTTACCGAGTCATGGCACTCGCTAGACCGCGCAATTTCTTAATGTGGCGTTCTTCCAGGTCGAAATCTTCTGTGCCCAATTTCATGTGTACTTTCTTGGCATTAGCTATCCGGTTGAACGCCTCAACAGGAATAGACAGTGACAGTTTCCCAGGGAATCCGAAGTTACTGTCGGGAAGCCTCCGATACTCCATCGTACCTAGCTGGTATACTTCGCCATCTGCTTTCACTATTAAATCTCGGCGATGCTCATGCTCGGGATTGGACGAGGTAAAGTTGATAGTTACTGACTGGGGTGTCGTTGATGATTTGCCCAGATAGGTGTAAAAGACATTCATGTCTAACCCGCCAAGAATATTTCCAAATATTGGCATGGGTCTAGTTTCCGTGATCGTTTCATTTTTAGACTTCTCATACCGCCTATAGATTCTCACCGACTCTTTGTTTTTGCTCTTTGGCGCAGGCGTAGGCGCGACATCTTGTGCAAACCCAAACATTGTACAGATAAGCAGCAAGAGGGTTACCGAAAGAGTATAAGCTAGATGTTTCAAATGTCTACTTTCCTACACCGAGGGATTATCCAAAGCGCATAACGCCATGCATCACCCGCGCCCACATCCAACGTACATGAGAGGCAACGTGGCAGGGCGTCGGGTGCAGGCCGTTGTTGGGCGGCGGCCCAGAGCGACGTTACCCCATGGAGCATTTATTCCGTTGATGCCAGCAATAGCCTGACAAATAATAAGCTACGCGCCAAAGTAACCCA
Organism: Acidobacteriota bacterium; assembly: GCA_020200155.1. Classification (GTDB taxonomy): domain Bacteria; phylum Acidobacteriota; class Blastocatellia; order Pyrinomonadales; family Pyrinomonadaceae; genus JAIVJG01. The sequence goes on along the minus strand of JAIVJG010000065.1, from coordinate 6,135 downwards.
CCAACAGCCTTAGCCGTGCGCAGGGGCTGCATGTTAGATGGCTTAAGTCTCTGCCGCCAGCTCTGCACTTCCTCTTCAGGGTATTTAGAATACTGGACGGTCACAGCGATTTGGCCGTTGGCACCGTCAATTGCCACCCTCATGCGTTGGAATTCGGGGATTATGTGTCTCACACACCTCACCTGCCGACTCCCTTCCGCGGCCCGAAGATCAAAAACGCGACCGAGACCAGAAAGAACACCGCGTTGAGCAAGAGAAGAGTGATGCAGTAGAGCTTGAATGCCGCAGGGTTGTTCTTCCTGTAGAGTCTGCGGTTCACGGGCGACCCAGTAAGACTGACCTCAATGCTATCGTCCCTTTTCAAGGTTCGATAGATTGAGAACATAAAGCCAAGGCTAATGACAGTTGTTACTGCGAAAAAACACTTCCACCAGAATGTGTTCATGATCTCTCCCAAACTTGGAAGCCGCCCAACGCCCGGATTCACGCGCCCGCACACGCATGGTTCATAAGAGCCGCGCTTCAGCGGGTCGCGTGCAATCCGTTGTTATGACCGCCCCGGAGAAGCGTCACGAAGCCTTCCGCGCCCTCGTGACGCTTCTTTCAGGCGGCATAACGCCGGAGCTAAGCTGCCCGCCGCCACATTCAACTTACAGTAATGACAAGCCTGCTGGCGGCGGGTCAGCTTGAGCGACTTGTTGGGCGCGGCACGCGGGGATACACGGCCTCTTGAACTCACTCGCTCGGTTTCTCTATCGTACCTGCTAAGGCGGCAAGACACTTCCTTTGATAGTCATCCAGTTTATAGGAATTCGGCCCCACCTGGAACTCCACTTTCTTAGCCTGTGCCATGCGCAGGAAGATTTCGGTCGGTATTACTAGAGTCAGTATTTGTGCGGTCTCGGTGCGCCCGTTCGATTTAGAGGTGGAGTCCTCCACGGAGACCTCCCCTTGGTGGATTATCACCTTTTCGGCGCTAATTGAGTAATTCAGGGGGCGTGTGTACTTGCCTTTTGTGAGGAAAGTGAAGGTCACGGTTCGAGGGCGAGCCGGCCCCCCTCCCGCATATTTATACTGAGCAAAGGTCAGCTTTAGGCCGGAGCGAGTGGAGTTATCCAGCTGTGCCGCCCACTCACTCTCGGGCCCGCTTGGCAGTTTGAAAAGTTGTGTCTCTATAGTCGTTTCATTCTTCTCCGCGCTGAAATATTTAATGACCGGAGGATTACGAGATATAAGTTCTGGGGCCTGTGCTCCGACGCCAAGCCCGGCTAACCCAAAACAGAGTACTACGGTGGAGTAAAAAAGCATCTTCCGGCCTAAGAGTATTAGCCTCTCACTACCAAGAAATATTCTCACAACCCAGCCCTCCTCAATGAGTAGCGCCCAACGCCCGAATTAACCGGGCGCGCATTCAATGTAACAAGCATCCAAGTTGTCGGATGAAAGCCGCGCTATTCGCGCTCCGGTTGAATGAGTTGTTATGCTTCGCCGTTCGTTGCAACGCGGAGCGAATTTTGATCCGCTTCAATCTCAACGATAGCACCGACATCTTCTAATGCCTTAGCCAGAGTTTCGGCTGTAGCTGAATCCTCCAGCGCAAAAGAGACTAACTTTCCAGCAAGCACATCGTCAACGTATCCCTTCGCATCTTTCAAGCCTAGCTGAAGACGCTCGCGCAAAATATGATTCATGGAAATCTTCTGCAAGCCTACCCTCCAACCAATAATGTTCAGTTTTGGCATTTTCGAGACTCCCAAGAGCTAGAAGCATAACGCTGGCCTTCAGCTGCGGCGCGCGATCAGGATTCAAGCTGATAGCAAAAGGTTACTTGAGAAGCATGCTATCGCGCCGTCAGCTGCAAGGCTTTGTTATATTGCGGTTTCATCAATCATCTTCTTCTTCATCTTCGCCCACGACTTCTTTATTGAGACCATCCAAATCTGATGATCGCCTTTTGATTTGCTCTCCCCATTCGCTATTTCCGATGACTATAGCAACGTCCGCACGACAGTCTGCCTCATAATCATTTGCCGGAAAAGCCACATAGAGAAACTGCCAGAGCGCTTCATCTAGGCTTTTCTCCTCAAACCACATCGTGATGATGACGGAATCCTCTGTTTCATCGGGATCATTTTCGATTATCACCGAATCAACCAAGTCATGCACTCGCTCACAATCGCCGCCCCACGAACAGAAATATCTCATGCCGTTAGCAATCAGTGATCGCGCAAGGTCCACAACAACGACGTCTTCAACATTACGCGCATCACAAGCGAGCAGAACCCCAAAATATTTGCTCGAAAGATTTATGGCACCTGGCACCTCGGAGATGCTAGGCGCGTTGAGGAGGAATAGATCTCGCTCGCTTACATCGTTTCTGCCGATACGTTCTGGTTGGAGCATGAGGGTAGCAATATAACGCCCGGCATCACCCGCGCCCCAATTCAAGATTCATGAGAGGCACGCTTCGGGGGCGTCGGGTGCATGCCGTTGTTAGACATCGTCCGATTCAACTGTTACCTAATGATGCTGAATTTCTGGGAGAGGGAATACCCCATCTCCGGCTTACCCGCGACATAGCTAGGATTAAAAGAATAGGAAATGGCGATAATATACTTGCCCGGCGGCCCACCCTTATCCTCACGAAACTTGTCTTCGTCTATCTCGATACGCATGATGGGACTAGGTAACTGATAACGCTCTCCCGGCTTTATCTCTACAGGCTCGAACTTCGGGCACTCTACAGAATAGCTCCACACCCAATACTTATCCTCAACGAAAGTGAGCTGTGGCTCGCCGCACTCCTTCTGTAACAAATATATTATGTTTTCCAGTGCTACAGACTGCTGCTGAGCAGGAACACTACTAGGACTTGCGAAAGCAACAATGCTTACAAATACGAGTAAGGTTTTCATCTCACACCTCCGCTCAACAGATGTCTAACGCTGGAATTGAATTGCCCGAAGCCCCACGCAACTTTGATGATAAGCAACACGCAGGGCGAGGGTCAATTCCAATGACTTGTTAGACAGCCTCTGGCAGCAGCCAGAACGCGGCAGGTTGCTGCCTGTCTTTGGCTGCTGTTTTCAGGCGGTTCTAACGCCCGGCATCACCCGCCGCGCACACAACCTGATAGGCGGCAAGTTTTCGATGAGAGCCGCGCTATTCGCGGTCGGGTGCATGCCGTTGTTAGATTGCGGTTTGGAACATTATTTATATTTTGACTTTGATACTGGTTTGGTCTGGCCTTTCTCCTCCAATCTCAAAAACCGGGCGGCATTATTGTAGAAGATGTCGCGCTTCTGCTCATCGCTTAAGAATTTGGCAGATCGAACGCCCTCAATCGCCACGTCAAACGCTTGGGGCCACGACACGTGGTCGGTGCCGAACATGACACGTTTGCCGAAACCGTGATCAACGAGACCCTTGAGGTACTGGTGAAACACGGAGCGCGGCAACTGCCAGTCAATCAAGCTAATATCAACGTAGACTCCAGGATAGTGCCGTAGAAGCGCCACCATGCTCTCGAGAAACGGAAACCCCGCATGCATGACATACACGCGTAGCTTCGGATGCCTCAAAAGTACTGGTTCCAATAGAAGTGGGTCACCGAGCGCGACACGATAACCGGGAATTGGTCCACCAATTCCCGCTATGTGAATCCCGACCGGGCGATCAAGCTCCTCTGCCAAGGCAAACAGCGGTTCTAGTTTTGGGTCGCCAGGCGTAAGGCCTGCGTACTGGGATGTCACTTCCCCGATCACTGATAAGGTGCCGGACTCCAGCAGCCGGCGAAGCGACGGGATATCTACGTCTACGCCAGTCGTCTGAATCGCCGGCACAATCCTGTCGGGTCGCTCTTTTCGCCATGCTTCCACCACGCTCAAGTCGGGCCCGAACGTTACAGCGAGAATGTTGTGTCGGCTCAGCGCCTGCAAGGTTTGTTGCCGCAGATCCTCAGCCGATACTGGGGAGGTGAAGGGTTTTGCGCACACCTCAGTGCCGTCTGGATACTTGGTCTGGGACAGACCCGATAGAGGACATATCGCCTCACTGCGAGGTGCCGGCAGCGCGTGAACATGTACGTCGATGATCGCATGTCGATTTTGTGCGTGTACACCTGCGCATAAGAACATATCTACAACGGCGCACAACAAGATCAGAGAACGATATCCGTGTCTCATACGTAATCCCCCGAATTAGCAATCTAACGCCCGGCATCACCCGCCCGCTGCTGCCGTTGATGATGAGAGCCGCGCTATTGCGGGTCGGGTGCATGCCGTTGTTAGGCGCGGCGTGATTTAGAAGGGGCTACTTTACCTTCCGCACCTTAGCCCATCCAGTGCAGCAATCAAGTCCCGGCTCAAGGCCGAAGACGATCTCTTTGTTCCTGTCCCTAGACCTCCCACGCACTTTCAGCTTTACCCACACCCGCTCAAAATGCGTCGCGCTGGCTACGATATCGTACTCGCCCGGTTTAACCCCTTCGACGGAGAAATGCCCGCTTTCATCTGCCGTAACCTCGGTAATGGTTTGGCAATCCCCTTCGACGCACTTCATGAGCTTGACTGTCGCATTCGGGATAGGCTCTTCAGCTCTTTGCTTATATGTGGCTACGACCCGACCGCGAACCGCCGCCTCCTTCAACGGGCTGCGGACGCATACGCAAACGACAGGAACGGAAGCCTTAGCCGTAGTCAGCAGCAACAGGCTTACTGCGATAACTCTCAGGGCAACTCTCATATTGCAACCCACCTTCAACGAAAGCGCCTAACGCTGGAATTGAGATGGCGGCGCGCAAGCACGAACGCACGTCGCAGGAATAAACTTGACAGCCACGCTACCGCCGCTCATCTCGAATGAGTTGTTAGGCGCGGCGTGAAAGGTAAAACGATGCACCCAATTTTATCCATTGTTATGATCCTCGTTGGGCTGTTTCAACTAATTGTTGTGCGTTCGCCGGGATTTCGTTTCGTGAAAACAATGTGCTTTCTCGGCGGCTGCCTCTTTACGCTAGGCATAATCGGATTACTACTACGAAGCACCTAACGCCTGGCATCAGCGGCGTGCACAGACGATTGAGTTTAAGAGAGCCGCTGATTGGCGCGTCCGCTGCATGCCGTTGTTAGATTGCGGCGAAACTATTCAACCTCCCCTTTCGATCAAGGCGACGAAATCCCGCAGGGCCTGCCCGTAGCGATTGCCAGAGGCTTCAAAAACGTTGTTATGGCCCGCACCTTCTACCCATAACGAGCGCTTCGGTTCATTAGCCTCCTCGAAGAGCTTTTCACCATGCCAGAAAGGTATCACGTTGTCTTTCTTCCCGTGAATGACAAGGACCGGGCATCGCACCCGTTTAATCTTCGAGAGGCTCTGGAACTTGTCGAATGGTAATACAGGGATGTGGGTTATGACGCGGTAAGCCGTGACGAACGAACTCTCGATAATCAGTCCGCCTAATTGCCGCCGACTTGCCAGGTCTACCGCCACGGCGCCGCCGAGTGAGCGCCCCAGAGCGATGACGTCGTGAGCAGGGACGCCCTGCTCTTTGACCAGGTAATCGTAAGCCGCGTCCGCGTCCCGGTACGCGTTCTCCTCCGAAGGCGTGCCTGAACTCGTCCCGTAACCGTGGTAGTCGTACGCGAGTACGGAGAAGCCCAGGCCCTTTATTTCCTCCAAAATCGGGAGGAGCTGCCCGACGTCTTCGGCGTTCCCGTGGCTATAAAGGAGTGTGTAGCGGGCGTCCGGGTTAGGAAGGTAGACGGCCGAGATTGCTGCGCCATCGCCGGAGCTGAACTTGATGATCCGATCCGTGTCCCGGTAAGAGGAGGGCTGAGGCTGGAAGATAATTTTCTCCGCATAGAAATAAGCGTAGAGGGACATGCCGAGGCAGACAAGGACAACGATTGAAAAGACGGAGCGAATCAACCGCCTGAGAGTGAAGTCGCCTACCAGTAGCCTTTTGAGCTTAAGTTTATCCACGATTTGCAATCAAACTTTCCAACCAGCAATCTAACGCCCAGATTAACCTGCCGCCCGCCGATGGCGGCAACGTGGAGGATACCAATGAGCGAACATGAGAGCCAAGCTGCGGGCGGTCAGGTTGAATCTGTTGTTAGACCGCCGCACGTCGAA
>JAIVJG010000140.1 GCA_020200155.1 Acidobacteriota bacterium | reverse complement strand
GCACGCGCCTCTTGATTTGCGCGGTGGACGCGGCCTCCTGTCAGAACCGCCTGCGGTAGCGGGCGGGTCTTGCGCGACGTGGACACCCGCCCGCTACCGCAGGCGGTTCTGACAAAACAAAAACTCTGTACGTGGTCGTTAGTCGTTCGTCAGCGTGGTGTTTATAATATCGGCCTCCCCCGCAATGACATCTTCGCGCCTGTCAGGCGATTCACACATGCCAATGATGAGAAGAAAGCTTTTGATTGCGCTCGCCTCGGTCTGTTTCACCGTCGCGGCTGCGAGCGGCGCGGACGCACAGGCAAGCGCCTCGCCGCCGCCGCAGAGCACACAACGCACGCCCGCCGTCGTCGGGCAGGCTGCGGACGCGTCGAAGCTGAGCGACGCGGAAGCGAAACTCGCGCGAGAGTCGAGGGCCGCGATTCTCGCCGCCGGACTTTCTGCGACGTACTTCGACAAACATTTTCAACTCGTCAGGGTAGTCAACGCGCCCGGTGATCGCCGTGTCGTCTGGAAGTTCAAGGTGGGCGAGCACGAAGCCATGCTGAACGATTCCGTCGGTTTTTACACGGACGAGCGCGGGCGGCGCGTTGATACACACGCGGTCGCCGGCGCGCTGCCCGCCGCGCACGAGATCGAGCGAACAATCACACGCGCGCAGGCCGAGCGAATTATGAAATCGTGCATCGGCAACTTCGACGGCGGCGGCGTGGTCTATGCCGCGCACGGCAACCCGCCCAGCGGCGCGCTCATCTTCACGGCCTCCGCCGTCGCTCCCGCCTCATCGAAGGCGAGACGCGAGAGAGAGGAGCGGCGCGAAAGAGAGGAGCGCGCGGCGAGATCTCGGCGGAAAATCGGCGACAGGAAAGCGCCGCGCACGGACGAAATCGAATCCGAGGTGGGGGAGGACGGCGCGCCCGTCAGACTTGGAGCCGTTGATCTCGAAACAGGGCAATGCACCAAAGGCTTCGGCATCGCCGGTCATCCGTGACATCCGCGCCGTCTTCGCTGAATTCCCACTGGTAAAGTTGCGGGACGCTGGCGGTTCGTCTATCATGCCACGCGTGTCCAAAACACTTGGACGCATCAGTCAGGCCTTCGAGCCATCTCCCTCGGCTGTTTCGCTTTTCGGTTAAATCTCTTCCAGGCATCGCTCGCAGACGCGCCGCCTGCCCGCAGCATTCCCGATGTTGCTTCTTTTGCTGACAGAATAAATACCGCGCCTCTCGCTCGCACCCGCCGGGCCGGGGAGGCGCAATGCATCGTGATTCCGCACGGCATTCCTGACTTCAGAGATGTTTGCCGGCGCGATAACTTGAAACCCACATGGAGAGCACGTCCCAATGAGAAATAGAAATACCCCAGACCGGCATTTCGCCGAAAGACCGTCGCGGCAGCACACCACTCCGCGCGGAACCACCGGCAAGACATTTAGAGAGACAGTCCGCCTGGCGTTGTGCCTCGCGCTGCTCGGCCAGAGCCTGCTGCCGTTCGCCGCGACTTCCGCCACCGCGCAGACGCGCGCGGCGAGTAAGCAGAGCGCCGGCACAACCGCCGCGCAGAGCGCCAGTGCGAACGCGCCGGCAGAGACGCTGCGTCCCGTCTCCGTCTCGGTCGTCAACTTCAAAGAGGTGGCCGCCAAAGAGGCGAGGGCGGCACGCACCAGCAGAGCCGGGCTAGTCAACACGCCCTCGTCCGTGCGGCTCATTCACCCGCCGGGAACGATTGACGACTCGCCGGCGGCAACCGCGACAGTTGGCGGCGAAGATGCGCCCGCGCCCGCCCCGTCCGTGCAAAACGACACCACCGGCGATCCGCTCGTTCCTTCGCCCACGCCCTCGACGAGCTATCAGGGCGAATTTGATGAAGCGGTCGGCGGCGGCCCTACGGGGACGTTCACCATCCCGCCCGACACGAACGGCGCGGTCGGACTCGATAAGGTCTTCGTCAACGTCAACAACAACTACGTCATACAGGACAAGGCGACGGGCGCGCGACTGAGCGTCGTCTCGCCCGCCGCCTTCTGGGCCTCGACGGGCGGCAGCGGCTTCTTCGACCCGCAGATTCAGTACGACCCGTACAACAATCGTTGGATACTCGCCATCGCCTCAAATGCAGCCTCGGCGACCACGTCGGTCGAGATTGCCCTCTCGCAGACGAGCGACCCGGCGGGCACATATAATATGTATCGCTTCATCGTCGGCAACGCCACGCTCAATTTCGCCGACTTCCCGATGCTCGGCTACAACCAGAACTTCGTCGCCGTCGCCGTCAACATGTTCAATACCAGCAACGCCTTTGTGGAAGGCCGCGTG
>JAIVJG010000302.1 GCA_020200155.1 Acidobacteriota bacterium | reverse complement strand
GGCACGACGATTGACCGCGCGTCGGTCGGCGAGACGCGCATCTCGCGCGGCGTCAAGATTGACAATCTCGTACAGATCGGACACTCGTGCTTCGTCGGCGAAGACTCGCTGCTCTGCGCGCAGGTCGGGCTGGCTGGAAGTTCGCACGTCGGGCAACGCGTCATCCTCGCGGGACAGGTCGGCGTCGCAGGCCACCTAACCATCGGCGACGACGCGGTCATCACGGCCAAGAGCGCGACGAGCCACAACGTCGCTGCGGGCAAAGTCGTGTCCGGCATTCCGGCCTTCGACAACCGCGAATGGCTGCGCGCGACGGCGGCTTACAGGAGGCTTGGCGAGATGCAGCGCACAATTCGCACGCTTGAGGAGCGTCTGGCGATGTTGGAAAAGAAATCCGGCGGCGAGAAAGAATAGAGGGTTTAAGTCTGAAGGTACTAATCCGGCGTTTGTCGTCGCGTGAATTTGAAATTGACGTGGCGGCGTGGGGGTTTACACGGCGACTCGATTACGTCACGGCCCCGCCGTCAACGATGATAACTTCGCCGTTCATAAAACTGTTGCGGTCGCTCACCATAAAGGCGGCGACTTCCGCGAGTTCCGCAGGCTCGCCTTTTCTTCCGCTGGCCGCCCAGAAGTCGTGCATTTGCAGCAGCCGTTCGGGAAGCTCCTGAGCCAGATCGGTGTTGAAGATGCCGGCGGCGATGGCGTTGACCTTGACGCCAAACGTGGCGGCCTCGCGCGAAAGGCACTTGGTGAAACCGATCACGGCGGCCTTCGAGGTCGCGTAATGCACGGAGGTCGGGAGCGCGCGAATCGCGCCGATGGAAGTGATGTTGAGTATCGAGCCGGCGCGGCGGCGGATCATCTGTTTGTAAATCGGCTTCGTGACGGCGAAGAGGCTGTTGACGTTAGTATTAATAACCTCGTCCCATGCGCGATCTGTGGTCGTCGCGAAGTTGTCGCCGCGATTGATGGCGGCGTTGTTGACGAGGATGTCTATTCCGCCCCAAACCTCTACGAGTTCGCGCGTCATCTTCTTGAGGCCGAGGCGATCCGTGACGGAGATTTTGTAAGCCTGTGCGCGGCGGCCATGCGCGGCGACGGCCTGTGAAGTTTTTTCGGCGAGGTCGTCGCGCGTGTGATAGTTGAAGGCCACGTCCGCGCCTTCGCGCGCGAACACCTCGCAGAGCGCCGCCCCGATTCCACGCGTCCCGCCGCTGATGAACGCACGCTTACCTTCCAACAGAAGACTCAAAGTGTCTGTCTCCGAACCACAGACGCGCCTGTCGCCTCCGAAGGCTTACACGGGCGAGTTGTTTTGATTTGCCAGAACGTGTTGATTAAAACTTAAAGGCGGAGTGTGCGTCAACTTGGGGCATGAATTTATCCGGAGCGTGCTTCGACGATAACCGGCTCTTCCTGTGCCATCAAGGGCGCGGGGATAAGCGCGGCAATCTCCTCGACGATGCGGCGCGTCGAGCCGGGGAGCGCCATCCCGACGGTCGCGGAGCGCATGGCCGCGTAGTAAATCGAATCTTCGACCATGCGGCGCACTTCGGGCACGATGTCGCTCGCGCGCCGGAGCAGTACGCCCGCGCCGCGCCGCGCGAGCATCGAGGCCGCGCCGGACTCCTGCGGCATCGGCGGCGTGATCGCGTCGGCGATGATGGGCACGCGGCACGCCAGCGCCTCGAAGGTTGTCAGTCCGCCGAGTTTCGAGATCATCACGTTGGCGGCCTGCATCAACTGCTCGACGTGTTCTGAGTAGCCGATGACTTTGACGGGGAAGTTGGCGCGCGAGGCCAGCGTCTCGGCTTCGGCGCGGAGTTCCTCGTTCTTGCCGGCGAGGAAAATCGCCTGTACGTTCAAGTCGCCGCGCACGAGTTCGCGGAAAATTTCGGGGATGTTGCCGCCGCCGACCCAGCCGGCGTTGACGAAGACGGTGAACTTCTCCGGGTCGAGGCCGAGCGCCGTGCGCGCCGCCTGTGCCACGCGCTCGTTGAGCAGCTCGAACTTCGGATGCACGGGCATCCCGGAAATCTTGATGCGCTCCGGCTTGATGCCGTAGTCAATCAACTGCCGCCGCGCCTCTTCGCTCGCCACGAGGTAGAGCGTCACGTCGTCGCACGCCCAGCCCTTCCAGAAGCCGTAGCAAGGGTCTGTCACGACCGTCACGAGCGGGATTTTATCCGCGAGGCCGAGTTCTTTGAGTACCCGCGCGATGGCGTGCTGCGTCAGAGGATGGACGCTGATGACGACGTGCGGGCACCAGCGCTCGAAGAGTTCGCGGATGAAGCCGACGCTGCGACGGTAAAAGAAGTCGCGCGTCTCCGGGCG
>JAIVJG010000232.1 GCA_020200155.1 Acidobacteriota bacterium | reverse complement strand
CTATGTGCTCGCGCAGCAGTTCCGGCGCGCTGCCCATCAAATGCTCCGCCCCCGTCCGGCGCACGTCCACAACATCATCCGACACGAGCCTGTGCCCGCGCACGATCAGGTCGAGCGCGCACTCCGACTTGCCCACGCCCGACTCCCCTTCGATGAGCACGCCGAGTCCGTAGAGATCGAGCAGGACACCGTGACGCAATTCGCGCGGCGCGAGGGCTTCCTGTAGGTACTGTGCGACGACGCTGATCGCAAGCGAGCTAATCAGAGAGGTCTGGATGAGCGGCAGCACGGCATCCTCTGCGGCTTCGAGGAGTTCCGGCGGCGGCATCAATCCCTTCGAGACGAGCACGCAGGAGATTTTATCCAGTTCCAGCTTGCTGATGGCCTCGCGCCTCTGCGCGGGCGTCAGTTGTCCGAGATACGAGACTTCGCTCTGCCCGACGAGTTGGACGCGGCCCGCGTGTATGTAGTGCGTGAAGCCAGCGAGCGCCAGTCCGAGTTTCTGTATGCGCGGCGAGTTGATGACGCGCACGCCAGCGCCGGCCTCACCCGCGAGCAGCTTCAGTTCAAGCTGCGGCGGGGCGTGTGCCAGAAAATCGCCGACCGTGATGGCCGGATGCTCGTTGGGATTACTCGTCATCGGACGACACTTGAGCTACTGCGCGCTCGCGGCTCTGGTGATTAAATTGAGTTCAATCTCCACTTCGTCGCCGAGGAAGTTCGGGTTGTCGGGGCGGCTGAAGTTGATCCCGTAGTCGCGCCGGTTAAGAACGATTCTCGCCAGGACACCGAGCGTGGTCTTGCCCGTCTTCGGGTTTTTGGAGATGCCGGTGATGGTGAACGGCAGGTCTATTTCTTTCGAGACGCCGCGCATTGTGAACGTGCCGTGCGCGATCAACTCCTTGCCCTTTTTGCGGACGCTCTTACTCTGGAAAGTGATGTCGGGATATTTCTCGGCGTCGAAAAAGTCCGCCGTGCGGAGGTGTTTGTCGCGCGGCTCAATGCCAGTGTCAATGCTCGCCGCCTTGATGACGGCGTTGACAGACGATTTGCTGATGTCCTTATCGTCATAGACGATGCTCACCTTGAAGTCGCTGAATTTGCCCCGCACCTTCGAGAGTCCGCCGAGGATGGGAACCGCGAAACCGACGTTGGAATGCGCGGTGTCAATCTCGTATGTCGTGACGGCGCTGCGGGCGGGGCCAGCCGCGAGCAGCAGCGACAGCATGGCGACAGGCCAGAGTTTTCTCAGCATCATTATTCTCCTGACTTTGAGTCGGGCTTGAAGGCGGACGACGCGGGCACTCGCCGCTCGTTTACATGCACAAAAGGACGCGGCGATTATAAATCCACCTGAGTGGCGGATAAACGTCTCGCCGCGCCTCGCAGGAAATATTTTACCGGGCGGTTAAGGCTGGATGAGACCGAAATTGCCGTCCTTGCGCTTGTAGAGCACGCTCAGGCGGTCTGTATCGGAATCGCGGAAGACGACGAACTGGTTGTCGTCTTCGGAGAGGCTCATGGCGGCCTCCTCCGGCGTCATCGGCTTGACGCGGTAGCTGCGCGCATTGACGATACGCGGCTGCGCGGGCTGAGCGTTGTCGGCGGCAGCACTCGCCGTCTGCTCCGCAGAGGCTTCGAGCGCGAGCGCGGAGAGCGGAGTCGCGTCCTGCTTGCGCTCGATGATCTTCTTCTTCAACTTGACGGCCTGCTTCTCGATCTTGTCAATCACCCGCGTCAACGCCTGATACATATCTGCGTTCGTGTCGCGGGCCGTCAGAGTGTGGTCGCGCCAGTGAAGTATGAGTTCGGCGATGTGGCGATTCTTGATGACTTCGATGACGACGTGCGCACGCACCGTCGAGGAATCACCGAAGATTTGATCCAACTTATTGAAATGATCCTCGACGTGCGTGCGGATGGCGGGCGTCACCTCGATGTGACGCCCAGTGTATTCAAACTGCATCAATGCTCACCCTTCCGCCGGTGCCGGCGATGGAGACAGGCGGGGTACACTCCGGCTCCCGCCCGCACCGACTATCCTGGATTATTGTCTTGCTTAAAACTTTTGCGGCGCAAAGCGAGTGCGAAGGGCCGGGGATTTGGGGCCGTGGGCCGGCGAGTGTTGTTTTTACCGATCCTCGAACCCACAACCGCTAAATGACCGCCTTACGCTCGCGTGAGCCGGGGATGTTCATCTGGTCGCGATACTTCGCCACCGTGCGGCGCGACAGCTTGATGCCATCCTTGATTAAAATCTTGACGACCTGATCATCGGTGATCGGATTGTGCGAGTCCTCTTCCTCGATGATCTTCTTGATCTGCAACTTGATGATGCGGGTCGAAACTTCTTCGCCGTCTTCGTTCGTCATACCCTCCGTGAAGAAGCGGCGCAACTCGATGACGCCCTGCGGCGTGTGCGCGTATTTGCGGTTGACGACGCGCGAGATGGTCGAGAGGTGCATCCCTGTCTCTTCCGCCACGTCCTTGAGCATCATCGGCCTGATAAACTGCACGCCCTTGTCGAGAAATTCGCTCTGGCGATGAACGATGCATTCGACGACGCGGAAGATGGTCTGCCGACGGTGCTCGATGTTGCGGAGCAGGTCAACCGCAGAGCGTATCTTTTCCTTGATGAAGTCGCGCGTTTCCTTGCTCGTATCCTGCTGACCGAGCATTTGCTGGTAACTGTGGCTGATACGCAGGCGCGGCCCGCCATCGTCGGCGAAGTAAATCTCGTAGTGGTCGTCAATCTTTTCGATGAAGACTTCCGGCGTGATAAGGATCGGGTCTTCCGAAGAATAGCGGCGGCCCGGATAAGGGTCGAGCGTGCGTATGTGCTGGAGTTCCTCGACCAACGCCTCGACCGTGACGTTGAGGTGCTTCGCCAGGTTCGGCAGCTTGTGCTGCTGCAAGTCAACGAGCGAGCATTCGCCGATGAGTTTCGCGGCGAGGCATTCACCCTCGGCGCGCGTGCATTCTTGCAGGCCGCGCGCAGCGAGTTGCACGAGCAGACATTCGCGCGCGTCGCGCGCGCCGCAGCCGACCGGATCAAGCTGCAACACGATTTGCCGCGCACGCTCGACCGTCTCCTCCGTCCAGTCGCCCTGCCGCGCAATCTCTTCGTTCGTCGCGTTGAGCCTGCCGTCGCTGTCGAGGTTGCCGATGACGCTCTCGGCGACGAGAGCCAACTCGTCTTCGACCTGCGTCAAGTGCAACTGCCATGAGAGGTGCTCGGAGAGCGACGGCGCACGCGTCAGGAATTGCTCGAAGGTCGGCGCGTCTTCCTTGTACTCGAACTCCTGCGTCTTGTAGCCGGGGTCGAGATAATCCTGAAACTCACGCCCGAAGTCTATCTCCTCGAAAGCGTCGCGCTCACGCTCCGCCGGCTCCGACTCTTCGCCCAAACTTTCGGCGGGCGCGGCTGCCGCGTCTTCGTAGATGTCGCCGATGTCGGGGAGCGCGCCGACGGACTCCGCGTCGCCCGCGACGTTGATGGGAGGCCCGTCGCCGTTGAGCGTTTCGGGAACAGCCGCCTCTAACGTCGAGGCTTCGGGCGCGTCTTCGCGGCTGCCCGCGAGTTGATCGAGAATCTCTTTCTCAAGCTCGCGCCGCTCGTCCTGATTCTGCACCTCTTCGAGAATCGGGTTTTCCAGAAGCTGTTGCTGGATGAGGTCGCTCAACTCGACGGAGTTCATCTGCAACATCTCGATGCGCTGGCGCAACTGTGGCGTCAGGACGAGTCGCTGCGACAGATTTGTAGTGAGCCTGACCGACATACCTTTGATCGGACACCCGCGTCTTGAAATTTTTGCTTCGGGGTTAAACAGCCGCCGCGAGCGGCTTGGGGGAGATTATACCCGATTTGAGGCCGCGCGTGTATTCGTCACATGCGGAATTTTTCGCCGAGGTAGAGCCGGCGGACTTCCGGGTCTTCCGTCAGTTCGAGCGGCGGGCCGGAGCGGAAGATGCGCCCGTCGGCCATGATGTATGCGCGGTCGGTGACGCCGAGCGTCTCGCGCACATTGTGATCCGTGATGAGAATCCCGATGCCGCGCCCGCGCAGGTAGAGTATGATGTTCTGGATGTCGTCCACGGCCTTCGGGTCAATGCCTGCGAAGGGTTCGTCGAGAAGGATGAACTGAGGCTCGGTGACGAGCGCGCGTGCGATCTCTGTGCGCCGCCGCTCGCCGCCTGAGAGCGTGTCGCCGCGCGTGTTGCGGACGTGCTGGATGCCGAACTCTTCCAAAAGTTCTTCGAGTCGCTTGTAGCGCTCGCTGCGCCGGATGCCCAGCGTTTCAAGGATGGCGAGGATGTTCTCCGCCGCCGTCATCCTTCGGAAGATCGAAGGCTCCTGTGGCAAATAACCGACGCCGAGGCGCGCACGCAGATACATCGGCAGCTTCGTGATGTCTTTTCCGGCCAGCGTAATGCGTCCCGCGTCCGGGTTCTCAAGGCCGATGACCATGTAGAAGGTCGTCGTCTTCCCCGCCCCGTTCGCGCCCAGCAGTCCGACCACCTCGCCCGGCTCGACGTGCAGGCTGACGTTGTCCACCACTCGCCGCCTGCCGTATCTCTTCAACAGGCCGGAGCCGGCCAGAGCAGCCGCCGATGGGACAGGCTCCGCAGCGCGCGGCAGCTCTCCCTCGGCAGTTTCTTTAACCTCCTCAGTCGCCATAAAAGCATTGACGAGTGGCGAGTGACAGGCGACGGGCGAGAAGTTTTTCAACTTGTCACTCGTCGCCTGTCATTCGTCACTGTTTCCTGATCCTGTGCGTCGAGTGTACGCGCCCCGTGGACTGTTTGCTCTCGCCGCCGTCGGAGACGACGCGGTTCTCGCGCAGGTAGACGGTCAGGCGGCGGCTCTCGGAATTGCCCTGCTCTGCGTCCTCGACGCGCGCGGGCTTGCCTGTGAGCACGACCGTCTCGTCGGCGGCGGTGTACTGCGCCCAGTCGCCCGTGCCGCGTTTGCCGGGCTGGGTGACTACCACGTCGCGCTGCGCCACTGTGCGCTCCACTTCGTAGGTGTCCTTCAAGAGAAAAACGTCGGAGGCCGCGCTCTCGATGCGCTCTGTGCCCTGACGAATGTCAACGCTGCCTTCGTAATGCAGCAGGCGCTCGGCGTCTGTGTATGACATGCGGTTGGAAGTCGCGAAGACCGGCACTACGACGCGACTGCCGTTCGTCTCTTTGCGCCGCGCCTGATAGAGCGCGCTCTGCACGCTGCCGTCGGCCTCCATGCGTTTCAACTCGCGGCGCAGGATGATGCGGTCGGCCTTGACGAAGGTGTCGTCCTGCCACATGCGCGCCGCGCCGGTGTAGATGCCGACGCCCGCTTCGTGCTGAAACTCAACGGCGTTGGCCGCGACGAAGACGGGGCTTTTGACTTTCCCGAAAGGAGCCGCGCCGCCCGTCTGCTCCTGGCTGTAATAAGTAGTCGTCGCTTTGCCGCGCCCGTAGGAGATTTTGTTGCGCGTGTCCGAGTCAATCTCGGCGGCCTTCAGGCGTGCGCGCGAGTCCCACACGACCGGCTCGCCGCCGCGCAGGCGCACGTAGCCGTCGCCGGCTGTATAAGAAATCGTAGCCGACTGGCCGTTGCGGTCGAGTTCGTTGAACTTGGCGTCGCCGTCGGCGTCCACTTTATCCAGCGCCTGCGTCTCGCGCGAGAAGCGGGCCGTTATTTTTTGCGACGTGAGCGTCCGCGCCCCCTCGACGAAGCGCGCGTCGCCGTTCGCGTCGAAGCGTTCCACGTCCTGCGTCTCGCGGACGAACAGCGCGACCATCACCTGCGAGGTGAGCGTGCGCGTGACGCGCTTCTCGGAGGGCTGTAAGGGGTCAATCACGGCCTTCGCGCCGCCGTTGGCCGTGAACATGCGCGCGAGGTTGCCGCTCTCGTAAAAGTCGCAATCGAAGCGCGCCGCGTTGATCGTCTTGCGATCCGCCGCAGGCGAAGGCTGCGCAGGCTCGACCACCAACTCGGCATTGCCCAGCGCCTCGGCCCGCTCAATGTCGCGCCCAGACTCGCGCCAGTGGAGTTTGACGCTGTCCGCCGTCAGACGTTTATTCGCCGCGCGCGGGTCGCCCGCTTTCGACTTCGGCGCGGCCAGCGTGACGACGGGCCTGTCGCCGGCGCGCATCTCCGTGAGCAGGCTGCGCTCGCCCTGCGCGTTGAAATCCAGATCGAGCGCGCCGGGCGTGGTCATCTGGACTTCCGAATCGGCGTCGAGGCTGTGTGCGCGCACGTTCCCCTGCGCGTGCGCGTGTTCGAGCTTCTGATCGGGATTGAAGTTGAAATCCATGTCGGCGGCGAAGACTTCAGCCGCGCGACCCTCCGTCATCGAGCGCAGGTAGGAATTGCCGCGTGTCTCGATGAGCTTGATGCGCTTCTGTTCGCTGAGCGTCCCTGCCAGCGAGTCGCCACTCATCACGTCGCCGCCCTGCTCGGCGACCGCGCCGCCCGTAAATGCCAGGTGAAGATTCGCCTGATCGAAATTGGCCTGCGCCGACTTGACCGTGACGGGACGGCCACGCAAATTCATCTTCGGAAGCGCGCCGCCCGCGACGCCGGCCTTCGCGTCCGGCTGCACTGTGATCTCTACGTTCCCACGCAATTCCAGCTTTTTATTTTTGGCGTCAAGCGTCGCGCCGTCCGAGCGCCCGCTGACGTTCTCGCGCTCGAAGCTGACGGGCACGTTGATGACACCCATCTCGCTGTTGAGGTCATACTCGACGGCCTCCGTCTTCGCGATCAGACGGTCGCGCGTCTCTATCTGGACGTTGCCGTTGAAGCTGAAGCGCGTGTTGTCCTGATTGGTGACGGTGCGCTGCGCGCTGATTTTGTCCGGCTGATCCCCGTGCTCCGGGTAGACTTCGAGGTGCACGTTTTCCAGTTCGTGATGCCCGTCCGAGTACTGCAAATCCACTGTGGCCGTCAGCAGAAGGCGGAGGCGGTCGCCCTTCATCTCGCGGTGTTCGAGGTTGTCAATCTTGCCGACGACTTCCCTCGACAACTCCGCCGGCCCAGACTTCATGCGGAAGAACGTGTGATTTCGCTGGCGGTAATAATTAAGGCCGACGTAGCCGATGCCGCCGAAGAGCAACGCCAGCGCCAGCACGCGCACAAACTTCGGCGCGCCCGCGCGCAAACGCAGGCCAATCTCCGTCGCTCTTCTCCGCCGAATCTCCTGCATCAATCTTGTCAATCCTCGCTCGTAAACAGAGGAACCGCCTTTAGCTTTTTACGACTGGCGTTTCACTGCCCTTCATGTCTTCCACCACCAACTGCAATTTTGTGCTGCCCTGCCAGGTGTTGGTCTCGATGGTGTAGGCCAGTTCGATGCGCTCGCCGGGTCGCGGCGTTGCTGCGCACTCTTCTGTGCCGCCCCACCAGATCGCCTCGTGCACGCGCCCGTCCGCGCCGGAGACGCGCAGTTTCAGGTGGCGCTCCTTGATGACGCGCGGCTCGCCGACGATGTGCAGATTCCGCGTGACGAAGACCGGGCGGGGCCAGCCCGCGCCGAACGGTTCGAGCGCGCAGAGTTCGTCGAAGAGTTCGAGCGAGAGCGCCTCCAACGGAAGTTCTACGTCTATGTTGACGGTCGGCGTGAAGTCACCTTCGCTGAGCGCGCTGGCGGCCAGTTCGCAGAGGCGGCGGCGCAGTTCGGCGACGTTCTCGCGGCGAATGCTGAGGCCGGCGGCGTGCGCGTGTCCGCCGAAACTCTCGAAGAGGTCGGAGCAGGCGGTGAGCGCATCGAGCAGGTGAAAATTGTCCGTGCTGCGCGCGGAGCCGTGACCCATGCCGTTTTCGTCGAGCGAGATGACGACAGCCGGGCGGTTGAGCCGCTCGACGATTTTCGAGGCCGCGAGGCCGATCACGCCTCGATGCCAGCCGTCGCCCGC
>JAIVJG010000162.1 GCA_020200155.1 Acidobacteriota bacterium | reverse complement strand
GATGCCGGAGATGGATGGGATGATGCTCGCCCGCACGATTAAGAGCGACCCTGCCATCAGCGCCATATCTTTGCTGATGCTGACCTCGCTCGGTCAGCATGAAGATTGCGAAACCTTACGCCGTGCAGGAATTGTCCACTGTCTC
The DNA here is from genome assembly GCA_020200155.1 of Acidobacteriota bacterium. GTDB lineage: Bacteria > Acidobacteriota > Blastocatellia > Pyrinomonadales > Pyrinomonadaceae > JAIVJG01. The sequence continues at coordinate 25,808 of JAIVJG010000162.1, read as the reverse complement.
ACCAAACCCGTCAAGCAGTCGCAGCTTTTCGACTCGCTGGCGATTATGATGGCCGACGACACGGAAGTCTCGCACATAGACACGGACGGCGGCGCGCCACATACGCCAAAGGAACAGACTATGCCCTCCAATCAGCCGCTCGCTGAGAATGGGCGCAAGCCCCGGCGCATCTTGTTGGCCGAAGACAACGCGGTCAATCAGAAGGTCGCCCTCAGCCAACTGCACAAACTCGGTTACTCCTGCGATGCCGTTACTAATGGTCTCGAAGCCCTCGACGCGCTCTCAAGTGTTTCGTACCCCATCATCCTGATGGATTGCCAGATGCCTTTGATGGACGGTTATGAAGCCACCGCAGAGATACGTCGCCGCCAAGTTGGCTCAACCCGCCGCACCGTTATCATCGCGATGACGGCGCACGCGCTGCAAGGCGAGCGAGAGAAATGTCTGGCGGCAGGGATGGACGATTATTTGAGCAAGCCAGTCAAGACCGATGAACTCGAAGCCGTGTTGGAACGTTGGAGCACACGTGCCACTCAATCGGCGGAGTCCTTTGAGGCGTCAAAGACGGTTGAGCCGGTAGCATCTCCCACAATGATGGCAATTGGTGATGTCACTGAGCCATTGCTGCTGGAAAGTTTTCGTGAGTTGCAGGAAGAAGGCGGGCCTGATCTCATCGGCGAACTGATCGAGTTGTACATCAATGACACTCAAGCGCGGCTCACGGAGATGCGCGCTGCGTTGAAGGAGCAGGACGCACAGACGCTAAAACGTGTCGCGCACAGCCTTAAAGGGAGCAGCGGCAACCTGGGCATTCGTCGAATGGCGACGCTGTGCGCGGAGTTGGAGGAGACGCTCCACGATGGAACGATGGATGAAGCTGGGGCAAAGGTGAACAGGCTGGAAGCAGAGTTTGAGCGTGTCATGGAAGCGCTGGCGGGCAAGAGGCAATTAGTGAGTCAATGAAAATATTAATTGCCGAAGATGACATGGTCTCCCGCCGCGTGCTTCAGGCCACGCTCGTTAAATGGGGGCACGAGGTGGTTGTCGCCAGTAACGGCGATGAAGCGTTGGCTGCGCTCCAAAGTGCGGACGCGCCGCCGCTCGCCATCCTTGACTGGATGATGCCGGACATGGACGGCGTTGAAGTGTGCCGGAAAGCCCGCCAGTCGCCGAGCGCGACGCCGGCTTATATCATCCTGCTGACAGCTAAGACGGAGAAAGAAGATGTCGTAGCGGGGCTTGAGGCAGGAGCCGATGATTACCTCACCAAGCCTTTCGTGCGCGCCGAATTGCGCGCCCGCATCGAGGTCGGAGAGCGCGTCATCAAATTACAAAAGGGATTGGCGGCGCGCGTCGAAGAACTGAAGAAGGCGCTCGTCGAAGGCGAGCGGGCAGCCGAATTGCTGCGGGCGAGCGAGAGCCGTTACCGTCATCTGGTCGAATACAGTCAGGGACTCATTTGCACACAAGACCTCGCAGGAACGCTGCTCTCGGTCAACCCGGCGGCGGCACGCCTCCTGGACTACCAGCCTCACGAAATGGTTGGAAGAAACTTGAGCGAGTTCATCGCGCCATCTGAGCGCCACCTGTTCAACCTTTATCTGGAGCGGATCAGGAACCATGCGACTGACAGCGGCTTGTTGCATATCGTCAGCAAATCGGGCGCTGAGCGCATCTGGCAATACGACAACCTGCGCTACGAAGAGGCGGGCAAAGAGCCTTACGTGCTCGGCCACGCACAGGACGTGACCGGACTTAAAGAAGCCGAGGCGGCGATGCGGCATCTCTCACTGACCGACGAGTTGACGGGACTCTATAACCAGCGCGGCTTCCTCGCTCTGGCCGAACAACATCTCAAGACAACACGACGAACAGGGCAAGCCTTCATGCTCATCTATGCAGATATTGATGGACTCAAGCAGATTAACGACACCTGCGGCCATCAGGAAGGTTCGCAAGCCATTCAACAACTCGCGTTGATTCTCAAAAACAGTTTTCGGGAAGCCGACATCATAGCGCGCATCGGCGGCGATGAATTTACGATCCTCGTGGCGGAATCAAACTCCCGCAATGTTCAGATTCCTCTCGCCCTGTTACAGAAAAACCTGCGACATCACAACACGCAGGAGTTACACGTTTACCAGCTCTCGCTCAGTGTCGGCGCAGTCTGCGTTGATCCCTATAGCGATGCCACCATTGAAGACCTGCTTGGGAGGGCGGATCAAGCCATGTACGAGAATAAAAAGCGCAAGCGGCAGCCCTCTTTTGCGACTGGCGCTCAACGCGAAGATGTTTTTACGCAAGTTTGGCCGGCCCCTGAACCTGAGCGACGAAGGGCGTAATGAATGAAAACGCGGATTGCGTTGGATGAAGCAATAACGCGCCGAGTGCCCAAAGAAGAAGGATAAAATAAAATGAGAGAAATGATAACGACGTTGCGAACTACTCAAGCCTCACGACGTGTCCTGGTCGCTGAAGACGATGAGGTGACCATGTGTCTGGTGACGGCTATCCTGGAGAAAGAAGGTTTTGTAGTAGTGCCTGCCCGCGATGGCCGGGAAGCCTACAAAATTCTCCACACTGATGCTGCTTTCGAGGCTGCGATCTTCGATATGAATATGCCGCATCTGCGGGGGCTTGACTTGATAAATCAGATGCGTACAGAAAAACGACTGATGCGCATTCCCGTGATGATGATGACTGCCGAACAAGACCTAAAACTTCGTCAAAATGTCTTCGCCGCCGGTGCTGTTCTCTTTCTCCCAAAACCATTCACCCCTGCTCAATTGCAAACCACGTTGCGCATGTTGGTCAGCATGGCAGGGACGGACAAAACCAGATCGGTCGTGGTCGGGCGAGTAGGCTAAAGTGAACTTCTCTACACATAGCCTCAGCGGGTTGCGTTGCAAAGATTATTTTGAGATGTGAGCGGCGTAATGGGGCTTGCTGAGAATTATCTTTTAGAGGCAGGTTCGCCACTCAGTGCTGGATTGAATTAAGTCTTGCGCGAGAAGCAGGCCATGATCCGCAGAGAGCTAGGCTACAAGGAAGCATCCGAAATGGAAAAGCTATTGATCTCTCACATTGCGCTTTGCTGGCTTCGGCTCGGCATTATAGAGTTTAGATTTACGAAAGTGATGAGCGAGAACTATAATGCTCCTCAAAATTCAGACCAAACGCTAAGGTGGTAAATTCGCTGCTCAAACGGGAGCAACAGATGAGCAAGCAGCGAAAGATTTACAGCGCGGACTTCAAAGCGAAGGTCGCTCTAGCAGCCATCAAAGGTCAACAAACAATCAACGAGATTGCTTCCAGCTTCAGTGTCCATCCTAATCAGGTCATGCAGTGGAAGAAGCAAGCACTCGAAGCGATTCCCGATTTGTTCTCTCAGCACCGGGCGCGTGACGCGCGCTCGGACGAAGAACTCAAAGCGCAACTTTATCAGCAGATCGGTCAACTCAAAGTTGAACTCGACTGGCTGAAAAAGAAAGCTGGACTCGTCGCTTGAGGTCAAACGCGAGTTGGTCGAACTCCGACATGAGCAAATCAGTGTGCGTCGGCAATGTCAGTTGTTAGGATTGAACCGGGCGAGCCTCTACTACGAGCCGCAGACCGCGTCGGTTGAGAACTTGGAGTTGATGCGCCTCTTGGATGAGCAGTACACGCGCTGTCCATTCTATGGTGTGCGCCGGATGAGGGCGTGGCTTGCCTGCCAGGGTCACACGGTTAATGAAAAGCGAGTCCGGCGCTTACTCAGGAAGATGGGGTTGTTGGCGATTTATCCCAAGCCTGCTTTAAGTCAGCCAGCCGCCGGCGCGCAAGTTTATCCGTACCTCTTACGGGGAGCGGTCATTGAGCGAGTCAATCAAGTGTGGAGTACGGACATCACCTGCATTCGCTTGCTCTCAGGCTTCATCTATCTGGTCGCGATTATCGATTGGTACAGCCGCTACGTGTTGGCGTGGGAAGTCTCCAACACATTGGAAAGCAGTTTCTGTGTCGCCGCGCTTGATAGCGCATTGCAGCAAGCGGCGCCAGAAGTTTTCAATTCTGATCAAGGCGCACAGTTTACAAGCCTGATATTCACTGAACGACTATTGCAGCACGGCATCAAGATCAGCGTGGATGGGCGCGGACGGGCACTGGATAATATCTTTGTTGAACGACTCTGGCGAGAGCGTCAAGTATGAAGAGGTCTACTTGAAAGACTATCGCTTTACGCCGGATGCCATCACGGGGTGGGGTGGATACTTTGAGTTCTACAACCGTGAGCGGTTGCACCAATCGTTAGACTATCAAACGCCGGAAGCGGTCTACCGGCAAGGTCATAGCAAAGCAGCGGAGACCACCTTAAATTGATCGCTTGTTGGTCTAGACAATAGGGAGCACTTTAGCGATCTGAGGGTGCGTACCAACGTGAAAGAGCCCTTCGACCCAGGCATGCTCCTCGCCGGAGCGGATCAGGTCGGTAGAAAATTTGCCGCCGATCAGAACGCCGAGTGCGTCAACGATGATCGACTTCCCCGATCCGGTCTCGCCCGTCAGCAGGTTGAGCCACGGTCGAACTCAACCCGCAGATCGCTGACCAGCGCGAAGTTTGAGATGTTCAGTAGTGTGAGCATCGCGTCGAAGAAGTTTGGGGTCTTTCGGCGCGTTCGTCAATCCGCCCCCACGGCACGATGCTAGCGCCCGATTGCCGAAGACTATTGCCCTGTTCGCCCTGTGGTCGCCTGGATGACCTTGGCGCTACCTCAGTGCGGCATCGAACATGGAAGGGAGGGATCGCGTGTCGAGAGGGTGTTAGTGAGAAGCGCGAAGGCACATTTCGAGGGAGTGTCGTGTTGGCGGAGGATGTGCTCGTGAGCACAAGAGTAACGTTGACTTACACGCCACTCAATTCAGTCATAGCCACATGAAGGAGGGCAACTGTTTGCCACAGTCGCCCCCGGGGAGTGATTTTCTGATTGCTTTTATTTGCTTCGGGCTGTCTTCTCAATCTTCCCGGTGCCTTCGGGCGCGGGCGGCTCGGCGAGGAAGATTTGAATTGAAGCGCTGCTCCGCAATTGATCAGCAAAAGCTACCTCGGCTTTGGCCACTTCTCGCTGCTGCAAGAAGTCCATGATCTGCGGGCGCAGCAGGGTGAAATCACCCGTCATCTTCTCTTTATTCTGTTCGTAGTACTTGACGGCATCATCTTCCGTCACCTTCCTCACCTTCGGCTTCAGCTCGGCGTCGAGAATCGCCTGCGTCGTGACTTTGCGCTTCTGCGCTTCCGCTTCGAGCAGGATGGAGTTGATCTTCTGGTCAAGCTCCTTCTTCCGAAGATTGTAGATGCGCCGCTGCGCCTCCGAGACAAGCGGGCGCAGTTGGTTCTCGACATCGCCCGAAGTGACCTGATCGCCGTTGACGGTGGCAAAGACGCGGGCGCGATCCATCTCGGTCTGCGGCGGCGTGGCGCGCTCGACTAAGACTTTTACCTGTGCCCCCGCGCGCAGACGCTCGACGAACTTCTTCGCCTCTTCCCCCTGCCGCTGAACGCGCAGGTGCTCGATGATGTTCTTCTTCACGTCGGCAAACTCGCCGACGATGCGGTTCTTGTTCTGCTCGAAGAAGCTCTGCGCCTCGGAGTCCGTCGGCTCCGCGACCTTCGAGATGACCTCGGCTTCGACGAGCTTGACCGGGGTGAGCCCGCGCCGTTTCGCCTCCGCGTTCAGAAGCCGCGTGTTGATTTGTAGATCGACCTCATGCTTGCGCGCTTCGATCACCTGACGTTTGATGCCGCCGACGCTCTCGCGTGTTTGCTCTTCGATCTCATTGTTCGAGACCTTGACGCCGTTGACGACAGCCAGCACGTCCGTCGCATCCCTGACCTCGCAGCCGCAGTCCTCTGCTACCTCGGCGGTCGCGGCTGCTGTTTGCTGTGGCGATTTGTCGGCGACCGCAGGCGTTGCGGCTTTCGACTGCGTGGCGGCGGGCGAGCTTGTTTGCGCGAGCGCGGCACTCGCGCAGGCAGCGATGATGACGACGAATAGAATCACTTTCTTCATGGGGCTTCTCCAATTGCGTTATGTCTATGGTCTGTCCGACGGAACGAGCCACTCGCCGAGCGGCGTGTACTCCTTTTTGTCGAGGTTGATGCCGACGACGAACGAGCCGATTGCGCCGACGCGCCGGTTGGGTCCGAAGGTCAGGGGCGGCACAACTCCCGTCCTGAAGTCGCGCAGCGATTCCAGCGCGCCGATGAGCGACGTGCGATCCAGTTGCCTGCCGCAGAGCTTCGTCGCCTCGACCAGAGTCTTGGCGGCGGCGAAGGCAACCGCCTGAAACGCGGGACTGCGCATCCCGACGCCGGCTTTTCCCATGACGGACGAGAACTCGGCGAAGTCTTCGGCGTTCGGTAGCGCCGCGGGGTAAGCAAGATACGTGCGCGCGGCGACGGCGGACGGTAGATCGAAAGCTCCGCGCCCGACCATGACGATGGAGCTGAGCAACGCGGCGTCGAGATGCGCCGCTTCCATCGCGCGCGCGAGGGCGGTGAAATTCTCTGCGCTGCCGAAGAAGAAAACGTGCGTGGCTTTCTTCGCGGCAAGCTCACGAACCACGTCCGCCGCGGAAAACTTCGCGGGCTCGTAAGGCTGCTCTGCCACCACAGGCAAGGAGCGCAGCCTTGCCTGCGCGCGCAAGCCCGCCAGGGCATCGGCGTCAAACTCACTGGCGGTGTACAGGACGGCGAGTCGCGCCTGTTGTTTCGTCGCTGTTGTTTTCGCGGCGACGTAATCGGCAAGCGAACGCGCCTGATCGCTGAAGGTCGGCAGCAGGTAGAAGACGTAGCGGTTGGGCGGGAGGGCGAGTCGCGGGGAGAGCGTCGTGGGTCCCACGAGCGGCACTTCGCGCTGGCTGATGTACTCGTTCGCCGGGCCGCTCGCGCGCGGTTCGAAACTCCCGACGAGCGCAAACACTCCGTCCACCTCGACGAGTTTGCGCGTCGCTTCCACCGTCTTCGCCGGGTCGCCCACGGAATCTTCGACGACCAACTCGAAGCGCCGCCCGTAGATTCCGCCCCCGGAGTTGACCTCGGCGAAGTAAGCGACGAGAGCGGCGCGCACGTCCTCGCCCACGCGAGCGAGTGGGCCCGAAAGGGGCAGCGCCGCGCCGACCTTGAGCGTCGTTTCGGTAACCCCGGCTTCCGTGTCGACGTCCTTGCCGATCTTCTTGAGATAAGCGACGAGGTCGCTCAACTGCTCGGCGGACATCTCATAGCGGGGCATGCCCGGATGAAGCGGTGAGCCGGCGGAGTCGAGTCCGGTACGGATAGCGCGCGACAGCGTCGCCTCGGCGTAGGACGCGCGCTCGCGGCGCGTGAGCGCGGAGACGTGCTTTGATGCGAGTGTCTCCCAGTTGACGGCAGGCGGTTGAAGCCCTCCCTCCTGCTTCCCTTCGCCGCGCAGACCGTGACAATTGGCGCAGGTGAAGGATGTGGCAGGAAGCTCCAACCCGTCGCCGCCGAGCACAGCTTTAATCTCGCCGCGCCCCGCGGCGTCTTCACCCTTGAGATAGATCTGCTTGCCGCGCTTCTCTTCCGGCGAAAGACCTGCGCTCGCCTGCTGCGCGCCCACACCTCTATTGGAAACGACGAGCAGAGCGGCAATGCACGCCATGGCGACGAGGGCGAGTTTGATGTGGGGCGTTCGTTTTCTCATCAGCGTGTGCGGAAAATCTAACGCGGACTCGAAGGCGCTGTCACGTCTCAATCCGTCTTCGACGCGATCAGGCGCATGACGGCGGCGGAAATCTCCTTCGGGTTCGCCATCGCCAGCAGTTTCATCCAGTCGCCCGTCGCCTCGTTGCCGACGATGAGCACGAGGCTGTGCTCGTTCTTGTCTTCGACGAAGCCGCCGAGCTTGCGTAGGACTTCCGTGACGTTCTCTTTTTTGCCCGTCAGGAAATACCAGCCGGGTTGCGCCTTGAAGCTGTTGGCGTACTTCTTAAGCACGGCGGGCGTATCCGTCTCCGGATCGACGCTCACGGAGATCATCACGACCTCGCGTCCGACGTGCTCGCCCAGATAGCTCTGAACCTTCGCCAGATTCGCGGTTATCGGCGAGCAGGTTCCCTTGCACGTCGTGAAGACGAAGTTGATTAAAACGATCTTGCCCTTGAGCAGGTCTTCGTAGAAGCGCACCTCTCTGCCATTCTGCGTGAGCAACGTCGTGTTCGGGAAGTAGCTCGACGCCCGGCTCGCAAGAGCCTTCTTAAACTCCGCCTTGTCGTCCTTCGTCGCGGACGAGTTCGCCGCGCTGCCCGTCGTCGCTGGCGCTTTGCTCGCGGCTTCGTCAACGGTCTTGAGGATGGACGCGGCGGGCGCGAGACCGTAGGTGCGCGTCCAGTAGCCAGCCGCCTCGTTGCCGACGAGAATCATCGGCGTGTGATCGTTCTTGTCCCCGACTGCCGCGCCGAGCGACTTGAGCAGTTGGTCAATCGCAGGCTTGCTGCCCGTCACGAACGTCCAGCCCGGCCCCGCGCCGAATTTCTGCGAAAAGCTCTTGAGGCGTTCGGGCACGTCCGTCGTCGGGTCAACGCTCACGGAGATTAACTGCACGTCGCGTCCCGCGCGCTCGCCGAGCTGCTGCTGCACCTTGCGAAAGGTCGCCGTCAGCGGCGGGCAGATCGTCGTGCAGGTCGTGAAGATGAAGTTGATGGCGACGGTCTTGCCGCGGACGAGGTCTGTGTAGAAGTTGAGACGGCGACCGTCCTGATCAATGACGGCGGTGTCGGGGATGCTTAGTTGCGCGCCGACATCTTCTGTCTTCGCCGCTGCTGTGTTGCCAGCCGTGGTCGCGCCGGTCTTCGCTTCCGCCGTCGTGCTGGCGCTTGCGTCCGCGCTCACACGCCTCAAGGTCATGTGGCACTTCGGACACTTGCCGGGCTTCGAGGCTTTCACCTCCGGGTGCATCGGGCAGACGTATTGAACTGCTCGCCGAGTCGCCGCTTGGGTTCGCGCCGAGACGGGGCGCGTTTGCCGCGCGGAGACTGCCGCCGCCGAGAGCGAAAGGATCGAGACGAAGATGAGCAGTGTGAAGGGGGCGCGTGCCGCGCGCGCGTGGCTACTCATTTTTGAGTCCCTCCTTTGACGCCCGCGTCCTTCGCCGTGGGCGCGGCGGGATCGTCAGAGACTGCCACGGGCGTGAAATGAAGGTCTGCGAAGCGCACGTCGCGCGACCTGACCTCGGTCATCACGCGATACGCCCCGACGCCGGGAAACACCTGCGTCACCTCGTAGATGCCTTCGCCGACCTCCTTCGCCCACTGCCGCATCTGCCAGATGCCGGGCGGCTGGAAGACGAGGACGTGCACGTCCGCGAGCCCGGTGAGCGGCTGCTTCGTGACGGGGTCGGTGATCTTGAAACGAAGTGTGGCGGGTTGCCCCCGCCTGAATTTCTGATCCTTGAACAGCGCTTCGACGGCAATCGACACCTTCGGCTTCTCCTTCTCGCCGTTGGGCGAATCGGCGACGAAGAGTTGGAAGCAGTTGATCAGGCGCGGCTGATCGATGAGCACGGGCACGTCGAAGCGTCCGGCTTTCGTCAACCTAACAGGGGTCGAATAGACGCCGGGCTCGACTTCGGCGAGGCTGCGATCAACGAGCAACAGGGCGCGCGCACGCCGCCTGTAGTTATCGAACGTGCCCATCGGAGCCATCATGCCCTCGACGTAGTAGTAGATCATCTTGTCGGCGGCGTTGGCGATCATGATGGAGTTGCCTTCGGGCGTCGGCTGGATCATGTCGGAGACGTTGATGTCGTCGGGCGATGAGCTTGCCGGGAGCTGCCCCGCCTGAATGTCAACGGGGGAGAGGTTGCCCTTCTTCACCTCGGCGAGCTCGATGAGCGAGAACTTCTCCGAAGCCGTGCCGCGGACGTAGGCGTATGCGTTCGTGAAGGCCACCTGATCGGGGCTGCCGGTTACCTTCGTCTCGCCCACAGTCGTTCCGGTCGCCGCGTCGATGACCGAGATTTTGCTTTCCACCTGATTGACGGCGAAGGCGTAACGCCCCTCCGGCTCGAACCTGAGAGCCACGACGCCGCGCCTGACGGGGATGCTTTTCACGACCTGCTGCTTCGACGGATCAATGACGCTGACGCTCGCGCCGTTAATCGCCGCGACGTAGATGAGCCTGCTCGCCGCGCTGTAGGCGACGGGCACGGGCGTCTTGCCGACCGCGATGTCGGCAACCTTCGCGAGCGTCTTCGCGTCAACGACCGAGACCGTGTCGGCGGCGCTGTTGGTGACGTAGGCGAAGCGGCTATCGGCGGTGAAGGCGATGTTGTGAAGCCCCTGACCCGCGTTGATCGTGGCGGCGAGCTTGTTGGTGGCGGGGTCAATCACAGCGACCTGCGACGAGTTGTCGATGCCGACCCAGACGAAACGCCCGTCGGGTTGGACGGCGACGCGCACGGGGCGGGTCTTCTCGCCGAGCTTGATCGTGTCAACGAGTTTTCTCGTGATCGTGTTGACGACGGCGACCGCGGACTGATCGGGCATCGTCACGTAAAGAAAGTCTTTGCCCTTCGAGAGCGCCCAGTCAGCGCCAGCGCCGGGCAGCACGACGACTGATTCGAGCTTCGTGATGCTGAAGGAGATGAGCGGGTTGATGAAGGTGATCGTGTTGTCGTGATTGAGCGTCAGCATCATGTAGCTGTTGAGATCAATCGTGGGACGCACGCTGAGGAGTCCGCCGGCGAAGCCGCGGATCGTGTCCTTGCACTCGGCTTCGTTCGGCGCTTGCTCACCAGTCCCGGCGTTGATCCACGCGTTCGGGCGCAAGCCGCGGATGGGTTGCCCCGTGCGCGCGTCCGTGACGCGGAAGGTGGCGACGGCGTCCGCCCCGGCGGCGAGTCCGGAGTCGCGTCCCTCGGCGTCCGGCGTCGAGATGATTTTGAAGTCGACGCGGACGCCCTGCTTCTCGAAACTCTGGGCGAATGAGGAGAGGACGCGCGCGGGCTTGTCTTTGTCTCCCGCCGGCTTCCTCGGTTCCACCCGGTAGAACGGCTGGTCAGGGGGAGCCTGCGCGACGCCGTTCTTGTTCTGCGGATTCTTGTCCGCGCCGCTCTGTGCGACGGCGGTCAGAGCGATTGACAGAGTGAGGAGTGATGATTGCAGTGCGCTCACAAAGACGTGTCTGCTGTTGTGCTGTCTCATGATTTTGAATGTTTTACGCCGAGGTTCGCTGGAAAAAAGTTTAGCGGGGGAGCCAAGCCCCGTGGCCCCGGGTTTTGGCCCCCGCAATTCGCCTCCGCTGGTTCTCGCCGCGCGCAGGCAAAACTATGACGCACGTGCCCGGGCCAGAGCCGCGCGCGTTTGGGATTGAGTGTAGTGCCGGGGCATCTCGGACGGAGACACCCCGGCACGGCTGCCGATTGAAACTACTGAACGGTGATCGTCGTGGTGGCTGAGGTGACGAAGGCCTTGCCTGAGGTGACCGTGCCGGTGATCGTGTAGGTTCCCGCACAGTTCGGGACGGTGTAAGAGACGCTGGCCGTGCGCGTCTCGCCGGGCTTGAGCGTGACTCCGACTTTAGCCACCTGGTAATAGCCGCACGGGCCCTCGACCTCATAGGAGATGGTTAATCTCTCCACGTCGCTCGAAGTGTTCTGAATCGTGCCCGTAATCATGGTCGTCCCGCCCGGCGAAACGATGTTCGGGTTGGCGCTCAACGTGAAGGTTGCGCTGGGGGCAGACTGCACGCTGGTCGCCTGTGCCGCGAAGGCGCCGGCGGACAGCGAGAAGATCATCGCCGCGACGGCGACAGTGGCGAAGGTTTTGATCGAAAGTCTTGACATTGATTGGCTCCTACCTCTTGAAAATTTTGACTCGCTGTTTGACGCGGGCCGCCGCCAACATCTTCCCGTCGCGCACGACGGAACAGACGAGTGCTACGGCTCGGGGAGTTATTGCGTCCTTATGTAAAGGGATCGTTCGGAACGTTCGAGCAGCCTCGCACCCTTCGCGCAAGGCTGGCCCGGCTCTAGCGGCAAAGCTTTTTTGAATCGCCGCGCCGACTGGTGCGAAACACTCTAGAGCAACCGCCGTGCCTCGAGCGGATCGCTTGGAGGCCGCCGCATTTTCTCAAATTACTTGTGCCGGGGAGCGAAGGGGCGTGTTTCAGGATGAAACACGGCGACGCCAATCTGTTTTATCCGATTACTCCGTTGCGCGCTCGCGCCTGAGCGCGAGGGCAAGCGGCGCGATTCAGTAAGACAAAAAGCGGAGGCCGGGCACGTGCGTGTGCCCGGCCTCCGTAGAAGACACCTTTGAGGTGCCGGTTCAGGTTATGGAGTCACGCGGAAGAGACCCCACAGTCCGCCGCCGAACTTAAAGCTCTCCTGCGTCCTGTAGAGGTAATCGCCGGGAATCCGATTCACGCCGCCTGCCGAATTGATCAGGATGTTCAGGTGGCGTGTGGGCCCGATGCCGTTGTAGGAACCGACTTCGAAAGTCTTCGGGTTGTCGCCGAGGGCTCTCGAGTTGGCTGTCCAGGGCTCGAACTGCCAGTGATGACCGAAGACCGTGAAGCCGTGCTGCCGCGGGTGGTCTTGCGAGTCGAGAATGCGGAAGCGCACCGGAGTTCCCGCCTTCGCCGTGAAGAGCGGGGTCTTGGGGTCGCCGCACGGTCCGCCGCAGCCCGGGTTCGGAGCCGTCGAACTGAGCGTGTTCGTGTAGTCTTGAGCCCTCAACACGTTCAGATCAGTCTCCGGCGGGAAGCCGAGACGCGCCCACAGCGGTTCATTGCGGTAGTTGAACCCGTGCATGCCCGTGTCCTCGGAGTCGTCGCCGCCGCGGTCGTTCATCATCGCCACGTTCTGCGCGTTCTGCATCGTCACGTCGCTCTGGTAGTTGACGACGAACTCACGGAACAGCACCTGCTGCTGCGAGCCGCTCAGACCGTTGAAGATGGTCGCTGACGCCTTGGTGCCGGCGTCCTCAGTCCAGGTCGCGCCCGCCGGCTCGATGATGAGCGAGCCGATGAGACCGTGCGAGCTGTGCTTGATGACATCGCCGTAGTCGCGCAGGTTGGTCGCGCCGAACTCCACCGGCGACAGCGTAACGCTGTTCGGGGTGACGTTCGAGACGTTGCCCGCGTACCACGTATAGACCTTCGTCTCGCCCGGCCCGACCGTCTGATCGTTGTTGAACCCGATGGTCGCGCCGTCGGACGAGCCCACGTCGTAGGCGAGGAGCTGCGGGTGCAGGCTCACGCGGTTCGACGTCTTGATCTGGTTGAAGTTGAACGCTGGGATGATCGGCGGCACTTCGTTCCAGCTGTCGTACTCGGGCACCGCCGCCGGCAGGCTGTTCGTCAGGAAGGCCTGAATGCAGTCGCCCGCATTGGCGCGAAGAACCAGCGGCTCGAGCCGCTGCTTGCCCGCCTTGATGCTCGGGGCGTCCTTCGTCTCGATGAAGACGATGCCCGCCGGGTCGTGGAAGCCGAAGCGGTCGTTATAGACGATGCCCTGCGGACCCACGAGACTCGAAGCGAGCCGCGCCTCGACCTTGAAGGTGCGTGTCGGCACGCCCGTCGAAGGCGGCGGGCACTGCCCGTTCTTGAACGGCGTGATAGGAATGCTCGCCGCGGGTGTCGGGTTGTTCGGGAGCGGCGCGACATCCGGCTGGATCGTCGCGAACGTCCTCAACAGACCCCACATGCCGTCCCACAGGTTGTCGGTCGCCGCCGACTGGTACAGATAGTCGGCGGTGTTCTTGTCGCTGAAGAGCGGCAGCGTCTTCTCCGACATATCGAACTCGAAGTGCTCGGAGATACCGATGTACTGCGAGTTGGTATAGCCGGAGTTGTTGATCGCCGTCGAGTCGTGCGGTGTCCCCGGCTCGAAGAACCACTTGTGACCGTGCACGTTTAGCACGTGCTGCTCTTCCTGCGCACCTTGAAGGGCACGCACCTGAATGCGGTCACCGGGGTAGGCGGTCAAGAGCGGCGTAGCCGGATCGCCGTGGACGTGCGAGTCAAAGGCGAAAGCCAAGTCGCCCGCCGTGCCCGGCGCCTGCATGAGCGAGCCCGGTTTCGCCGGGTCAGGCACACCGATGCGTAGCGGGAGCGGCTCATTGCGATAGTTGATCAGTTGTGTCCCAGGGTCGCCCGCGGAGATGGACTCCGGATGCGGGTCCTGCGACGGGTCGAGGAGCACCGGATTGCCGATAGCGATGGGCAGCGGGAACTCCTTGAAGTTGGGCGGATTGACCGGAATGTTCGCCGGCTCCGGAGTATAGACGATGGCGAAGTCCGCGATCTCGAGCATGAACTCGCGGAAGCTCTGCGTCGGGTCGCCATTCGGATTGAGGATGCGTGCCGAGTAGCTGGTAGGACCACCGTCGGGACGCGTGTACATCACCACGCCATTCTGTGTCGTCCACTGCGAGTCGGTCGGCTCGATCACGAGACCAGCGTAGAGTCCGTGATGCTGGTGACCGCTGGGACTGAAGTGATCGTGCGTGAAGACGGTGCGGAGCGTGCGGTCGCGTCGCCCGTTGTTGATGAGCGGGTCAGCCCACCAGCGCTCGATTAAAGTCTGCGCGCCAGCGAACCCGTTGCCCGTCGGATCGAGCTGCTCGAACTTCGGATTCTTCACCGCCGTGAGAATCTGCGTGCCGCCCGTGCGCGTCTGGAACGCGTTGTTGGCAGCAATGCGCTCACGCACGGCATCGGCGGCGAAGCCGCCCGACTCGTAGTTGTAGCCGTTACCCGCGCCGTCCGACGAGGTCACGTCGAACTTCACGAGGTGGATGTGCTGACCGATGATGTCGGTCCCCTGGAAGATCTGGAAGTCGTCAAGGTTGAGGTCTTTGCGCGTCAGGTTGGTGACGCGGTAGTCAATACAGTCGCCCGAGTTGGCGCGGAAGAAGAGCGGCTCGGTCGGGCGCGTGCCCGTCAGCGTCGGCGCAACGTCGTCTTCGAGGACGGCGATGCGCGCCTGCCGGTCGTGCCAGCCGGCCTTGTTGACCGTCATGTTGAGCTGCACCCAAGCGGTGCGGTAGGGCCGTAAGGGAACGGGGCGGCGCGTGCCATGATCGTCGACGAAGGTGTCCGGGCAGGGGTCGGCGTAAGGCGCGCCGGGCTGCTGCGGGCGACCATTGACGAGAAACTGCGCGGGCGCGCCCGTCGCGCTGAACGAGTCGTAGGCGATCGCGTTCCAGTCGTACTGCGTCTTGAACGTCTTGGGGTTGCGCTCCACGTCTTGTCCGGCGTGGAAGCGAATGGCCCGCTGTTCTTCGGGAGTGCCGGCGTCGGGCAGCAACGTGATCTGCGCCTCTTCAAGTTCGACGGCGAAGAAAAACGTCCACTTCTTGAAGTTCTGATTCGCGCGATCATGGACGCGTTGCGCAACTGGATCATTGCGTTGGTCTGCCGGGACGGCGGCCTCACCAGTGATCCTCGTGCCGCCCTCGATGCGGTGGCGCGGGAGACCGCCGTTCTTCTCAAGCGCGAGGGGCGGCTGCGGCGCACGGTGTCCAGCGCGAGCAGCCATGTAGAACGGGAAGCCGCGGAAGTCCGGCGTCGGCATCGGCGGAAGTCCCGCCGGCGCGATGATGGCCCCGGCCTCATTCTTGTGGAAGAGGAACGGAATCGGGACGAGCGCGGGCTGCGGGATGCCCCCGGCGATCTCGCCATCGGGCACGTTGCGGTCCGCCGTGCCTGCCTCGAACACGTCGTGGTTGCGCCACAACTCCCACATCCCTTGGGCGAAGTGCGGGTAGAGGTGGCAGTGGAAGATCGAGTCGCCGGGCGAGCCGACGTTACGGTTGCCGCCGCCGCCGTACTGAATCTCGTAGGTGAAGGCGGCGCCGGGCGAGATGGTCTGCGAGTCGAGGTAGGTCGAGTTGTCGTCGCGCGGGCTTTGCAGCCACTGGTGCTGGTGGAGGTGGAAGACGTGCGTCTCCTTCGGCCCGGCGTGGATGTTGCGGAAGCGCACGGGGTCGCCGATGTAGGAGTGGTGCACGTTCGCCGGATCGTCGGGGAAGAAGGCGCGCGTGCCCTTGCCGGTGCTCGGGTCAACGTTGACGAGCACCGCCGGGTCGCCGTTGCTCCACGATTCGAGGAAGAACTCCTCGTAGCTGCACTCGACGCAGTTGGCCGCCGGGCCGATGCCCTTGCGGTTGGCGATCACTTCCGCGCCGAGGCCGGAAGACCCGTAGTTGATGCCGAAGCCGTCGCGGACGCCGCTGAAGACCTCCTGTTCGAGTTCGGCGAAGGCGGGCGCGCCCGTCTCCAGCTCGTCGTGGAAGATGACGGTGAACTCGCGGAAGGGCTGTCCACACGTGCCGGAAGGCGGAGCGGACGCGGCATTCACCGAAGGGTTGCGGTTGCACTCTTCCTGAAGCGTCCCCGACGGATCGGTGATGATCGCGTTCAGGTCGGAGAAGATGATCTGGTTGGTCGGGCTGAGGATGGCGAGCAGGGGGTTGCCTGCCGCGTCCTTCGCGTTGTAGTTGATGATGGGGTGGCCCTGCGGGGTCGTGAGCGGCTGGCCCGTCACCGGGTCTTTCTTCTGCGCCGCCTGGAGCACCTGCGCGGTCACCTGCGAGCGGAACCACTGAGAGTTCTTCGGCTCGACGTTGATAGAGCCGAAGAGTCCGTGGTCGGGCTGCCCGCCGTCGCCCTCACCGCCCGAATGTGCGGCGGGCGAGAAGAACAGATACTGTCCCTGCTTGTTTGCCTGAAGGGTGTAAATCTTAGTCTCACCGGGTTGCGCCAGCGAAGAAGGGTTATTGCCGACGAACGCCCCATCGGAGGCGATTGAGCCGACGTAGTCGAGTCCGTTGACGTGGACGCCAGCCGTGCGCGTCGCCGGAGTGTCGCCCGAGCGGAGGCGCACGGGCGTGTGCACGGGGTTACCGTTCGCGTCGGTGACGGGGATGATGTCGCCGTTGGCGTCCACCATCGGCTGGCCGCCGGAGTCGCGCTGGGCTTCGATGTGGTATGGCTGCACGGCGGGCTGGTTGGCGTACGGGCCGTTAGGATTTCCGGTCGGCTCGAGCAGGTTGGTGAAGGTGACTTTCAGACAATCGCCCTCATTGGCGCGCAGCACGAGCGGGCGCGGGCGTTTGTCCGGTCTGAGTTGTGCGTTACCGGGCTTGATCGAATCCTGAGGATTGATCGGGACGATATCGCGCTTGAGGGCGTAGATCATCCCACCGGGATCGAAGCTTCCGAAGCGATTGTAGAAATAGATCTGATCGATGGCGACGACATCTGCCGTCACCGTCCTGCCGCACGAGGCGGCGGGCGGCGCGGCAGGCGCTGGCGTTGGCTGTGGCGGAGGTGGATTGACTGTCACTCCCGTCTGTGCCGGCGCGATGCCGGACCACAGTGTCAACAGGGCGATCAGAGTGATAGTGCCACTGACGAGCTTCGGGAGCCGAGGGCGTCCGTTTTTCTGCTCCATCATGCATTACTCCTTTAAGGTGAGTCACAGGGCAGGCACACACCTATTCCTTTGAGCGGCGAGAGAAATTTTCACTCGCGCCGAGGGGCGAAGCGTGGGGCTGTCCGAAGTTAGGAGGCGCGAACGGTCGCACACGACAGGCATTGGGCGTCGCGCCTCTTGAGAGCTGATGCGATTGTCGTTCTGGAACTTACAAATCGGCTCTTAAGGAAGTAAGAACTCGACGCTGCGGGGCCACGAGCGACGGAGTGTTCGCATGGAATGTCTTGCGACTTACCACGCTAGTTCTTAATCGTTAAGAACCTAACGCTCAGGGCCATAAGCGTTGGGATGGAAACTTAACTACGACCTCTCACCGGGCAATCACTGTGCCTCTACGTGACATGCAAGGAAAAAAGAAGAAGATCGGTTTAAATCGCCGGAACGTTGTGGCGGGGCGGCGGATAGTGTGTTTCAGCGTGAATCACGCCGCAGGCTCGCGTGCTTCAGCGTGAATCACTTGAGGACGATGCTATGACGAGTCGCGGTCGGTCGCGCTATCGGATTGCAGCACGGCGCGAGTGAGCGAGAGGATGTCGGAGGGGAGGAAAGGTTTGGACAGGACTTCGATGGCTCCGCAGGCGTGTGCCTCCGCGATAACTTCGGGCGTGGCGTTAGCGGTCACAAGGATGATCCGGCTTGAGCAGCCTTGCTCACGCGAGGCCCTGATCACGTCGATGCCGGAGGCGTCCGGCAGACTCAGATCAGTGATGATCAACGCAAAGGGCAACTCGGCGGCGCGCTTCAGCCCATCATATCCATTGCCTGTGATTTCGACCTCGTAGCCGTCGTCTTCCAGAATCGTCCGCAGCGCGTCGGCAACACTCTGTTCGTCGTCAATAACTAAAATACGGCTCTGCCCAAACATGGACACCTCATTTGCAATAGACGAATTTTTGACCGCTCCATCTGCCGAGGCGAGGGAGTTCGGGGGGTCGTTCGGTGTAGCGACAAATCAACTTTCATGCCACTTATCGCGTGAGGTTTGATGGACAAGTGGGGTGCTTTTAGTTCGCTGAAACGTTGTATGCGTCGGCATCCTGCGATTCGGCCTCGTCACCTTGAGGCGTGTGGCCACCTTTGAAGCCGAACTTTTTGAGCTTGCGATAGAGCGTCGGGCGGTGGTAGTTGAGCATCTCGGCGGTCTTCTTCACGTTGCCGCCGGTGCGTTCGAGCGTCTGCGCGATGGCCTCGCGCTCGATCTCTTCCATTGTTAGGAAGGGCGGGATGACGCAGCGGAAGTTTTTCGCCTGCGCGGAGTGTAGCTGTTCGGGCAAGTCCTCCGGCATCAACTGATCCTCCTGCGCGAAGAGGACGGCGTGCTCGATAACCGATTCAAGCTCGCGTACGTTGCCAGGCCAATCGTAGCGCGCGAGGAGCTCGTGCGTCGTTTGCGAGACGCCGCGGATGCGGTTTTTGTTGTACTTTTCGGCATAGCGCCGCAGAAAGTGCGCAGCGAGCAGCATCACGTCGTCGGGTCGTTCGCGCAGCGGCGGGACTCTGATCTTGATGGTACTGATGCGGAAGTAGAGGTCTTTGCGCAACGCGCCCTCATCAATCATCAGCGAGGTGTCGCGGTTAGTTGAAGAGATGAGACGAAAGTCAACGCCGATTTCCTGCTCGTCGCCGAGGCGTCGCAGACGACGTTCCTGTAGGACGCGCAGGAGTTTCGTCTGGAGGTGCGTAGGCATCTCCGCGATCTCGTCGAGGAGGATTGTGCCGCCGGAAGCAGCCTCTATCAGTCCGCGCTTATCCCGGTCGGCTCCCGTGAACGCGCCCTTCCTGTAACCGAAGAGCTCCGACTCGATAAGTTCCGAGGGGAGCGCGGCGCAGTTGATGCGAATGAAGGGGCGGTCGGCGCGTGAACTCGCAAGGTGCAGAGCAGTGGCGACCACTTCCTTGCCCGTGCCCGATTCGCCCTCGATGAGCACGGCCGCGTCCGAAGGCGCGGCCGTGCGGACAACTTCATGTATCTGCCTGATCTTCGGGTGGCGACCGATGAACCCGAAGTCGCCGCCGCTGTCCACGAGCGCATTCTTCAAGGTGCGGTTCTCGCTCTTGACGGCTTTGAATTGCAGGGCGCGATACGCGAGAGCGCTCACCTGTTCGGGCGTGAAAGGTTTTTCGAGATAGTAGAAAGCCCCGCGCTTGATCGCCTCGATGGTCACGTCGAGTGAGCCGTGCGCCGTCATCAAGATCACTTCAGTCTCGTGCGCGTCCATCTTCACGCGCGTCAGCAGTTCGATGCCGCTTTGGTCAGGCAGGCGCAGATCAATGAAGACGAGATCGTAGGGTCGGTCTTTAAGCGCGGCGGTCGCTTCGGTGGCGCTCTTCGCCGTCTTCACCTCGTGACCTTTCTCTGCGAGGATGAGCTTGAGCGCGCCTGTGACGCTTGCCTCATCGTCCACTACGAGAATTCGGCCGCCTTGCAGTTGTTGACGCGACATCTTAATTCTCCTCCACTCCTCTCGGCAGCTCGACCCACACGGTCGTGCCCTCACCCGGTCGGCTCTCGACTGACACGCTCCCGTGGTGCTGCTCCAACACTCTCTTGGCGTAAGGCATGCCTAAGCCCAGCCCCTGCCGCTTCGTCGTGTAGAACGGCTCGAAGATGTTGTTGACCTGCTCCTCTGTCATGCCGCTCCCTGTGTCTGTTATCTCAAGGCGCAACGTCTCCGCGGCGGTCGCGCGTGTCCTGACACACAGCGTGCCCCCATTGGGCATGGACTGAACGGCGTTCAGGATGAGGTTCAGGAGCGCGGAGCGGATCGACGCTTCGTCGAGCAAGGCGCAGCCCGACGCCTCTTCAAGTTCCAATTGTTGCTCGACGCGGCTAGCCGCGATCTGTGATCGGAGCAATTGAATCACGTCGGTGATGATGCGGTTGAGGTCTGTGGGGCGCGGCACGAGGTGTATCGGGCGGGCATACGCAAGTATCTGTTCGACCGAACTCGACAGGTGATTTATCGTCTCGACCACTTTATCAATGAGTCCGAGTTCGGCATCACAGAGCTTGTCGGCAACCTTACTGCGCAGGTGCATTGTGTAGAGCAGTATCCCTGCAAGCGGGTTCTTCACCTCGTGGGCGACCTGCGCGGCGACCTGGCCCAGGGCGGCAATCTTCTCCTGATGTGCGAGGCGTTCCTGCATCCGGCGCAGTAGCTCCGCGCCTTCGCGCTCGGCAGTCAAATCCTTTATGACGCCAAGATAGCCGATCACTCCACCGTCATTGCGTATTGGCGTGACGGCGACCGAAGCGACGAGCTCTTCACCTCCGGCGCGTCGGAAACGCGCCTCTGACTGGGACTGACCACTGGCATCCGCCTCCTGCACGCTCGTCAGAAAAACCTGATTCAGTCGCTCGTCGTCCTGTTGGCCGAGCAGGACACCGGGTCTCTTGCCGAGCGCCGCCGCCGCCGTGTATCCGAACATTTGCTCTGCGCCGCGATTGAAGAGCGTGATATATCCCTTCACGTCGGTGGCGACGATGGCGTATTCGGTCGAACTGTCGAGCACGAGATTGAGAAAGCCGTGCGCCCCCGCCAGTTCCGCCGTGCGCTCGGCCACACGGAGTTCCATCTCTTCAGCGTGCCGCTTGATTTCCTCTTCGAGCCTCTGCTTCTCATCAATTAGTCGCTTCTTCTCGACGGCGCGCGAAACAGCCTTAACGAGCACCTCCTTGAGAACCGGCTTGGCGATGAAATCGTAAGCCCCGGAGCGCACGATCTCGGGAATCTGTGATGGGTTCGGCTCGCCCGTAATCATGACGACGGGGATGTAAGACTCACGGCTTCGCAGTTCCTTCAACAGATCGACGCCGCTCCTACCCGGCAGGATAATGTCCACCACCGCCGCGTCAACAGATGTCTCCCCTAACAAAGAGAGCGCGCTCTCGAAGTCGGCAGCCGCCAGCACCTCGTAGCCCTCGCGTTTGAGGAACTCCGACATCGTCCAGCGGAGGCTCGGCTCATCGTCCACCAGCAATACTCTTGGCACTCCCATGCTCCGCCTCTCGTGAAATTGCTGCGGGCAGCTCGACCACGAAGCACGTGTGGCTACCCTCTTCGCTTTCTACCGTAATCGCCCCCCATACTCACGTATGATTCCGAAGCTCAGGCTCAAGCCAAGACCGCACCATTGAGTTGAACCTCTATCATGCGCTGTTGCTGCTGGCCGCCGCTTGGCCTATGAGGTTTGGGTTTGGTAGCCATTGGGAGCGTTCTAGTTTGACAAGTGAGATACGAGAGCGACGCAATGTAACATCCCCGTATTATAATCGGCAATCTAAATGTAAACTTGAGCCGATGAAAATACATCCTTCGCCTTTCGTTCGCTACCTACGGTGAGGGGATAATTACCTAAATTAAACCAGCTCACAACTGCACAAGGAACAACTCAAGCTATTTTGATACTTCGCAGCTTGCTGCGGCGTAGTTCATTCTCAGTAATTCTTACCACGTCCTTTTTAAGCGGATCGGGAGAAGCGGTCTCGAAAACCGGAGTGGTCGAAAGGCCACCGTGGGTTCGAATCCCACCCTCTCCGCCACACTTCTTTCAAGTACAACTATTCAGAGAGTTGGCAATTTCTTTACTCCTCACGCGCGGCTCGCCGCTTGATACGCCCACCAAAATGATGAGCTTGCCCTCTTCCAGGCTGTTAACCGCGTCGCTGAGTCTGTTCAGAACGTCAGTCGCTTGCAGGCCGCTTTAAGACGGGTGGCGCGCATATCATCGTCATCGGTCTTACCACGCTCGCGACCCGCGTTCGGCTTCACCGAAATACACGAATAGTTTCCTCAGTCTTTAGGTCTGACATAAGAGGAGTGCTCAGCAGCTTCAATTCTTCAGTCGGGCGATAAGACAAATAGTGCGCACAGGTGACGGGACACCTGTGCGCACTATCGCGCGTCGTTAGAAATTGAACTTCAGCGCGAACTGCATCACGCGCGCATCACCTGCGAGGGACGTGATTTTGCCCACGCCGCTGGTATTAGAGATGTTGCGATCAGGCAGCCCGAATTGCGGCGTATTGAACATATTGAACATCTCCCAGCGAAATTCTAAGTTGCGTCCCTCGCCGAAGCCACCAAATGTTCGGGCCAGTGCAAAGTCGAAATTAACAATGCCCGGGCCGCGCAGTGTGTTGCGCCCGCAGGTGCCCAGCCGAGCCTGCACCGTGCCTGTGGTGGGATTGAGTGCGGTGGGCACGGCGTATGCCGTTGGGTCGAACCAACGGTCTATTGTGCGCTCGCTCCCGGATAAACTCCCGTCTCGCAAGCAATCGGCGAAGGCCCCGACCAAACCTCCACCGCGCGGACCGCCGAGCGTCGTGTTGTTGCCGCTGGCGCTGAGGGTAAAGGGGCGGCCTGTTCGAATATTACTCAGGCCGCTGATACGCCAGCCGCCCAGAACATGGGCTAGTGCTCCGTCGGTGAGATAGCTGCGGCCCTTGCCGAAAGGCAGCTCATAGATGTAGCTCCCGACGAAGCGATGCCGGACATCGAAGTCGCTGGGGCCGCGCCGCTCGCCTCGGTTGCCTGACTGTGTAAAACTGCCTGTGCCGCCGGAGGCGAGGTGCTCCTGCGATTCGTCAATGGATTTCGAGAAGGTGTAAGCAGTGCGGAAGGACAGCCCCCGGCTGAACCTCTTCTCAAGCGTCAACTCTCCACCGTGATAACTCGAATTCCCTCCGTTATCACGGAACTCGATTGGGCCGAGATTCGGATAAGGTAGAACGGGTTGCAGAGTGCCGTTGATGACGGCATTCATGACGGTGCCGTTGGAATTGAAGAGAGGCTGGTTCAAATTGCGGAGCGTGGAGAGGTGTGTGCCTTTCGTTCCAACGTAGTCAAGCGTGAACACCATATTGCCGGGAAGCAAGTGCTGCACGCCGAGGTTCCACTGATCTATGCTGGGATTAACCGATTCAGGGTTGACCGCACGGAGACGAACAAGAATGGGGTTTACCGCATTCGGGTCGAGAGAGATATTGAAGCCGGTTTGAAGCCGGATGTTGTTGGCCGTCGAATTGTTGTTGGCTGCGGTTATATTGGCAGGGACTTGGAAGGGCAGATTAAGTGCTAACTGATCTTCACTGCCTGCGCGTTCAAACAACATGTAGAACCGGCCATAGCCGGCCCGCACGACGGTATCATTCGTGAGTTGATAAGCCAGGCCTACTCGCGGCGCGAAGTTGTTCTTATCAGCCTTAACCAGACTCCTGCCAAATTTTGAGTTGGCGGGTGTGAACTTCTGACCCGTCAACGGATCCAAATTCGTCAGGCGGTCTGCGCCTTCATACGGCCAGGTGGCGTAATCGTACCGGAGTCCGAGATTCATTGTGAGCTTCGGGGTGACTTTCCAGTCATCCTGGAAAAACCCTGAGTACATCTTCAGGCGTAAGTCCACCACCGCCGGATTACCCAACTGGGCTTGAGAAGGATAACCGAGAAGGAAGTCAGCCAGTCCGATGCCGGTGCGATTGCCGTCGAAGTTCAAAGTCCCGCGCAAATCACGCACGTCCAGGTAGATATTCCGCATCGGCCCGCGTATATCAATCCCAAACTTCATTTGATGAGCGCCTGTGGAGAGGCTCAGGGCATCGGACCACTGGAATTGGTTAGTTCTCTGGAACTTGGGCAAAAAGTCTGGTGAGCCGAGCTTGTCAAATCCCGATTGACCACCCGGTTGGGTAGTTCCTCCACGCCCCGAAATCACGATGCCCGAAAGTCCACCGCTGGAAATGGGAGAATCCTGCACGCCTTTGATTCCAAATTCCGCGAGGGTGTTCAAGCCGAAAGGGTCTTGTACGCCGCTCGAGTTATTACGTCCCCAGCCGAGACGAAACTCGTTTACCATGCGGGCGCTAATAACTCGGTTCCAGCCGATCACCGCAGACTGACCTTTCATGCTCAGCCGACCGGCGGCTGAGGTGCTGGTGCCGTCAATGATTCCGCCAAAGATGCCGGGAATGTAGCGAAAGCGATCTGAAAAGGTATAGCGGACAAAGAGGCTGTTATTTGAATTCGCCTGCCAATCCGCACGCCCGGTGTAGCTATCGGTATCATCCACGATTCCGGGATTACGGACGAAGTTGGCAAGGTTAAGTGGGCCTGATCCTGGGACGATATTAGCACTCGGCACAAGGCCCAGAATCTTTTGGGCCAACGGGTCGAGACACGCTGCGGGAATCTGGTTGTTGATGAACGACCCATTGGCGTTGAAGGCCGTGGGCACTTTCGCCCGGCAGTCGCCAACACGGTCAAAGAGCGTGGCATAAGTTACCCGGTTGGCTGCGGCGGCGGCGGCAGAAAAATCGCCTCTAATCTCGTTCGGCAGCGGGACGTTGCCTAGTCGTGTGATCCCTTTGCGAATGCGCGTCCCTTCATAGTTGAAGAAGAAGAAGGCTTTGTTCTTACCGCTATAAGTAGACGGGCCGCCTTCTCCAAAGTGCGGCAGATAAATTGGGCCGCCAAGGTTGCCGCCAAATTGGTTCTGCCTGTTGGGAGGCTTCGCGCGTCCGGCGCGATTATTGAAGAAGTTATTGGCGTCGAAGGCATCGTTGCGAAGAAACTCGTAAAGCGTTCCGTGAAACTCGTTGCCGCCGCTCTTGGTGGTCACACTAATGAGCGCGCCGGGGCTGCGACCGTTTTCGGCAGAATACGGATTCGTGCTCACTTTAAACTCTTGAATCGAATCCACGGATGGCCGCGCCACCTGCGTGGTCAGTTCCTGCACGTTCTCCGAGATCGAGTTATTGTCCGCGCCGTCGAGGACAAAATTGTTTTGTAACGAGCGGACGCCGTGCACGTTGGCACCACCGGTGCGCCCGTTAGCCGTGCCGCCTCCTTCTTCGGTGTAACGATCCGCCTGCACACCTGGAACGAGGCTAATCAAGTCGTCCCAGTTGCGTCCGCTCAGGGGCAGTTGAGCGACCATCCGATTTTCTATCACCCCGCCGGTCGTGGCTTCTTGAGTAGTCAGCAGTGGAGCGCCTGAAGCCACCACGACCGACTCACTCACGGCACCCACTTCCAGAGTGGTATCTAAGCGAGCCTTCTGACCCACTTCCAGATTTATATTGTCGTGAATGGCCTTCTTGAATCCCTGAAGTTCTACTGTGACGGTGTACGTCCCAATAGGCAGGCTGGCGAAGGTATAATAGCCTGAGCTGTCGGTCGTGGCGGAGGGTTCCGCGTCGGTCGCCTTATTCTTCACCGTCACCGACGCGTTGGGTATCACGGCATGAGCTGAATCGGTGACGAGTCCGGTCAGACTCGCGGTGTTAACTTGAGCCGACACTTGCACGGTCAG
>JAIVJG010000064.1 GCA_020200155.1 Acidobacteriota bacterium | reverse complement strand
CCGACGAGCAGCGGGCGGTCGAGGCGCAAGTCCGCGAGCCAGCGCCCGCGCTCCGTCACGCGTTCGGCGAAGAAATCGAGATAGCCGAAGTGTTGAAGCACGCGCGCACGCTGCTCGAAAGGCTGCCAGACTTCCTCGCGCATGGCCTCGATGCGACGCTCCATCCGCTCGATGGTTTCCGCCTCCCTGATGACAGACCACAGAGCCTCTTCACAACGCTTCGCTTCGTCGCCGCTGCTCGCCGCCGCGCCGTCGCTGCGCGTGGACAGGCCGTCAATCAAATCGCTGATGAGCGCGACGGCCTCGTTCGATGGCGAGCGCGCGTCGCGCAGGCGAGGCTCCGCGAGAGGCGTCGCGCGCCCGTCACGCACGTTATCAAATGCCTCGTCGCGGCGTTCATCGGCGAGCGGGTAGCGCTCGGCAAAAATTCTGCCGACGCGTTCGAGCGCAAGCGATGCGCGACGCCCGTCTTCACGCTCGCCGACGAGTCCGTCGCCGCGCCGCTCCGTGACGAAGACGAGACGACGGCTGCCGCGACCGATGCCGACGATGCGACCGGGCACGACCTCCCTGTCGAGCCAGCGCGTCCACACGTCGGCGCGCGTGCGCGGCGCGTTTTCCAGCAGGCGCGTGCGTGCGCTCGCCAGACGTTCAAGCCCTCGCGCTGCACCGGGCGGCAGGTTGCAGCCCGCCTCCGCCAGCTTCTCTCTCATCCGTCGTTCGGCGTCGGCGCGCTCGCGTTCCAGACGCGCGAAGTCTTCGACGGCGTCGCGCCGCGCGAAGCTCCGCTCTGCGATGTCGCGCACCTGCGCGAAAGTGCCGTAGGCGTCGAGCAGGTTAAGCAGCGTCGTGTAGGTGGCGCGAAACTGGCTCTCCAGTGGGTCGGGCGGTGCGCCCAGCAGCGCGGCCATCTTCTGCGGGTCTTGATGCGGCCCCGGCGCGGCGACGATGAAGCCCACGCGGTCGCGCCCGCGCCTGCCCGCGCGTCCCGTCATCTGCTGCAACTCCGAAGCCGTCAGCGACTGCCAGCCGTGCCCTCTACGCACATCTATGTTTCCGAGGACGACCGTGCGCGCCGGAAAATCCACGCCCGCCGCGACCGTCGCCGTCGCGAAAATCGCGTCGAGCGCGCCCGCGCTCATCAGTCGCTCAATCGCCAGCTTCCACGCAGGCAGATGCCCGGCGTGGTGCGACGCCACGCCGCCGCGCACGACGATGTCCCAATGCCTGTGCGTTCGCACCTCCGGATATTGCTCGACCAACTCACTCAAAATCGCGCGCCGCGCGTCGCGCCGCTCAAGCACGTTGTCGCCGCGTCGAGGAGCGAAGGCGGATTCCACCGCCGCCTCGTCGCAGCGTTTGCGCGTCGGCAGAAAGACAATCGCGGGTAGCAGGTCGTAAGAGCCTAGCGAAGCGAGCAGGCTGGACGGCGGCATCTCCGGCATCCCCGGACGACGCGCAGGCCCGCCGCGCCCCGCGAAGCGACCGCCGCGCGGCGCTTGCCTCTCGTCCTTCGTCGTCTGCATGAAGCGCGTGATCTCTGAATTGAAGCGTCCCGCATCGTCGAGGAGCGGCGTCAGTCCGCCGTCCGGGTACAGAAACGCCGCGCGCAAGGGGACGGGCCGCGCGCCGGGACGAGACACGACGCGGACGTGTGTGCCGCGTACTTCGCCGATCCACTCCGCGAATTCTTCCGCGCGCCCGACCGTCGCCGACAACAGGAGCAGACGCACGCGCGGCGGCGTCAGGATAATCGCCTCTTCCCAGACGTGGCCGCGATCCTGATCTGAAAGATAGTGCGCCTCGTCGAAGACGACGAGGTCTGCGTTGACGCCCTCGCCGCCGCGCAGCGCGTCGAACAGTTGATTGCGGTAGACCTCGGTCGTGCCGACGATGAGCGGCGCGTCGCCGCGCTCCTTGCGATCGCCCGTCAGTATGCCGACACGCTCCGCGCCGAACTCGGCTGTGAACTCGTGATACTTCGAGTTCGTCAGAGCCTTCAGCGGACTCGTGTACCACGCGCGCTTGCCTTCCGCGAGCAGACGCCTGATCTCCTCGCGCGCGATCCACGTCTTGCCGCTTCCCGTCGGCGCGGTGACGAGCACGTCTTCCTGTTCGAGCGCGGCGAGCGCCTCGAGTTGGAAAGAATCTGGCTGGAAAGGTTTCGCTTCCGGCGCGCCGATGCCTTCGAGCAACTGTCGCAGCGGACGCGAACGCGCCGCGCGGCTCGCCACGCGCGAAGCATCCTCGACCGCCGCGACCGGCGCGCGTGTCGGCGGCCTGCCCGCCTTGCCGCGCGACGAATCGGCGCGACCGCCGCCGCGTGTTTCCTGCGCGTCACCGTCCTGTCCCGCACGGCGACCGCGCAGCCCTCGCCGCGCTCGCCTGCCTCCGCCTCCGCGTGAACGTGCCATGAACACGCATTCTAACCTATGAACTTTGTGGAAAGTGCCCTCGTAGTGATAACTTTTGTGTGCGCTTCGCAACGCCCGGCGCACATTCGGCGTCTAAAACGTCTGGACTCGGCGGGCGGCGACACGGCTGGATAGGTCAAACAATGGCTGAACTTTTCGGAAATTTCGAGATTAACAGGGTGCCGCGCTGGCCTATCATGTCGCGCCTGCTGACGGCTTCGGTCGTCCTGCACGGGCTGTTTTTCGTCGCCGTGGTCTACGTCCCCAAACTGCAAAGCTTGTTTCGCGTCGCGGGCGAGTTCGCCGGCATACAGTTCGTCAACGAAGATTACGACAAGACGCTGATCGGCCAGCGCGCAACACTCGTCAAGCTCGAACCGTACCAGAAACTTTATTACCCGCCGGACTACTTCGCGCCGAACGCACCCGTAGGCCCCGACCCGATGCTCATGGCGCAACAGGCTCCGCCGCCCCCCCCGGTCTTCATCCCCAGACCGAGGCCCGTGCCGCGCATGAGGGCGCGCAGGATACCGACGCCCGCCGCTTCGCCGACGCCGCAACCCGCCGCTTCGCCGGAAGTCGCTAAGGCCAGCGCCAGCCCGACGCCGGGCGCAACGCCGACGCTCGACGAAAAGGCCAGGGCCGAAGCGGAAAAGAAACTCGACGAGGTCGCCGGCAAATACAACACGCCGCGCCCGCCCACGATCAACACCAAGCCCTTCGCAGACCTCGCCACGAAAGGCAAGGAGATGATTGAACAGGGCAGCCTCAAGCTCGACGGCACGATTGACGTGACGGCGGAGGGCGAGCGCAACGAAGACGGCACGCTCAACCGCGATACCGTGAAGCTCGACGGTTTCGCGACCGACGCGAAGCTCGAAGAGTTCGCGCGTGCGCTCGTCAACGCCATCAGCGAGAGCAAGGTGCTGGTCGTGCTCAAGGGGGCCAAGACGGTCAAGATGTCGCTCAAGCTCGACGGGCAGAACGTCTCCATCAAGATCGTCAGCGAAGTCGAATCGGAGGCGCGTGCCTCGGAGATGCTGAACGGCCTCGGCCTCATGCTCGCCGCCGGGCGCATCGCCAAGCAGGGCACGGACGAGGGCGAGCTTTACAAAAATTTGAAGGTTGACCGCGACGGCAAGCAGTTTCTGATGACGTTCGAGATGCCGCGCGACGCCGCCGGTAAGATGATCGCGCAGATGCTCGCCAAGCAAAAACCGTCCGGCGATTAATCGAGCAAGGGGCATTGAAACTACCGCAATGATGAAAAACAATCCGCACAGCAAACACACGCGCGCCGTCAAGAGCGCTTCCGCCGAAGGGCACAACGCTCCGGCGCGAGCCGCACGCCCGCTCGTGCTCTATGTGATGCTCGGCGCGCTGGCGCTCGGCGTGCTGCCGTCCGTCGCAGGCGGCTTTTTGTCTGCCGCCGCGAAGCAGGCGAAGGACGTGGCGGCGGGCGCGAAGGTGAAATCAGAAACCAGAACCAACCTCGCGCCGCTGCGCGCGTTCCTCGCACGCGCCAGGCAGTTGAAGGATCAGGGCAAGCTCGACCTGAGCGCCCCGCGTGCGATTACGGTCGAGGGCGACCGCGCCGAAGACGGCACGCTCAGCAACATCTCTTACACGGGCGCGTCCGCCGCCAACCCTACCTTCAGGAAGGTCGCGCAGGATTTCGTCGTCTCTCTCAACACGAGCCACGCGCTGAATTTCCTGCAAGACGTGTCGCACGTGCGTATGACGTTTACGCTCGACGGCGAACGCTTCACGACGCAGACGGCTTCGGACACGCCCTCCGACAAGCGCGCCGAAGAGATGGCGCGCGGCTATCGCTCGATGATTAACATCGGGCGCATTATGAAACGCGGGAGCGACGAGGCCGTCGTCCTCAACAACATGAAAGTCTCCGCGAGCGGCAAGCAGCTCGTGATGAACCTCGACATGCCGCGCGAGACGTTGGGCAACATCCTCCTCAAACAAATCACGCCGAACTAGCCTTAAAGAGCAGGCGTGCCAGCCTTCATCTCAAGGATGAGGCCCGCTTGCCTCACTATCAACCGCTCACTTACAATCGCACGTTGCGCTTCTAAGAGCGCGCCTGCGTGTTTTGCAAGAGGCAGCGACGACTGGCCGCCGATGATTCGTTGGCCGCGCTTTTTCGCCTCTTTCCTCTCGACTTAGCTCTTTAAGGTAAAGGCCATGATTGATAAATTTCTGACCAGAGTTTTCGGCAGCAGCAACCAGCGATACATCAAGAGCCTGCTGCCCGTCGTCACGCGCATCAACGAGTTGGAGCCGTCCGTCAAGGCGCTCTCGGACGACGCGATGCGCGCCCGCATCGTCGAACTGCGCGAGCAGGTGGCGCAGGCCGTCGGCGACATGCAGGGCAGTGACGAGGCCGCACGCACCGAGCGCAAGCGACGCACGCGCGAGGCGCTCGACGAAATCCTGCCCGAAGTCTTCGCGCTGACGCGCGAGGCCAGCGTGCGCTCCACGGGCATGCGCCACTTCGACGTGCAGCTTATCGGCGGCATCGCGCTTCATCAGGGACGCATCGCAGAGATGCGGACGGGCGAAGGCAAGACGCTCGTCGCGACGCTGCCCGCGACCCTCAACGCGCTGACGGCTCGCGGCGTGCACGTCGTGACCGTCAACGATTATCTCGCCTCGCGCGACGCCGAATGGATGGGACGCATCTACGGCTTCCTCGGACTCACCGTCGGAGCCATCGTCAACGACCTCGACGACTGGGAACGCAAAGACGCCTACGCCTCCGACATCACCTACGGCACGAACAACGAGTTCGGCTTCGACTACCTGCGCGACAACATGAAGTTCGACCTCGCCACCTGCGTCCAGCGCCCGCACTTCTACGGCATCGTGGACGAGGTGGACTCGATCCTGATTGACGAGGCGCGCACGCCGCTCATCATCTCCGGCGCGTCCGACGAAGCGACGGACAAGTATTACAAGGCCGACGCCATCATCCCGCACCTGAAGCGCGCGGAGTTGAACGACGAAGGGAAGCCCGGCCCCGGCGACTATCTCCTCGACGAGAAGCAGCACTCGGCAGTGCTCACCGAAGACGGCGTGGACAAGGCCGAACGTCTGCTCGGCGTCGGCAATCTCTACGACCCTTCAAACATGGAGATGCTGCACTGCGTCGAGCAGGCGCTCAAAGCGCACACGCTCTACAGGCTCGATCATCACTACGTGATTCAAGAGGGCGAGGTCATCATCGTTGACGAGTTCACCGGGCGCTTGATGAAGGGTCGCCGCTGGTCGGACGGGCTGCATCAGGCGGTCGAGGCCAAGGAGAGCGTCAAGATCGAGCGCGAGAACCAGACGCTCGCCACCATCACGCTGCAAAACTACTTCCGCCTCTACGAAAAACTCTCCGGCATGACCGGCACGGCGGAGACGGAGGCCGCCGAGTTCGACTCGACCTACAAGCTCGAAGTCGCCGTCATCCCGACGAACCAGCCGATGGTTCGCCGCGACAACTCGGACGTGATCTATCGCACGCTCCCCGAAAAGTGGGACGCCGTGGTAGAGGAAATCAAGGAGGCGCACGACCGCGGGCAGCCAGTGCTGGTCGGCACGGTCTCGGTCGAGAACTCCGAGGTCATCTCGCGCAGCCTCTCGAAGATCGGCGTCCCGCACAGGGACGAGCGCGGCAACATTCTCATCGAAGGCGACGGCAGTATTCCGAACTACCACCACGTCCTCAACGCCAAGCACCACGAGCGCGAGGCCGAGATCGTCGCGCAGGCCGGACGCAAGGGAGCGATCACGATTGCGACCAACATGGCCGGTCGCGGCACGGACATCCTGCTCGGCGGCAATCCTGAATTTCTCGCGCGCGAGTATCTCAAGCGCCAGGAGGTTGACCCGGACGAGGCGACCGAGGAGCAGTTAAAGGAATCCGAGGCGCACGTCAAACGCTTCGTTGACGCAGAGCACAAGGAAGTCGTCGCTCTCGGCGGCCTCTACATCATCGGCACAGAGCGCCACGAGTCGCGACGCATTGACAACCAGTTGCGCGGACGCGCCGGACGACAGGGCGACCCCGGCGCGTCGCGCTTCTTCCTCTCGCTCGAAGACGATTTGATGCGTATTTTCGCGGGCGACAAGGTCAAGGCTCTGATGCAGCGGCTGGGGATGGAGAAGGGCGTCGCTATCGAGTCGAAGATGGTCTCGAAGCGCATCGAGTCGGCGCAGAAGTCTGTCGAGGCGCGCAACTTCGAGTCGCGCAAACACCTCCTTGAATACGACGACGTAATGAATCGCCAGCGCGAAACCATCTACGGCCTGCGCCGGCAGTTGATGGAACAGCCAGACCAGCGCGAGTACGTCCTCGGCGTCGCGAAGGACTTGCTCTCCGACTACGTCAAGCAGTACGCCGACCCCGACGCCTCGCCCGACGACTGGGATGTCGAGAACTTCAGGGTGCAACTCCTCGCCGTCTACGCGCTCGACGCCGACACCGAGGGCATTGATTTCGTCAACTCCACCTCGCAACAACTCGAAGAGCAACTGTGGCAGCGGCTCGAAGCGGGGTACGTCGAGAAAGAAGCGCAGGTCGGGGCCGAGGCGATGCGTACCTACGAGCGCATCATCATGCTCAACATCATTGACGCGCAGTGGAAAGACCACCTGCTCGCCATTGACCATCTCAAGCAGGGCATCGGCCTCGTCGGCTACGGCCAGAAAGACCCGCTCGTCGAGTACAAGAAGGAAAGCTTCGATATGTTCCAGGCGATGCTCGACCGCATTGACACGAACACGATTCGCACCCTCTTCAACCTTCAGGTCGTCGCCGAGACGCCGCCCGAACAACTTCAGCAGCGTCGCGCACGCCGCCCCACTTCAATGACTTTCACGGGGCCGAATCAGGGAGCGACCGCCGCCGGCGAAGAGGCCGCGCGCACCAAGACCGTCACGCGCGACCAGCCCAAGGTGGGCCGGAACGAACTGTGTCCCTGCGGCTCCGGCAAGAAATACAAAAAGTGCTGCGGCGCGGGCGTCTAAACTTTCACGCTCGGTGCTAAACTAAGAAGCGGGGCTGATGTCCGACATCGCCCCGCCTTCATTATGTCCGCCGTTGCACAATACATTCCGCTGAGGTTGAGATGTTGAGACCACACGCCATCAAAACTGCCTGCGTCGCCTCCACGTTGTTCATCTGCTGCGGGAGCGGCTTCTTTGTTCCCGGCTCGCGAACTTCCGCGCGGCAATCTTCAGGCATGGCGGCAACCTCATCCGACATGCAGGAGAGCGCAATCGCTCAACTGCGTGCCGTGGCCGAAGGGCGAAAGAAGGATGCGGATGCTTGGTACAACCTCGGTCTTGCCCTCAACCGGGCGGGCAAAGGTAAGGAAAGCCGCAAAGCATTCGAGAAGGCTGTGAAGCTGCGGCCTGACGCCAAATCTCACGTCGGACTCGCCTCCTCTTTACTGCTGCTCAATAAAACGGGCGACGCCGAGCGCGAGGCAAGACAAGCATTAAGCCTCGATCCTCAATTCGGCGCGGC
>JAIVJG010000063.1 GCA_020200155.1 Acidobacteriota bacterium | reverse complement strand
CGACGGTTTGCGCGAGGCCGTCAAGTACGTCTGCGAACACGCGCCGGCGGGCGCGACCATCGCGCACGAGACGCCGGGCGCGGTGCGTTACTACCTCGAAAAATTCGGGCGCACGGATTTGCGCCCACGCGCCATCTCCGACCCGCAATTCAATGTGCTTGAAGAAGCCGCTTCATCAACGTCGGGCGCGCCGCCGCTCTACATTATCCTTCAGCGCGGACGTACCTATTTCGAGAATCGCGCCGAGATGGAAGCCGTGCGCGCCGGCAGCATGACGGCATCACCGGCGGCGGGTGCTGATGAGAAGATGCAGAGTTTCGCGCTCGAATACGAAGTGACGATTCACGGCGTGGTGGCCGCCGAGGTGTATCGTGCGGGCATTTACGTCGCCTCTGATTACGTGAGGGCAAGAGGGCTGGAGCGCACATCTCAAAGCTTGAAGGACGCTTCCTACGCTCTTCATAAAATCGTACTTCTATCCAAAAATATGAATAACCGGTGACCTCAAGCCAAAATTATGCCATGTCATATCTTCATTTAACTCTCCTGCGGGGCAAGGCATAATGCTTGCTTTAATCTTTCTGCACCGTTTCAGTTCCTGAAAACGATCAGCAAGCATACTTTACAATTCAAGGTTGTTCAGCGCAGAGAGTGCTACGAGGGATATTATTAAACTCATAGTCGGCCTGATTTTCGTGTTGTTCTCTGTCGGGGTTGCAAGCGCCCAGACGGAGAGGCCGTCGCGTCCTGAGCGTCCGACTCTTGAGGAGTCCGCCGACACCACACACGGCAGTATTCGTGGCCGGATCGTGATGCCGAACGGCACATATATCTCGGAGCCGATTAAGGTCTCTTTGCAGACGATGCGCGGCACGGAAGCTTTTATCTACACCGATCTGATGGGACAGTTTCTGTTTGAGGGACTCCCGCCCGGCGATTACACCGTCGAGGTCGAGGCCGATCGCGAGCGTCGTTTTGAAATCACCACTGAACGGGTTTTCGTGCCACGTGCCATGACAGCCTTCGTCACCATTAGTCTGAAGGAGAAAAAAGTTCCAGGCACGCAGTCAAAGGCCGCGCCCGGCGTGGTCTCCGCCAGAGGCTCGAACGAGAAAGCACCTGCCAGCGCCGTTAAGGAATTTAACCGGGCGCAGCAAGCGGGCGCGGACGGGAAGACGACGGATGCCATCACGCATTTGCGGAAAGCCATCGCGATTTATCCGGGCTACCTGATGGCGCACAACGATCTGGGGACTTACCTGTTGAGTGCAGGGAAACTAGACGAGGCGTCTGAAGAGTTTCGCCGCGCCATTGAGATTGATCCCGCGACCTTCAATCCGCAGCTCAATCTTGGAGTAGTACTCGTCCAGCAACACCAATTTTCAGAAGCCGCAACGACTTTGGAAAAGGCGCTGTCTCTGGACGCCAGTTCTCCGGCAGCTCATCTTTACGCCGGGCTGGCCTTCATGGGTCTCAACGACTTGAGTCGGGCAGAAAAAGAGTTGAGAGCCTCGTATGAGTTGGGGGGAACGAAGTTCTCTCTGGCTCTGTTCCATCTCGGTCAGGCTGCACAGGCCACCACCGGCAACCTGACGGGCACCGTCAAAGATCAGGCGGGCGGCGCGGTCGCCGGCGCAAAAGTCACCGCGAAGAATCAAGATACTGGCGAAACTTTTGGACCTTTTACGTCCTCGGGCGAGGGCGTTTACAGAATCACGAACCTCAAGCCCGGAAAATACACCGTGACGATTGAGGGCACGGGCTTCAAGCGCTCGAACGTTACGGATGTGGACGTGAAACTCGGAACAGACAACCCACTCGACCCGGTGCTCGAACCCGGTCAGGTGAGCGAGGAAGTAACCGTTGTGGCCGGCGGCGAGGAACTCGCGCAGGTTACTTCGCAAATCTCTTCGAGTTTTGAGACGCGCAAGGTCCAAGACCTGCCGTCGAACTCCGCCGGCGGCGGTATTGACACGCTGGCGCTACTCGCGCCGGGCGTCGTCCCCGGCTTCGGCAACGTCAACTCGAACGGCACTACGCTGTCGGTCAACGGCAACCGCGCCCGCTCGAACAACTTCACGCTCGATGGGACGGACAACAACGACCTGACCATCGGCGGCCCCAATTTCTTCGTTGACAATCAGGACGCCGTGGCCGAATTTCAGGTCATCACCAACAACTACTCGGCGCAATACGGTCGCAATCAGGGCGCGGTGATCAACATCGTGACCAAGGGCGGCGGCAACGAGTTCCACGGATCGGGCTTTGAGTTCCACCGCAACTCCAGCGCGCTCGACGCGATGACTAATGCCGAGCGCGCCGATCCGAGCCGCAGTAAGCGCGACAAGTTCATCAGCAACGTCTTCGGTGGCACCTTCGGCGGCCCCATCGTCAAGAACAAAGCGTTCTTCTTCGTTGACGGCCAGCTCATTCGCCAGCGTCAGCAGTTCAACTTCCAAGCGGGCAACCCGGCCATCACGCGTGCGGGTCTGGCGACACTGGCTACAGCATTCCCCGGCAACCCGGCCATCGCGGTTCTCATCAACCAGAGCGTTTTCGCCCTCCAGCCGAACGCGATTGCACAAGCGACAGCCCCGACGGGCACGCTCTGCTTCCCTCGCGACCCAACGCTGGCTTGCACGGGTGCCAACGCCGTCGTCGTTCCCACGGCTTTCCCGCAGTACCCGCTCGCACTCCCGTTCGACCAGAAGGAGTACGGCCTGCGCGGTGACTTCAATCCCACCAGTAAGGACAGTTTCAACATCAAGTATCGCTATCAGCAATCGCCCGAGACGGGCACGCTCGGCCTATCAAACGGCTTTGGTGGGAGCATCCCGTTCTCTAGCCGCAACCTGAATGGCGCCTACACACGTCAGATCGGCAGCCGCGCCGTCAACGAGGCCAAGGTCGCCTGGCAGAAGCTTTCGGTGATCTTCGGTGGTGCATGTACTGGCCCGCTCGCCGACCCGCTCAAGGGCTGCATCCCTGATGCGGCGGATATTGATAAGGCATTCACCAACCTTAGCTTCTCTGGTATCCGCGACACGACCGGCACGACCCTGCAAGGAATTGGCCCGGCCACTAATCTTCCGCAGGGGCGTCAAGTTCGTGTGTTCCAAGCCAGCGACAACTTCTCCATAACGATGGGCCGTCACTCACTGATTATGGGCGTTGACTACCGCAACCTGGACAACGGCGTTCCTTTCCTACCGTTCATCAACGGGCAGTTCAGGTTCAGCAGCACCGCCCGCCTCGTCGCCAACTCCCCTGACTTTGTGACTCTGGCCGCGGGCGAGCCGAGGATCAACTACAAGGAGAACGACCAGTTCTACTATGTCCAGGACGACTTTAAGGTCCGCGAAAACCTGACCCTGAACCTCGGCGTCCGCTACGAGTTCACGGGCCAGCCCATTAACACCCTGAACAAAATCACCGTCGAGCGCGAGAGCGATCCGGCCCGGGCATTATGGCGGCAGAGCATTCCGATTGAACAGCGCACTGTGCCGTTCATCCCGGCTGATAAGAACAACTTTGCGCCGCGCGTGGGCTTCGCCTACTCGCCGCGCTGGGGCAACGGCGGCTTCTCCCGCATGCTCTTCGGCGAAAACGATGCAACTGTCATCCGCGGAGGTTACTCGATAGCCTACGACCCGGCGTTCTATAACCTCTTGCTGAACGTCTCGACCTCGACCCCGACGGTCTTCAACAATACCATCAACAACACTGGCACCCTGACCGCACCGCTCTTCCGCCTGCCGGCGAACCCGACCGGCGATGTGGTGCGCTCCGCCCTCGGCGCGTTCATTCAGAGGAACACGTTCGACCCGAAGTTCTTCAACCAAACCAGAGTCGGGCAGGACTTCCACTCGCCCTACTCGCAGCAGTATTCGTTCGGCATTCAACGCCAGTTCAACCGCAACAACGTGGCCGAGATACGCTACGTCGGCAACCACGGCGTCGGCCTCTTCCAGAGCATCAACCGCAACCCGTTCGTCGGAAGCAACATTCGCCGCACGAGTGGTTCGCTCGCCGGCACGTTCAGTAACGGCGGCATTGCGAACGGGTTTACATCGGCGGGCTTCGGCTCTACGGTGTTCAACTTCCCGGCCTTCCCGAACCTGCTCCCGCCGGGCGTTGCGCCGCTCACCTGCATTGACAACACGGCCACACCGGATAACGAGGGCGTTTGCAACGGACGCATCCTCCAGCAAGGCCAGCTCCGCACGCGTGAGAACACCGGCTCTTCGACCTATAACAGCATGCAGACACGCTACAACGGGCGGCTCTTCAACCAGTTCACCGTCGGCGCGTCTTATACCTGGTCGAAGACGCTCGACAACGCCTCGGAAGTCTTCTCGTTCGGCGAGGGCGCCTTCGCTCAGAACCCGTTCAACATCAATGCCGGTGAGAAGGGCCTTTCGGGCAATGACCGCCGGCACGCTGGCTCGCTAAACTTCATCTGGGACATCCCACACTTCAAGGAGCAGAAGGGGTTTGTACTCAGGCCCTTTGCGGGTAGCCGCCACGCGCCGAGGAACACGGTAGGCATCAGCGATATTGACGTTAGCTTCTACGGCTTCGCGGGGTTCACCCCGAGCCCGACCGGCTTCTACTCGCTGAACGAACTTAACACGACGGGCAACCTCGTGCCCGTAACGCCAAACGATGTCCGGCTCATCTTCAACGGGCCCGGAGCAGCGCTGAAGTTCGGCACTCCGTACGGCACCGTTGGACGCAACAGCGAGCGCGGCCCGGCGCTTAACCAGATGAACATCGGGTTCTTCAAGAACACGAATATTACGGAGAGAGTCAAGGTGCAGTTCCGTGCGGAACTCTTCAACGCCCTCAACCACCCGAACCCGGGGTACGGTGTCGCCTTCGGGAGCACCCTGCCCGACACCGTAGTCGAGGACGCGGGCGCCTTCGGCGGCGCAGGCAGCTTCGTCGGCTTCAACGACCGGCAGGCCATGGAATTGAGCAGCCGTCGCGTGCAGTTCGGTCTCCGCATCACCTTCTAATCTGTTGAGACTGTGAAAGCAGTTTCACTTTCCGGGAGAGCCTCTTCAAAAAAGGCTCTCCCTTTTTTTGTGCGCCGCTCTAGTTGACGCTCGCGCGTGCTGACCCTGCATCACGCAGAAAAAGTCAAAGCGGCAGGAAATAGATGTTCCTGCCGCTTTGATTTTTTGCGAACCCGTCTCTCGACGAAGAAAATTCGGAGTTGGCGTCCGTTGGCCGGCGAAACTCACTCGACGACGAACTCAGCGCTCCGTGCGAGTTTCTGGTACTTCTTGTCGGCCAGCGGGTCGGTCACAACGACGGTGATGAGGTAGCGTCCCGGCATTACTTTGGAGAGTCCCAACTGCCCGACCTTAACCCACTGTGTCGCGCTGCTGCCCTTTGTCTCGACCGGCTGCTCAGGTTCCTGAAACAAGACCTTTCCGTTCTGCGCGATGATGAGTTGCGAACGCAACTGCGGCTGATTGTTGGCGAGTTTCGCGTTATAGACCACGACCGCATAACGCAAATCCTGCTTGCGCGTGAGTCGTGGCGTAGCGCCCAGAGACTGCGGAGCCGTCTTACTGCCGGGCTGCTGCTCAATCGCATACAGATAGAGGCTGCTCGCCGCCAGACGCTTGTTCGTGAGGTCTGGAACCTCGAAGTATCTGGAGACCGTTCCCACGTTGCCCGTGCCCGCCTCGCGCACGGCGAGTCGAACCTGATAGTAGCCCGGCGGGAGTTGCGTGCTGGCCGAGTAGCTGATACCCGTCGCCAGTGCGCGCTGATAGCCCTCCGGCGTGAGCGTGGCGTTGACCGTCTGGCTGATGCCGCCGCGCGAGCGTCCGAGTTCGTCAAAGATGAAGCCGGCGATATCGAAAGACGCTTGATATTTTCCATCCGGCGACTGTTTGAAGTTGAGCTTATGGGCGTCAACAAGCGTGTTGACATCTATTTCAGCTTGGTTTTTCTCCGGCACAAACTTGTATTGCAAGGCCGCTGCAACGTCCAGATCGCGCTTTGCAAGAGGCGAGCGCGTGGCCGCGATAATCTCTTCCTCTTTGGTGCGCGGCTTGTCGCTGCGCTCGTCGCGCGCCACGTAGCCCGCAGCGGCATAGACGCGCGTGCCGCTGCGTCTGACCTTGACCTCAATCTTGCGGAACTTGTCGTCGAACTTCTCGAACGGCGTATATGCCAGACGATAATAGCCGCTACTGCGAGTCAGCACCTTATCGAGACCCGTGCCAAAGTTGTTGCTGTTGATGATGCTGACGCCGCCGGTGCGCTCAGCCAGTTCACGCAGCCCGGCCTGATCGCCGGCGGGACTACGTCCGAGGAGCGCGGTATCAGCTGAACGGCCAAAGGAGGCATTTTCGTCGCTGCCGGCGAGCGTCCCGCCGCCAAGCGCGCTCTTGCCAGGGGTGTCCACGAACCTCGCGACCGCTCCGGTCGCCTTCAGCCCACGCACGTCCAGCGTGTTGACGACGACGCCGGCGCGCGTGGCATTGCCAATTAGGTAATTAACGAGTTGGGTGATGTTGCCGATGATGGTGGAGATGCCGCCCACAGAAGGATTGGTGACGCCGACCTGCGCCTCGCGCCCGCTCTGGCTGGAGTCGAAGAGCGGCAATCCGCCGGAGACGAGAACGAGATTTTTGCGTCCCGGTAGCGATTTCAAACTCTCAATCACGAAATTCGCCGTGGACAGTGTCATCATAGCGCGCACCGTGCGGTTGGTATCGTCGTTGGCGTTTTCGATGTCGAAGCCGCTGCCCGGCCCTTGAGCGGCTCCGCCACTGGCCTCCAGCGTCTGGGTGTCACCTGCGGGCCTCGGGAGACTTGTGATCCTATCCCCTCCAATGTCCGAGGCCAGCGTGTAAGGGTTCGTGCGGAACGAGAGTCCGGCGATGGCGCGACGCAGCAACTGACGGTCGGAGGTGAATTGCTGGAGCAAGCCCTGCCCGCCGACGACGCGCACGATGGCTACCAGATCGCCATCGCGCATCTTGTTGTCAACGAAGTCTGTGAGCATCTGCCGCGTGCGGTAGAGGTCTTCGGTCGGGATGGTGAGATCATCAACGACGAAGGCGATGACCTGCTTGAGGTCTTTGGCCGAGACATCACGCGCTACGTCGCCGCCGAGCTTGGAAGTGGAGGCCAGAGTTGCCGGAAGCTGCCCCTCGCTCCTGCGCCCCTCGTTAACGCTGACAAACTCAAGAAACTTCAAGTCTTGTTTTTTGCCGTTCTCATAGACCTCGAAATCGCCCAGCTTCAGGTCTTTGACGAGTTGGTCGTTTTTGTCCGTTACGACGACATCCGTCTGCACCAGCGCGGAAGTAATGCGAACAATTTCCTCTGTCTGTTCCTGCGAGCCAGGCGTCGTCGTCTGGGAAACGCCGAGTGTTGAGAGCAGTGCTGACGAAAGCAGCAAGGCGATAAGTTTTTTCATAAACTAAGGACTCCTTGTGGCCGATCTGAAAGGGGATGGCTGACTGGATGACGCAGGGAGACGGAGCGAATTATAAATGTTTATCCGCGTCTGGCGCAACGAAATGATGTCTCGTGACTGACGAACTGTCGTCTCTCAGACGTGTTTCTCATCAACGACGGAGGCTTGCGGGTGAAAAGTTGCGCGCTTCTTCCAGCGACGGTAGAGATGAAGCGAGAGCGCGAGCCAGAGGCCGCTCAGGAGGTATGCGCCGATAGCGTCGCTCGGCCAGTGCTCGCCGAGATAGACGCGCGAGAAGCCAATGAGTGAGACGGGCAGAACGGCCAGCGCGAGCGCGAGCCGACGCGCGTTCGTGCGGCGCGCGAGGAGCGCGTAGGCGACGAAGAAGAGAAAGCCGAAGAAGCACACATAGAACGTCACGTGACCGGAAGGGAAACTCTCCGAATGCTCCGCGTAAGCCACGCTGACGAGGCTGGCCGACGGGCGCGGGCGCGCGATCAATATCTTCACAAGTCGGTTGACCAACTCGCCGCCGCCCGCGCTCAAAAGCAGTCCGGCGGCCTCGCTCCTGCGGTGGAAGAAGAAGA
This sequence comes from Acidobacteriota bacterium, assembly GCA_020200155.1. GTDB lineage: Bacteria > Acidobacteriota > Blastocatellia > Pyrinomonadales > Pyrinomonadaceae > JAIVJG01. The sequence goes on along the minus strand of JAIVJG010000063.1, from coordinate 4,419 downwards.
AGAGGAGCACGGTCACGGTCGTCAGGAACCAGGGATGCCAGTTGTTGCCGAAGAACGAGGCGGCGTCCATCAGTCCGGCGAATCCGGGCACGGCGAGCGCTTGCAACGCCCGCGCCGCGCTCAAGTCCCACGCGAAATAAGCGTTGAGGCGCGCGAAGACGGCGAGCGCTGCGAACGCGGCGAGCGTGGCGAAGTACCCTGTCTCCGCACGCCACAGCCTACGCACCTCCCGGCGGCGCTCGTGCGTGTCGTGCGGCACGGAATCGCCGGGTGTTATCTCGCGCAGGTTGTCGCCCGCGTCGCCTCTGCCGTCGTCATCGCGCATACGTTTGTGTGTCGTGGTCGGCGTGTCCTTTCGCCAGCCGCCGGAGGCTGCACGCGTGTTATAATCGCCTGTCCAAATTCTCCCGAAAATAAACGAACCGCGACGCGGCGGCAAGCTTCGAGGGGGCCTCTCTCCGGGCCGTCATCAGTCGCCGCCCGCCGTCCACGGAAGGAGCAAAGGCTTGCTGAGAGTTGAATATCGCGAAGGGCTGTACCTGCCCGACCTCGACCTGTGGCTCGACGCCGACGGGCCGCGCGAGCGTTGCGTTATCTCGCACGCGCATTCGGATCACATCGCCGAGCACCGCGCGATTGTCGCCACGCCGGAGACGGCGCGCATCTTCCGACATCGCATCGGCGAGGCGCGGGTCGAACTACTCTCCTACGGCGAGCGGCGCGATTACGGGCGCTACGCGCTGACGATGTATCCGGCTGGTCACTGTCTGGGGTCGGCGCAGATTCTCGTCGAAGCCGACGGCGAGCGGCTCGTCTACACGGGCGACGTGAAGCTCAGGCCCAACGTCACGGCGGAGCAGGCGGTCGTCGTGCCCTGCGACACGCTCGTCATGGAGTCAACCTTCGGCGACCCGCAATATCGTTTCCCGCCCGACGTGGCGACGTTTGATCGCCTCTACGCGGCGTGCGACCGCGCGCTCTCGGACGACCGCGTGCCTGTCGTGCTCGCCTATGCACTGGGGAAAAGTCAGGAGGCTCTGGAGCTTCTCCTGCGGCGCGGCTATCGCGTGACGCTGCACGGTTCTGTGTGGAACGTGTCGGAGATTTACCGCGAGCTGGGAGTTGAGTTCTCCGGCGCTTACGAACGCTACGACCGCGAGCAACTGAAAGGTCGCGTGCTCATCACGCCGCCGGGCTGCCGCAAGCAGCCGATGATTCTGAACATCGAGCGGCACTATCTCATCATGCTCACGGGCTGGGCGATGAGCAAGAGCGCGCCCTACATGTACAGGGACGTAGACCTCATCCTGCCGCTCTCCGACCACGCAGACTACGACGACCTCGTGCGGCTCGCGAAGGAGAGCGGCGCGAGCCGCATCATCACGATGCACGGCGCGAAGAAATTCGCCGCCCTCCTGCGTGAGATGGGTCTCAACGCCGAACACCTCGCGCAGCACCCCGGTGCGGCCAGGGCTTCGGGCAAAGGCTCCGCCAGGAAAAAGGATACAGCCTCCACCGCGTCTTTGTTCGACTGAGACGCGTTCAAGCGCCAGCGCCAGCCGCGCCAGCCGGGTCAGTTGTGATTCGACTGGCGCGGCTGGCGCTGGCGAGCAAGGCGACGGATTAGTCCCCAAGTGTTTAGTCCCACAGTGTGATGGTGTAATCTTCATGAATCGTGGGGAATAAGATGGGACAGACTGGCAGTCATGACGCCGGGAGTTCGATCCCCCTCAGCTCCATTTAAGACGAGGGATCAACAGCAACTTTATTCCGAATCATCCGTTCGCTCACGCCGCTTCAGTCAAAGCGGCGTGAACCTGTCCGAACGCGCAGGGGAATTCATGGACTACAAGTTTCAAATCAATCTCGGCGGCATCATTGACCTGCTCTCGAACCACCTCTACAGCGGGCCGCAGGTCTACGTCCGCGAACTGCTGCAAAACGGCGTGGACGCCATCGTCGCCAGAATCAAAGTCGAACCGGCGCACGGCGGCGAGATTAACATTCGCATCTCCGACAGGGTCGGCGACGAACCGCCGCGCTTGGTCTTCGAGGATAACGGCATAGGGCTGACGGAGGAGGAGATTCACCGCTTCCTCGCCACCATCGGTCAAACCTCGAAGCGCGACGAGTTGGGCGAGAGGCGCAGCGATTACATCGGCCAGTTCGGCATCGGCCTGCTGTCCTGCTTCGTCGTCAGCGACGAGATCGTGGTCGTCACGCGCTCGGCGAAAGATGGCGCGCAGACGATGGAGTGGCGGGGCCGCAGCGACGGCACTTACTCGATCAGCGTTCTCGACGAAGAGGCAGCGCCGGGCACGCGCGTCTCCTTGCAGTGCAAGGGCGGGAGCGAGCGGTTTTTCGAGCCGGAGATGGTGCAGGATTTGGCGAGCCACTACGGCAGTCTCCTGCCTTACCCGATTCGCCTCGCGGCGAAGGGCGAGACCGTTTTGATTAACGCGGAACTGCCGCCGTGGCGCGAGAGCTTCGCGTCCTCGCAGTTGGAGCGCGAGGCTTACCTGAGCTACGGCGACAAGGCGTTTGAGATGAGCTTCTTCGACTACGTCCCTCTGCGCTCGGCCACAGGCGACGTGCAGGGCGCGGCCTTCGTGCTGCCCTTCTCGCCGAGCCTCGCGACGCGTGCCAAGCACAAGGTCTACTTGAAGAACATGCTGGTCTCCGAGTCGGCTGAAAGCTTGCTGCCGGACTGGGCGTTCTTCGTCAAGTGCGTCGTCAACGCAGACGACCTGCGGCCCACGGCCTCGCGCGAATCTTTCTACGAAGACGAGGCGCTCGCAGCGACGCGCGACGCCCTCGGCGCGTGTCTCAAGCAGTATTTGATCGGACTCGCGAAAGACAGCCCGCGCCGCCTGCAAAGGCTCATCTCGCTGCACTACCTCTCGATCAAGGCGCTGGCGGTGGACGACGATGAGTTTTATCAACTGTTCATTGACTGGCTGCCCTTCGAGACCAATCTGGGGCGCATGTCTCTGGGCGAGTACCGGAAGCGGCACACGACCGTCCGCTTCGTCCCGGACCTCGACCAGTTCCGGCAGATCGCCAGCGTCGCCGCCGCGCAACAGCTCTGCATCATCAACGCGGCCTACACCTACGACACAGACTTGCTGCAACGTCTCCCACACCTCTACCCCGGCACGCAGCTTGAGGTTGTGGATACGACGACCATCACGCACAGCTTCGAGTACCTGACGCTCGACGAGCAGGCGCAGATCGCAGACTTTACGCGCCTCGCCGACGGGATGCTGCGGCCTTTCAACTGCTCAAGCGAGATTCGCAGGTTCTCTCCCGTCGAACTGCCCGCGCTCTACAACTCATCGAGCGAGGCGAATTTCCAGCGCTCGATTGAGATGTCGAAGGAAGTTTCCGACCCGCTCTGGTCGTCCGTGCTCGAACACTTCGCGGACGGGCTGCTCGACGACGCGCACGCGCAGTTGTGCTTCAACTACAACAACCGCCTCATCCAGAAAATCACGCACCTCCGAGACGAGACGCTGCTCCGGCTCTCCGTCCAGATGCTCTACGTGCAGGCGCTCCTGCTCGGCCACCGCCCGCTCAACTCGAAGGAGATGGGACTCTTGAACGAGGGGCTGCTCGGTTTGATCGAGTGGGGCGTGGACACGGAAGGGGGATGGATACAGTGAGCGCCAATCAAAATGAGGTGGAGGAGCTTTTGCGCCAGGCTTCTTACCTGCCGGACGGCGACATGAAAGTGATGCTGCTCGAAGAGGCTGTGCGCCTCGCCGACGGCCTCGAATACAGATCTGAGGAATTGCAGTTCAAGACGCGCGACCTGCTGGTTCAAGCCGCGACCTTCGGCGGACACCCTGATAAGTCGCTCGTCGCCTACTCGTGGTGTCTCGCGCAGTTGGACAATGAATCTTTCGGGGTGGGGTGGCATTTTTCTCGATGGGAGGTGCTTTGGAAATATAAATGGGTAATGTCGGAGATTTGCGGATTCCCACAGATTCCCAAAGCGAAGATTTACGAGATGCTCGACGACATGGAGCGCCGCTTCCGGCAGGAGTTCAGCAGCCCGCGCGCCGTCTACGAACAACGTTGGGAGGTTGAAGCGTTCTGGGACAATCGCGCGGAGGCCGACGAATATTTCCGCAAGTGGCAGACGACCGGGCGCGACGCCCTGAGCAACTGCGTGGCCTGCGAGACGAGTTCCGAGATGCGCTACCTGATTTACGCAGGGGATGACGAGGCGGCCATCGCGAAGGCTTACCCGATCCTCTCCGGGCAATTCAGGTGCTCGATGATTCCGCATCGCACTTACGGGCATGTGCTGCTGCCGCTGCTCCGGCTCGGCAGGACGGAAGAAGCCGCGCGCCATCACCTGTCGGGCTACCGCATCATCGCGGGCCGGAGGGATCACATAGACATCGCGGGCGAGCA
>JAIVJG010000231.1 GCA_020200155.1 Acidobacteriota bacterium | reverse complement strand
CAGGCCGACGTGATGATCGTTTCCGGGCGCGTCTCGCGCAAGATGGCTCCCGTGTTGCGTCGTATCTACGACCAGATGCCGGAGCCGAAGTGGGTCATCTCGATGGGCGCGTGCGCGACTTCGGGAGGCGTCTTCGATAACTACGCCATCGTACAGGGCGTGGACAAAATCGTGCCCGTGGACGTGTACATACCGGGCTGCCCGCCGCGCCCCGAAATGTTGATCCACGCGGTGATGATGTTGCAGGACAAGGTCTCGAAAGAGTCTCTGCGTGATCGCCGGGATGTGGCGACGGAGGACGCGTTTGAAGCCGTGCCGCCGGGTACGCTTCCCGCGACTGGCATCTCCGCCACCAACGAGGCGGCAGCGCAGGAACAAATGTCGCAGCCCTATACCATCGCCTCGCGCCACGAGCGCCGTCGTTCATCTTAGGCAACGTACTGAGCGACCAGCCCTCGACGGTTGTGTGAAATTCGGCCCCTATATTTTTGGAATTGATTGCCGGCAGTTAATCGCCGAGAATTGTTATGTCACAGGATATCGAGCGACAGGAGCAGATCGAAACCGCCCGGAGCACGACCGAGAGTTCGTACTCGGCCCCGACGACGGAAGCGATTAACGCCTTGCGGAGCGAGCATCAGGATTGGGTGGGCGAGATCAAAGAGGCGTTCGGCGAAACGACTTTCGTCGTGCCGCGCGAGTACATCTTCGCCATCTGCACACATCTGAAAACCGCGCCGGGCTTCGAGTTCAACCTGCTCGCGGACATCTGCGGCGTGGATCGAGGGCAGGAGGAAGAGCCGCGTTTCGAGGTCAATTACCATCTCTTCTCGACGACGAAGTTTCACCGTTTGCGCCTGAAAGTCCTGCTCAACGAAGACGACGTGCACGTGCCGAGCGTGAGTGGCGTCTGGCGCACAGCCAACTGGCACGAGCGCGAAACTTTCGACTTGTTCGGGGTTGTCTTCGACGGGCATCCAGACCTGCGACGTATTCTTTTGCCCGACGACTGGCAGGGCCACGCGCTCCGCAAGGATTTCCCGCTGCGCGGCTACGAGCCTTATAGCCTGACTTAATAATGAGCGTTTCGACTAAAAACCTTCCGCCGCAGTTCGAGGTGGTAGATCGTCCGCTGGACACGCAGATGACGATCTCGATGGGGCCGCAGCACCCTTCTACGCACGGCGTGCTGCGCCTTGAGTTGGTGCTCGACGGCGAGATGGTCATCAAATGTACGCCGGACATCGGCTACCTGCACACGGGGATGGAGAAGCTTTTCGAGTACAAGAAGTATCAGCAGGGCATCGTCATCACCGACCGGATGGACTATCTCAACCCGCTCGGCAACAATCTCGCCTACGTGATGGCGGTCGAGAAACTTCTGGGGCTTGAGATTCCCGAACGGGCGCAGGTGATTCGCGTTCTTTTTTGCGAATTGCAGCGCATCGCCTCGCATCTTGTCTGGCTTGGGACGCACGCGCTCGACATCGGCGCGATGTCGGTCTTCTTCTACGCCTTCCGCGAGCGCGAGAAGATTCTGAATTTGATTGAAGCCGCTTCGGGCGGGCGTCTGACGCCGTCCTATTTTCGCATCGGCGGCTTGATGATGGATATCCCCGCCGGATTCGAGCGCCGTTGCAAGCAGTTCACGGACGACTTTCCGAAAGCGGTGGGAGAGTTTCACACGCTGCTCTCAGGCAACAGGATTTTCCAGAGTCGCACGCAGGGTATCGGCATCGTCTCTGCCGAAGACGCGATTGACCTCGGACTGACCGGCCCCTCTTTGCGCGGGAGCGGTGTGGGCGTTGACCTGCGGCGCGTCAATCCGTATTCCGGTTATGAGAAATACGACTTCGATGTTCCGGTCGAGCAGGGCTGCGACGTGTGGGCGCGCTACATGGTGCGAATGCGCGAGATGACTGAATCGCACAAGATAGTCCTGCAAGCGCTCTCGCGTCTACGGCCCGGCTCGGTCAAGGCCGATGCGCCGAAGGTCGTGCTGCCCGACCGCGAAGCGATGAAGACACACATGGACGCTCTCATTCATCACTTCCTGATCGTCGCGGAAGGCTTTAACGTGCCGGCGGGCGAGATTTACCACGCGATTGAAGGGTCGAAGGGCGAACTCGGCTGCTACATCCGCTCCGAAGGCGGCCCGAAGCCGGCGCGCGTACACTTTCGCGGCCCCAGTTTCGTCAATCTCTCGGCACTGCCCCACATGGTTGACGGCGAGATGGTGGCCGACGTGGTCGCGGTGATCGGCTCGATAGACATCGTGCTCGGAGAAATAGATAGATAAAGTGATGAGCCAGCAATTTTTGCCAGACAATCCGCTGCCGCAGGAAGTGCGCGTTCCGGACGAGATGGCGGTCTTTTCGCCGGAGGTGGAGGCGGAAATTGACCGCCACCTCGCGAAGTATCCGCTCAAGCGCTCGGCGATTCTGCCGCTGATGTTCATTGTGCAACGCGAGCGCGCAGGGTTTCTCGACCCGCCGGGCGTGGCGTATCTCGCGAACCGTCTCGGCGTGCGTATCATGGACATCTGGGAGGTCGCGACCTTCTACTCGATGATTAACACAGAGCCGGTCGGCATGTACCACTTGCAGATTTGCCGCACCCTCTCGTGCAAGATTCTAGGCGCGGGCACGATCACGGAGCACTGCACGCGCCGGCTCGGCATCAAGCCGGGCGAGACGACGCCCGACAAGATATTCTCGCTCTCCGAAGTCGAATGCCTCGGTTCGTGCGGGACAGCCCCGATGATGCAGATTGGATTCGACTATTACGAGAATCTGACGACCGGGAAAGTGGACGAACTAATCGAGAAGTGCCGGAGCGGCGAACTGAGCAACGGCGTGCGTTAGGCTGGTTCTTTCCCGGCTGTGCGCTGCTGCCCGCCACTGGCGATTCGGGATTGACGGTTTACGAAGCTATGTTTATTGGTGCAATCGGCTGCGAACCTCTGCAACTCAGGCGCGTCAACTTGGAGAACTCGCGCTCGATTGAGACGTACCGCAAAAACGGCGGCTACGAGGCGCTCAGGAAAGTCCTCGACCGGATGTCGCCGGATGTCGTGATCGGCGAAGTGAAGAAGTCCGCGTTGCGCGGGCGCGGCGGCGCAGGGTTCCCGACGGGGATGAAGTGGGGCTTCGTGCCGAAGGATTCGCCGAAGCCTAAGTACGTCGTCTGCAACGCTGACGAGTCCGAGCCGGGCACTTTTAAAGATCGTTACTTAATGGAGCGCGATCCGCACATGCTCATCGAGGGCATGCTCATCGCGGCCTACGCGCTCGGCTCGAAGGCGACATACATCTACACGCGCGGTGAGTATCGCTACCTGATCGAGATCATGGATCGCGCGATTGAAGAGGCGCGTGCCGCCGGTCTCGCCGGGGACAAAATTCTCGGCACAGAGTTCTCCTGCGAGATTTACACACACACGGGCGCGGGCGCTTACATCTGCGGCGAAGAGACGGCGCTTTTGAATTCGCTCGAAGGCTTGCGCGGACACCCGCGCATGAAACCGCCCTTCCCCGCCGTCGCGGGCCTCTACGGTTGCCCTACGGTCGTCAACAACGTCGAGACGCTGACCGCCGTGCCCGACATCATCAAGATGGGCGGCGAAGCGTGGCAGAAGCTCGGCACGGAGAAAAGCGGCGGCACGAAGGTCTGGTCTGTGTCGGGCCACGTCAATCGTCCGGGCGTCTACGAACTCCCGATGGGCTACGAAGACATGGAAAAGTTCATCATGGAGGACTGCGGCGGCATCCCGAACGGACGGCAGTTGAAGGCCGTCATTCCCGGCGGCTCAAGCGTCTACATCATGCCCGCCTCCGACATCGTCGGCAAAAAAGTGAAGATGGACTACGAGGGACTCGTCGCCGCCGGCTCGATGGTCGGCTCCGGCGGCTTCATCGTAATGGACGACACAGTGGACATTTTCGAGTCCACGAAAAACCTGACGGAGTTTTACAAGCACGAATCCTGCGGCTGGTGTACGCCCTGCCGAGAGGGCACGGACTGGCTCGTCAAAGTCTTCAAACGCATCGCGCGCGGCGAAGGTCGCCCCGACGACGCGCAACTCCTGCTCGACATCGTGGACAACATCGAAGGTAAGTCTTTTTGTCCGCTCGGCGACGCGGCGTCATGGCCGATTCAATCGGCGATCAAGAAGTTCCCCGAAGACTTCAAGCGTCATTTACTACCTCTGACAAATGGTAAAGAGTCCGGCAAGGAAGGATTGCCGACAATCTGAAAAGATTGAATTGTTGATTCAACATCAAAAGGGTCGGTGGGCAAATTATAGATGCCAGCAGAACTTATTAAAGTCACTATCAATGGGCAAGAGTTCGAGACCGACAAGGGCGCACGACTCATTGACGTGTGCCGCGAAAAAGGCTTCGCCATTCCCTCTTTCTGTTACTACGCGGACTTGGCGCTTCAGGCTTCGTGCCGGATGTGTCTGGTGCGGATCGAGAAGATGCCGAAGCTTCAGACTTCGTGCACGATTACCTGCACGGACGGGATGATCGTCACGACCGAGAGTGAGGAGATCGAGAAGGCGCAGCGCGGGATGGTCGAGTTCCTGCTCGCCAACCACCCGCTCGATTGCCCAGTCTGCGACCGTGGCGGCGAGTGCGAATTGCAGGAGATGGTCTTCGACTGGGGCGGTTTGGAAGAACGTTTCACGGAAAAGAAAAACTACGCGCCGGAAAAATTCCTGTCCCCCATCGTCGCCAACGACCCGCAGCGTTGTATCCTGTGCAAGCGTTGCACGCGCGTCTGCGACGAGTGGATGGGCGAGGATGCCATCGAGGCGGGCGGGCGCGGCTCGCACACCGTCATCGGCACTTACGGCGGCTGGCTCAACTGCTCGCAGTGCGGCAACTGCATCGAAGTCTGCCCCACAGGCACGCTGCTCGATGCCACTTACCGTCATCAAACTCGCCCGTGGGAATTGAGCCGCACGATTTCGACCTGCACTTTCTGTTCCGACGGTTGCCAGTTGAGCGTCGGCTCTCGCGGCGGCGAGGTGATGCGCGTGGTGGCGCGAGACCGCTACGTCAACGGGCTGAACGGCGAATTCCTGTGCATCAAGGGACGCTTCGCGCATCCGTTCGTCAACCACGAAGAGCGCCTGCGCACGCCTTTGATTCGCTACAAAAAGGGCGGCAAGCTGATTCCCGCGACGTGGGATGAGGCGATCCGCTACACGGCAGCGAAACTCCGTGCGGTGCTTGACGCGCACGGCGGCGAGTCCGTCGGCGTGGTCGGCAGCCCGCGTTTGACGAACGAGGCGAACTACGCGCTCTTGAAGTTCGCGCGCGAAGTCGTCGGCACAAACAACTACACTGCGACCGAGGCATTTTCGCTCGTTCCCTTCTTCGAGAATCTCGGCGCGCCTCTCGCCACGCACAAAGACATCCGCCACGCGAAAACCATCCTGCTCATCGGCGGCGAGCCTGAAGAGTTACAGCCGCTCACTGGCCGCCAGATTCGACAGGCCGTCAGGAACGGCGGCGCGAAGCTCGTCATCATCAACAGCGTGCCCATTCGTCTGAAACATGCTGCCTCGCAGTTTATCCAGATTCGACCGGGCACTGAAGACGCGGCTGTACTGGCGCTTGCGTCAAAGGACGACGCAGGGGTGGCCGCGCGCAAGTTGAACGTCGAGGCGGGCGCGCTCGAACAAGTGCGGCAGCATTTGAACGACGCGCAGGGCGACGTAATCGTCATGTTCGGCGGCGAGTTGGGCGCGGAAGCGCAAAGCTTGCTGGCGCAATTGTCTTTCACCTTCGGCGAGAAAGAGGGACGGCGATTTCTCCTACACCCGCTGCCACTCTTCAACAACAGCCTCGGCGTGCACGATCTCGGACTGATGGGCGGCGCGCTCAACCCGCTTGAGATTCTCGACGCGGCGGGCGCTCAACTCCGCGCGATGTACGTCGCGGGCAGTTTCCTTCGCACGCATCTCGAAGGGCGTGAAGATGCGCTGTCGAAACTAGACTTCCTCGTCGTCCAGGAACTTTTCCAAACGGCGACAACGGAGCACGCCGACGTTGTTTTCCCCGCCGCATCATTCGCCGAAGTGGACGGCACTTATACAAACAACGATGGGTTCGTCCAGCGCGTGCGCCAGTCCATCCCGCCCATCCACCAGTCGAAGCCCGACTGGATGATTACGGCAATGCTCGCCGACGCACTCGGCACAGACTTCGGATTCCAGATGTCTTCAAGCGCCGTCTTCCTCGAACTCGCGAAGCAAATTCCCGCATACGAAGGCTTGCGCTACCCGCTCCTCAAAGACGAGTCGAACCCTGTACAGGCCAGGCACGCCCTCGTCGGACAGCGCGACGTGAGCGCGCAACTCGTCGAGCTACGCAGTCTAGTCGAAGGAATTGAAGAGACTGGAGAAACGACGACGCAGACGCCCCCGGTCGGGCACGAGTTGTTCAAGCTCGGCACGCTGACGAGCAAGGTTCCGCAGTTTCACCTGCTCGCCGCCGGCAACCCCGAACCGGAGAGCGTTCTGATTTCGCCCCTTTACCAGATCACGATTGACCCCGCACTGCGCGACGAGGCGGCGGTCGCTGGAGACTAAAGGAAGTGATCGAATGCGAAATGATGAACGATAGATAAAAAGCAAACTGCTTCTTGTCTTTCATTCATCATTTCGCATTCAACATTCATCGTTTATCTTTTATGGAGTGGTTGAATAATTACGTCAGGCCGGAGGTTGCTCGTGGGATCGGGCAACTCATCGGTATCAACATCTCGTTCGTCGTGGTGATGATGGTCGTGGCCTATACGGTGCTGGCCGAGCGGCGCGTGCTGGCGTTCATACAGGGGCGACTGGGGCCAAATCGTGTGGGTTACGGCGGCATCCTGCAACCATTCGCAGACCTTCTGAAGTTCATCTTCAAGGAAGAGATCACGCCGGCGAAGGCGACGAAGTTCGTCTACTTTCTGGCTCCGATCATCGCCGTCACGGCGGCCTTCATGCCGATGATCGTCTACCCGTTCGGGCCGACGATCAACCTTCCCTTCTTCGGGCCGGTCACGCTCGTCGTCGCGAGGTTCGACATCGGGCTACTGTACGTGCTCGGCATCACGTCTGTGGGCGTCTACGGCATCGCGCTGGCCGGCTGGGCCTCGAACAGTAAGTACAGTTTGATGGGCGGACTGCGCGCGTCGGCGCAGATGATCTCTTACGAACTCAGTCTGGGGCTGTCGCTCGTCGGCGTGGTGCTGCTGTCGGGCACGCTCGACCTGTACGGCATCGTCGAGCAACAGTCAGGCTGGTACGGCATGCACTGGAACATACTCTTCCAGCCGCTCGGCTTCATCGTCTACCTGATTTCCGCCATCGCCGAGACGAACCGCGTGCCGTTCGACTTGCCGGAGGCCGAGACGGAACTCGTCGCGGGATTCCACACAGAGTACAGCGCGCTCAAGTTCGCGCTCTTTTTTATGGCCGAATACATCAACATGTTTACGGTCTCGGTGCTGGCGACGACGCTCTTCCTCGGCGGCTTCAACGGTCCTGGCGTCGCGACGTTCCCCGCGCTCGGCGTCGTCTATTTCATGGCGAAGATTTTCTTTTTCCTGTTTCTCTACATCTGGCTGCGCGGGACGTTGCCCCGTTTCCGCTTCGACCAGTTGATGAACTTCGGTTGGAAGTTCCTGCTTCCACTGGCGATCCTGAACGTGATTTTGACCGCCAGCGTGATGTTCGAAACCGACTCTTGCTATGCTGACTGTTTTACTATTCATTCTCTTCGGCGGACTGGCTATCGGCTGCGGCGTCTCGATGGTAGCCCAGCGCAACCCGCTCTACGGGGCCATCTCGCTGATCGGCGTTTTCGTCTCGCTGGCGTGCCTCTACGTGATGCTCGCCGCGCCGTTTATCGCCGCCGTGCAGGTCATAGTCTACGCGGGCGCGATCATGGTGCTCGTCGTCTTCGTCATCATGCTGCTTAACGTCGAGGAGGAGGCGCGCCACCCCGCGCGCCTGCGCTACCTGATTCCAATCGGTGTGCTGCTGGCCGCCGCGCTGATCGGCGAGGCGGCCTTCATGCTGACGTTGCGCGGAGGGTCTGCGCGCATTGACCCGACGGAGATTCCGAACTCCGGCGTCGGACTGACGATGTCCATCGGGACGGGACTGTTTACGAAATACCTTTTGCCGTTTGAAGTGACCTCCGTGCTGATACTGATGGCGCTGGTCGGCGCGATCACGCTGGCGCGACGCGCGGACGTGGCGAAGCCGCAGAGCCGCGACGACTTCGGAACTGATCCCGCGTACCTGCCCGCGACAAACACGCCGCGCGGCGAAAGCATCATCCAGCCGGGGCTGACCGCCGCCACAGGGCGCGCGATGGCCGAGTACCAGATCGAACACGGTGAAGCGGCGGCGCGTGAAGAACAGGGAGAGGTGTAGAACGATGATTCCTTTATCCTGGTATCTGACACTCTCGGCAGTGCTCTTCACACTCGGCGTGGTGGGCGTCATCACCAAGCGCAACGCCATCTCGATGTTCATGTGCATCGAGCTGATGCTCAACGCCGTCAACCTGACGTTTGTTTCCTTTTCCAGCTACTTCGGCGACGTGACAGGCCAACTCTTTGTCTTCATCGTGATGACAGTGGCGGCGGCTGAAGCCGCTGTGGGACTCGGCATTATCATCGCCATCTTCCGCAATCGCGAGACGCTCGACGTGGACGACGCGAGTATTTTGAAACTATAAGAACAGTGATGAGTGAAAAAGCTCTCCCCACTCATCATTCATCGCTTGATTATGATTCGCTACATCATCTTCGCGCCGCTGCTGGGCGCGGTCATCAACTGGCTGTTGGGTCGCCGCGTCCGCAGCGAGGCGTTGATCGGGACAATCGCGTGCGCGGCGGTCGGCGTCTCGACGGTTGTGGCGTTCATACTCGCATTCGGGACGGGCGGCGCGTTGCGCGGGGATCAGCCGGTAGTCATTCTCGACCATCTCTGGACGTGGTTGCAGGTCGGAAATTTCCGCGCGGACTTCGGCTTCGCGATGGATCGCCTGAGCGGTATCTACGCCTGCTTCATCACGTTCGTCGGACTGCTCATACACGTCTTCGCGACCGGCTACATGCACGGCGACAAGGGATTCTATCGCTTCTTCGCGTACCTGAACCTTTTCATGTTTATGATGCTGACGCTCGTGCTGGCGGACAATCTGCTCTTGATGTTCGTCGGATGGGAGGGCGTCGGCCTCTGTTCCTACCTGCTCATCGGTTATTACACGGATCGCAAAGAGGCGGGCGACGCGGCGAAGAAGGCTTTCGTCGCCAACCGCATCGGCGACTGGGGCGTCGTACTCGGCATCATGCTCGTCTTCTTCCTGACAGGCACGATCAGCTTCTTCGACAAGCCGGAGGCGGTCGCGGGCGGCGCGGCGGTGTCGAGCGCGCTCGGCAAAATTGCCGCGATGCCCTTCGAGCCTTTTACACTGGCCGCCATCTTCGCGGGCAGCATCACCTCTGCGGCGGTACTGCTTTTCATCGGCGCGACGGGCAAGAGCGCGCAGATTCCGCTCTACGTCTGGCTCCCGGATGCGATGGCCGGGCCGACTCCCGTCTCCGCGCTCATCCACGCCGCGACGATGGTGACGGCGGGCGTCTACATGGTCGTGCGCTGCTCGGTCATTTACACGCACGCGCCGACCGCGCTCTTCATTATCGCGGTCATCGGCGCGGCCACGGCCATCTTCGCGGCGACTATCGGCATCGCGCAGAACGACATCAAGAAAGTTCTGGCATATTCCACTGTCTCGCAACTCGGCTACATGTTCCTCGCGTGCGGCGTGGGCGCGTTCGGCGCAGCCATCTTCCACGTAATGACGCACGCCTTCTTCAAGGCGCTGCTGTTCCTCGGCTCCGGCTCCGTGATCCACGGCATGCATCACGAACAGGACATGCGACGCATGGGCGGACTCAGGAAGTACATGCCGGTCACTTTCCTGACGATGTTCATGGGCTGGCTGGCGATCAGCGGCATTCCCGTCTGGGCCGGCTTTTTCTCGAAGGACGAAATTCTGTGGCGCACTTGGAGCGCGTCGTCGCTCGGCGTGCCTTACTCGGCTCAGATTCTGTGGGGCGTCGGCGCGCTGACGGCGCTGTTGACCGCCGTCTACATGACGCGCCTGATGGCGATGACATTCTTGGGCAAGCCGCGTTTCCTCGAAGTGACGGCGGGCGGACAGGCCGATGAAGCGCACGCCGCCGCCCACGATGAAGGCAAAGCGGCGCACGATGACGATGAAGATGAGCACGCATCTCATGCTCGCGGGCCGCACATCCCGCACGAGTCGCCGTGGACGATGACGGTGCCGCTGATAATACTGGCGGTGCTCTCGACCGTGGGCGGACTCGTCGG
>JAIVJG010000230.1:10263-13111 GCA_020200155.1 Acidobacteriota bacterium | reverse complement strand
CGATGATGGAAAGCTCGCGCATCTCCGCGCCCACGCGAGGCCGCGCCGGGCCTCGGAGCGTGACGAGTTGCGAGCAGTTGATGACGGCTAAGGATTCAGACACTCTGTGCACTCTCGCGCGCACGCCGTCTTCTCCCGGCGACGAGGAAGATGGCCGCGCCGATGACGTTGGCGACGACGATGACGGCTGTGATCTTCAACGTGAACGCGGCGTTGCTCGTCACCTGTATGATCGGGAAGATTGAGAGCGAGACGTAGAGCAGCGTCATCAGAAAGCCTGAGAGCGCGACGAGTCGCAACCACGCGGGCGGGCGCGGGTTCAGTTTCTGCAAACCGAAAATTGGAATCGCGAACATCACGATATAAGTCAGCGCGTAGAAAATGCCGCCGGCGTTAAAGAGAAGTTGAAAGGCCTCCTGATGGCCGACGCCGACGAGGCTCACCAGCCCGACGCCGAGCGTGATCGCGCCGGCGATGAAGATGGAGTTGATGGGCGTCTTGTGCTGCGCGTGCAGGCGCGTGAACCACTCCGGCATCAACTTGTCCCAGCCGGCGACCATCGGCAGGCGCGTGATGGCCGTGAACGTCACGCTGGCCTGCGCGAAACGCAGCGCCAGCATCAGCATGATCGCCAGCGAGACGATGTAGGCGACGAAGCCGAACGAGCGAAAGCCGAGGCTCAAGACCTGCGGGATGGGGCCGATCAGGTCTATGTCTTCGGGTCGCACGAAGGCCAGCACCGAACTCGTCCCCATGATGAACATCAGCGCGATCAAAGGCGCGGCGATCATCACCGAGCGACCGATGCTGCGCGCAGGGCTGCGGCACTCGCCCGCGAGGATGGCGACGTACTCGAAGCCGCCGAGCGCGCCGAAGCCCAGCTTGCCGAGAATGTTCAAACTAAAGAGCGAGACGACCGGCAGCGCGGGCGTCAACGGGTGATATTCGGTGATCGTCCCGCGCGCGAGGTTGACGAGCGGCAGCACGAGCAGCGTGAAGAAGATCAAAAGCATGATGACGCCGCCCGCGTTGTGCACCCACTTGCCGAGGCCCAAGCCCCGCGTCGAGATGAGGACGAGCATTCCAATCCCGATAAAACTCGCCGCCGTCACGAACAGCTTGCTCTCCGTCAACCAGGCCGCCTGCGGCCCCAGCGCGTAAGACAGGTAAGTTGTGATTTGCAGCCCCAGCTCCGAAGTGTTCAGCATCACGAAGAGCCATAGATTCCACGCGACCATGAAGCCGACGAGTTCGTTGAAGCCGAGCTTCGCCCATTGATACAAGCCGCCTTCGAGCGGCATCAGCCGGTTGAGGTAGATGACGACGACCGCCGACGGCACGTAGAAGAGTGCGACGGCGAGCAGCCAGAAGACGATGTGCGACGGCCCCAACTTCCCGGCCACGCCGACCCACGCCAGCCCGATGATGAACAGTATCTGCGCCAGCACGAGGTCTGGCAGCCCCAGTTGCTTCTTGAAGACGGCGCTCCGCTCCTCGACGCGCTCCTCGGCGCGGCGAAACTCCGACGGCGTGTCTGCTGAATTGATCTTTTCCATTGGTCGGTGTCCTCACGAATCGGCTTTCAGGTTCAACTCGGAGCAGCACGCTCGTTATGAAGCGGACGAGGTGTGGTCGTGGACGATGCGCCAGCCTTTGGCGGTGCGGCGGAAGATGAGCGTGAAGCGACCGTGAGGGGTGTCTGCGTCGCGCGTGAGTTGAAAGCGGCCTGTGGCGACGATGTAAAACTCGCTGAGTGGTTTGAACTCAAGCTCCGTGAACGAGAGCGTGCCCATCTTGGCGCGCGAGTCGTAGGTCTTGTGGTAGCGTTCGAGGACGGTCTGCCAGCCGCGCCGGATTTGGTCGCCGGAGATGAAGGTCGTCTCGTCTTCGCGCGCGTAGCCGTCCATGAAGCCTTCGATGTCGCCGCGATTCCAGGCCGCCTGCTGCGCCTCGATGACGGCGCGCACCGACACGATGTTTTTGTCGTCGCGCTTTTGTGTGCGACTCTGATAGCCAAAGGCGACGACCGCGAGCACCGCCGCGAGCGGGAGCGCCGTTGTGAGCAGAAGTTTTTTGTTCATCTTTGCTGCTTCCCTTCCTAAATTTCAAGGCATGAATTAACACGGATGAACAGGATGAACAGGATACAGGAAGAAGTGATGAGTGATGAATATCAGGCAAAAGCATTTTCTTCATTCATCATTTATCATTTCGCATTCATTGATTAGTCTTCATCCTGTCTATCCTGTACATCCGTGTTTGAATTTTTCTGTCGCGCATCAAGCCACGCACGCACGTCTTCGCGCATCTCGCCGGTGAGTTCGTGTGCGGCATCATAAGCCTTCATCTCGACATCAGGCGAGCGAGCGCGTAAGCGTTCGGCGTAATCGCCGACGCGCGCGGGCGGGTAAAACTCGTCGCGCGTGCCGTGGAGATGAAGGACTGAGGCGTCGGTCGCGCCGTATCGTTCGCTCGTCTCCCAGTCGCCGGGCAGGCCACCGCAAACGCCGACGCAGCCGCGCAAAACTCGCGCGTGCGTGAAGGCGAAGCGATAGTTGAGCGCGCACGTCTGCGAAAAGCCCAGCAGAAAGATTCGCGCGGGGTCGGCAATCTTTTCTGCGACGAGCGTGTCTGTGAGTTGCAGCAGCGCGGCGTGATGCAGCGCGACGGAATCTTCCGGGTGAAAGTTCGTGAGCCAGCCGAAACCGTAGCGCAGAGGCCCGCCCGGCTCGCGCGGCTCCTTGAGGTGTTGATGAAATCCCTGCAACGCGGCGACGGCGAATCCTTCGGGCACGCACATCCGCGCCTCGCGCATCATCCAGCCCTTGTTGCTCGCGTAGCCGTGCAG
>JAIVJG010000230.1:0-10240 GCA_020200155.1 Acidobacteriota bacterium | reverse complement strand
GCCGAGTACGAGCGCATGGGCGTGGCCGGGATTTTCTCGGAGGACGACCGCGTCGAACTGATCGAAGGGGAGATCGTCGAGATGTCACCAATCGGGAAGCGTCACGCCGCGTGTGTTGGCAGGTTGACTCAGATACTCGCTCTGCTGCTGCAACGCCAAGTCATTCTCTGGATACAAAATCCCATCCAACTCAGCGACTTCTCGGAACCGCAGCCCGACATCGCGCTGCTCAAGCCGCGTGACGATTTCTACGAGCACTCTCTGCCCACAGCCAATGACATACTACTCTTGATCGAAGTCTCCGACACGACGCTCGAATACGACCGGCAGATCAAGCTGCCACTCTACGCGCGCTCAGGCGTCCCCGAAGTGTGGATCGTCAATCTCCCGGATGAACAAATCGAGACTCACGCGCATCCATCGGGCGGCTCTTATCAAACGACCGGCCACGCCGCGCGCGGCGACGAATTACAGTCGCACACGCTCGCCGACCTCCGGCTAAACGCCTCCGACATACTTGGCTGAATCGCGCAACCCTCTTTCATTAGACCTCCTGCAAAAGTTGGTGAGTCAGAACCGCCTGCGGTAGCGGGCGGGCCGTCTCCTCAGGAATGCCCGCCCGCTACCGCAGGCGGTTCTGACAGCCGCAACCCTGTCGTCTTCAACATCAATTCAGATAGCCGCCTACGTCACCACCTCCGCCGCCGTCTTCGGGCGCGGGCGCTTCCGTGAGCGCGTTCGTCTCTTCCTCAAGACTCCAAATCTCGTACAACTCCGGTGGGACTTCGGTGACGAAGCGCGAGGGACGCTGGACGAGCGTTTGGCGCGTGTAGTCCGTGACCATCAGAGGGTATGTGAGATAAAGCTGGTCGCGTGCGCGCGTTAAGGCGACATACCACAGACGCCTTTCTTCCTCTTCTCCTTCGGCGTCGCGCAGAGATCGAGGGCTTGGGAATTTTCCGTCCGCCGCCCAGATGATGAAGACCACGCGCCATTCCAGTCCCTTCGCCTGATGGACGGAGGTGAGCGTCAGCAGTTCGTCCTCCTCACCGCCTGAGACCACGTCTTCGCCGGCGATGGTTTGCGGCGCGCCGTAGCGTTCGGTCGAGAGCAGCGCGAGTTCGGCAAGAAAATCTTCGGTCGAATCGTAACGCGCGCTGTAGTGCGCGAGCTGGCGGAGGTCTTCGAGACGCGCCTCCGCGTTTTCGTAATTGGCGGCGAGATAGGCTTCGTAGCCGCGCGTCAGAATAATTTCGATTTGACGACCGGGCGCGCGGCGCGTCTCGTCCTTCGTCAACTCTTCCAGGAGAGCGCGAAACTCCGCCCAACTCGTGCCGCGCTTCGAGCCGGCAGTGTCCGCTTCGCCACGGACGACGAGCGCGAGCGGGTCGGGCGCGTAGGCGATGCGCTCCCATACACGATTGGCGGTTGCCGCGCCGACGTTCGGGATCAGACGAAGCACGCGCTTCCACGCGAGTTCGTCGCGCGGGTTGGCGACGAGCCGCAGGTAAGAGACTACGTCCTTGATGTGTGCCTGCTCGAAGAACCGGACGCCCGAACGGACGCGGTATGGGATGCCGCGCCGCGTGAGTTCGAGTTGCAGTTCGAGCGAGTGATAATGCGAGCGATAGAGCACGGCCATCTCGCTTAAACCCAAGCCTTCGTCACGCAGTTCGAGGATGCGCGAGGCGACGAAGGCGGCCTGTTGGTCTGCGTCGCGGCAGGGCACGAGCGCGGGGCTGAGTCCGAGCGAGGGACGCGCGGCGCGCAGCGTCTTCGTGAACTGGCGACGATTGGCGGCGATGGAGACGTTGGCGACGGCGAGGATTTCCGGCGTCGAGCGATAGTTGGTTTCGAGCCGGAAGACCTGCGCGTCGGGGTAACGCTTTGGAAATTCGTAGATGCCTTCGACCGCCGCGCCGCGAAAAGCGAAGATGCTCTGCGCGTCGTCGCCGACGACCATCACGTTGCGGTGCTTCGCCGCCAACAGGTCAACGATCTCGGTTTGCAGGCGGTTCGTGTCCTGATACTCGTCCACGAGGACGTGCTGAAACTGTTCCTGCAACAGGCGCGCGACCTCGTCCTTCTCCATCAGAATGCGTTTCCAGTTGAGCAGCAAATCGTCGTAGTCCATCACGTTGCGCTCGCGTTTGCGCTCGACGAAGAGACGGTCAACGCGCGTGATCTGCTGTGTCAAAGGCTCGAAGTAAGGATAGCGGCGCGGGACGACCTCGGCGATGGGCTGATCCGTGTTCGGCGGAGCATCTCGCGCGCCGCGCGGTTCGTGAACGTCGCCAGCATGATGCGCGACGGCGCGACGCCCTGCTCGACGAGGTACGCGACGCGGTACGTGATGGCGCGCGTCTTGCCCGACCCCGCGCCCGCGATGACGAGCGACGCGCCGGACGCAGAGGTCGCCACCGCGAACTGTTCCGGGTTCAACTCCTCACGATAGCGCGCAAGTTTATCGGGCAGTTGCGATCCGGCGGGACGTTTAATGACGTAGCGTTTCATGGCTTCAAGTCATCGCTTATAACACGGCGGGGCTGAGGGTGGGAAATTTGTGTTGGGGTGTTCGGATGTGCGTTCATGGATGGAGCGCGGCTTTGCATTTGCGCCGGATGAAAGCTACGATAAGAGACGTAAACGAATCCACAAATTTCAACCGACAGGCGAGGACAAGGGCGATGAAATTTCCAGGCGGGATGAACATCCAGCAGATGATGAAGCAGGCGCAGGCCATGCAGGAAAAGATGGCGAAGGAGATGGAGGAGATGGTCGTGGACGCGACCGCCGGCGGCGGCGTCGTGACCGTGCAGATGCGCGGCACGAAAGAGGTCGAGTCCATCAAGATTGACCCGGAGGCCGTCAAGGAAGGCGACGTGGAGATGCTGCAAGACCTCATCGTCGCCGCCGTCAACGAAGCGGGGCGCAAAGTTGACGAAGCCATGAAGGGCAAGCTCGGCGGCATGCTCCCGCCCGGACTCGGTGGAATGTTTTAATTCGCGATTCCAGATTGTTGATTTGCGATTGAAAGCAGTTCGGCACGGCTCTTTCAATCGCAAATCAACAATCGTAAGTCAAAATCTTACACATGCTCGAATACTCCGAACCAGTCGTCAAGCTCATAGACGAGTTCAAGCGCCTGCCCGGCATCGGCCAGAAGACGGCGCAGCGTCTGGCCTTTCACATCCTGCGGATGACGAACGTGGAGGTGGAGCGTTTCGTCGCGGCGATGCAGGATGTGAAGTTGAAGATCGTGATGTGCTCGGTGTGCAACAACCTGACGGACGTTGAGCCGTGCCGCTTCTGCTCGTCCACTTCGCGCGACCGCTCGATCATCTGCGTTATCGAAGAGCCTTACAATCTCGTCGCAGTCGAGAAGACGCGCAGCTACCACGGCCTCTACCACGTACTGCACGGCAGCCTCTCGCCGATTCGCGGGATGGGGCCTGAAGACCTCCGTTTGCAAAATCTGCTGCCGCGCCTGCGGCCTGAGAACAACGACGGTGTAGAGGTACTCGAAGTCATCCTCGCCACCAATCCGACGACCGAAGGCGAAGCCACCGCCAGCTACATCAGCCGCCTGCTCAAACCACTCGGCCCACGCGTCACACGCATCGCGATGGGCATGCCCGTCGGCAGCGATCTCGAATACGTTGACGAGGTCACGATGGACAAGGCGCTCACCAACCGGCACGAGATGTAAAGGCAAAAGTAAAAAGGCAGAAGGCAAAAGTGAAAACGTAAGCGCCGATGCAGTTCGTCTTCACTTTTGCCTTTTTACTTTTGCCTTTTGCCTTCGCTTCTTTAGAAGCGGACGTGTTCGGCGGGCGCGTCCTTCCTGCACTCGACGCAGTCGTCTTCCTTCTCGTACCACTTGGCGTCGAATTCGACGAGAGAGAGGACGGGGATGCCCTCCGCGCCGTCGTCAATGCGTGCGGGCGCAGAGTTGAAGCGGACGATGACGCCGCAGCCGATGACCTGTGCGCCGAGTTCGCGCACGAGGTTGACGGTTTCGAGCAGCGCGTCGCCGGAGCGCGCGATGTCGTCCACGATGACGCACGGGTTGACCTCGCCCGCGTTGACGTACTGGCGAAACATGCGCTTGCCTTCCTCGCGCTCGGCCCAGTAAATCTGCTCGGCGCAGAGAGCTTCGCGCACGCCGAAGGCGACGGGGATGCCGCCCGGACTTGGGCTGATGATCGCGACCTTCGGCAGCACACTGGAAATATCCTTTTCGAGGCGCAGCTTGCGCGACAACGCGACGGCCAGCACGCGCGCCGTGTCGTAGTAACGAAAGGCGAGCGGCATCTGGAAATAGTGCGGTGTGTGGCGGCCCGAAGGGTACACGAAGTGGCCCTCGCGAAAGCCCCCTGTCTTCTTCAGCATCTCCATCACCTGTTCGGGCGGAGGAATCAGTTGCGGCATCATTGGCTTTTTTCTCCTGTCACTCAAAGCATCGGAGGTTGGAGGTCTGTAAATAGTCCATTGACCGGCCTCTGAATTTTAACCTCCGACCTCTTTGTTTTTTTACAGCATATCATTAGTCGGGCGCGTGCGCGCTACCGTCGAGGGCGCGCTCGATGATGCGGCGCTGATCCGGCCCCAGTTCTGTGGGGAGCGCGTCGCGCTCGAACCACTTCGCCTTATCAACTTCAAAACTCTCCGAACGCGCGGTAATGCTCGCGGCGCGCATCCGGCAGCGAAAGATGATTTCCACCTGATGCGGGCGCGCCAGCGTGCGCGCGAAGGCGAACTCGGCACGCTCGACTTCCGCGCCCACCTCCTCGCGCAGTTCACGTCGGAGCGCCTCTTCCGGCTGCTCGCCCTTCGCGAGAAAGCCGCCGGGGATGCCCCACCTGACGCCTTTGCGGAAGACGTGATGAAACAGGAGCACACGCCCGCCTTCGTCCTCGATCACCGCGCCCGCCGTCACCGTGAAACGCGGCTCCGCCAGCCACACGCCCCAACGCCGCACGCCCTTCGGCGCGCTCCGCCACAACCAACCGAACAGCCGTCTCTTCATGCGCTGCTATAATAAATGATGAATGCGGAATGATGAATGCGGAATTGAAGGTAAGTTGATTTTGATTTTCATTCATCACTCATCACTGCCGCATTCATCATTTGTTTTTGTTGACGCTCTTCCGCCTTCGCCGTAAGATGCTGGCAAGTTTTAAAGTGCAACGTTTTACCAGCCGCGTTTTGCGAATCAAGGCGACGAAGGAATCTTGAGCGATGTCAACTGAGCCGACCGAGACAAACAAAACCGTAGCCGTGCCTGAGCCGGTCGCGAAACATGCCCCGACCGAGCAGCAGGAGTCGCGTCCCGGCGTGCCCAAACGCTTCGCCGTGGGGCAGACCGTGTGCAACGAGAAGAACGAGAAGGGCAAGCTGTGCAACGGCCACCTGAAGGAGATGCACACGGCGCACCCTGCGGCGGCGCACCTGCGCGGCGACGATGCGCTGCACCAGTGCCAGACGTGTGGCGCGCTCTACATGGGGCCGCCGATGGGACACGTCCGCGACCCGCGCAAGCAGCGTCGCTACGTCGAGAAAGACCTCGCCGCCATCCTGCGCGCCGCAGGGGGGACGCTGCCCGCCTACGATTACCCGACGCCGAACTGGAAGACGCCGCCTCTGAAGCGTGTCGCGACGACGCAGTCCGACGCGGCGCAGCCCGCCTCCGCACAACCCTCGCCCGCCGCGTCTGTGGAGACTCCCGCGCGTCCGGCAGTCGAACCGCCCGCCGCGCCGTCCGCGACTCCAGCCGCCGCGCCAGTCGAAGGCGAGACGCCGGAACAGAAGAGGGCGCGTCTGGCCGCCGAGTTGAGAGCGAAATACGCGGGGGCCGTGAAACCGGCGGCTGCGAAGACGATGGAGCAGGAAGCTCCAAACGCGTCCGTGCCCGCCGCGTCCGCGACGCCTGCCGCACCTACAGCGCCGACGCCCGCCGCCGGAGTCTCAGCCGCACCCGAAGGCGAGACGCCCGAACAAAAACGTGATCGTTTGAGAGCCGAGTTAAAGGCTAAGTACGCGGGCGCGTCTGCGCCGTCGAAGAAAGCTCCGGCGCAGGAGACGCCCGCCGCAGCCTCCGCACAAACGCCGTCGCCCGCCGCCGTGCCGGAAGCGACTGCATCACCAGCGACCGATTCATCTTCTTCAGCCGACGCTCATCGCCCCGCCGCCGAAGCGCAGGCCGCGACCGGAGAGGCCTCAGCCGCGCCGCTCAGCCCGGCAGCCGCGACGGCCTCGCCCGCCGCAGGAGCCGAAACGGTCGCAGACCTCGCCACCGAAGCCTCCACGGAACTGACGCCCGGCGCGCCCACAGACGAGAGTCCGCAGACGGAAGCAAAGCAAAGCGCACCGCCTGCGCCTGCGCCCGCGCCGCGAAAGGCCGCGTCCGGGAGCAAAGAAATTCCCATCCCCGCGCATCTCTTGCCGCCGCCCGGCGAGACGATGGAAGAGAAAATCGCGCGCCTCAAAGCGCAGATGGAAGCTGCCAAAAAGAGCGCGGAGTAGTCCTCGAAGCGCGGGCGTCCGCCACGGCGACGGCTCCAACATATAGGCTGAAGAAAAAGCGCGCGAATGACGACACATCTCGCGCGCTTTTTTCTTTCTCTCACCCAAGTTGCTAGTTATGGAATTCCTGCGGCTGTGCCGCTAACCAGCAACTTGGGTTTTCTCTCCGGCACGGAATCTTTTTACAAAAAAGTGCTTGAGTCTGACGTTACGTCAGGCTGTAGGATGCTTTTGAAGGGAGGTTTCGTGGATGAACAAGACGATGGGAACTCTGCACAGGGCGCGCGAATTCGCCGGACTGACGGGCGTGACTGTGCGGACGCTGCACCACTACGACCGCCTCGGCCTGCTCAAGCCGAGCGGGCGCACGGCGGCGGGCTACCGCCTCTACGGCGAGCGCGACTTCGCGCGACTTCAGCAGATCGCGACGTTGAAATTCATCGGCCTCCCGCTCAAGCAGATCAAGGGGCTTCTCGAACGGAACACGCTCGACCTCGCGGCCACGCTCCGGCTTCAGCGCGAAGTCATAGAGGGGCAGCGTCGGCGTCTCGACATGGCGCTTCGTGCCATCGAGCGGGCCGAGCGCGTTGTCGCGACGGGCGGCGAGCCGGATTGGGAAGCGTTCAAAAAAATCATCGAGGTGATCAATATGCAAAACGACATGGAATGGACGGACAAGTATTACTCCGAAGAGGCCAAAGAAAAACTCGCAGGGATGCGCGACCGCATCCCGCCTGAAGTGATCGAGCAGGGGCAGCGCGACTGGGCCGAACTCATCGGCGAAGTCGAAGCCGCCGTTAGCGCGGGCGTTGACCCGGCAAGTGAGCGAGCGCAGTCGCTCGCCGCTCGCTGGTCGAAATTAATCGGAGCCTTCACGGGCGGCGACCCGGCCATCAGCGAGGGACTCAACAAGCTGTACGCGGACAAAGCCAACTGGCCTTCAGCGTTCCCCAAGCCCTACAGCGACGAGGCCGGGGCGTTCATCTGCCAGGCAGCAGCGGCACATAAGAAAGGATAAATGTCGGGAGCAACATTCAGCAGGCGCGGGCGAGCAGCATTCAAGCAGTGCCAGAACGAAGTTGCTCGAATGGCGCGCTGTCCCGCGCTCCGCTGGAATGAGTTATTGGGTGGCGTCATTTATAGCCACGCTCGTGCTGAACTTGAATATCACAAGCTTGACAGAGCAAATGAGTGTTCTCTGGCGTGTAGCCCTGCATAGCTTCGATTCGATCCAGCACAACGTACTTTAGCGGAAGAGATGTTTTGCACTGGTGACATTTGTTGTCTTGTTCTACTCGCTTTAGCTCCTTGAGCTTGCGGCGCTGCGTGGGTTTCCCACGCTCGTCGTAGATAAGCTCTTTGGAGAGCTTTCGCCGAAGCGCCCAGAGTAAATCCTTATCGCCCTGACTCAAATCATCGAGACGCCGCCTCACTTCAGTAATAAGAGGCGCGAACAAATGTTCAAGTTCTTCGGATGAGAGTTGCCGATTAGGCATGAATCGTACTCCTAAGCCACTCAACAGTCAGTTCTGTCGCACGACCAGCCCGTCGCGCGAGAAGTTCCAGCGGAGCACTTCGGTTCCCTCTTCCGCAGCGAGAGCGCGCTCGACCGGCTCCTTCCCGTCTTCAGAACAAAGAAACGCGATACAGCCGCCGCCGCCCGCGCCGCATACTTTCGCCGCCTCCGCGCCGTTAGCGAGCGCCTTCTCGACGAGCATCTCCATGTGCGGCGTCGTGATGTTGGGCGCGAGTCGTTTGCGGTTCGGATACGCGGCGCGCATGATCTCGCCCACACGCTGCCAGTCGCCTGCGGCGAGCGCATGCCGCATCTGCTGCGCGGCGTCGCGGATGCTGTCGAAGAGTTTGAAAATGACGGGATTGCCGTCAATGTGGCTCTTGAACATCTCCCAGTTGTTGATGCCCGAAAGTCGCGGCTCGCCCGTATAGCAAATCACGACGCGGCTCTCTAAGGCCAACGGGTCAACGTTGATGGCTTCGCGGCGGATGCCTTCGATGCTGAACTGAATCGAGTTTGCGCCGCCGTAGAAAGCTCCGTAGTAATCCTGAAAGCCGGCGGGCACGCGAATCACCGTCGTCTCGATGTTGGCGGCGATAGGGATAAACTTGCTCTCCGGATAGCGGTCGCCGACGAGACGGTTAAGAGCGCCGATGCACGCGATGGCGAGCGCGCTCGAGCCGCCGAGGCCCGCGCCCGCCGGTGCCGCGCTCTCTGCGATGAGGTGGAAGCCCGTCTCAGGCTTGAAAAAGTGGACGAGCTTCGAGATGAGTTCGAGCCGCTCTTCATGTATGAGATTTTCAATCTCTCCGAGGTTCGTCTCGAAAGAGACTTTGCGGTCGCGCGATTCCAGAATGACGCGGTCGTCGTCGCGCGTCTCGATGCGGCAGCGCGCGTAGAGAGAGATGGCGAAGTTGACGGTCGTCGCGCCGGGGTGGAACAGGTACAGCGGCCAGATGTCAATCGTCCCCCCTGCGAAATCTACGCGCGTGGGGGCAATGGCTTCAATAATCACTTGGGGAATAAAGTCCTTTCAAAGTTTCTGACGGGCCGGATGCGAGCGACGAATCCAACACCTGCTTAATTTTAATCCGCGACATCCGAAACCTTTTTCTTGTCGGCCTCAACCTTGCCGGGCTTCGGCGAATCTTTGTGTCGCGTCAGTGGTTTGGGCAGAATCTCTTTCAACTCCACTTTTATCTCCTGCAATTTCTCTTCGGCGGCATGCTCGAGCTTCTGTAGGCGTTCGGGGTTCGCCTCCTCGACCTTCTTCGACAAATAACGCTCGACGAAGTAGAAGCCGGCGATGCCTCCGCCGATAATCAACACGACGATCACGAGCAGGTAGACGCTCAAGTCGCGCAGATTGCCGATGAGTGTATTGATCGCCGTGTGAAAGACATAGCCCGCCCCCGTTAGGCTCAGCACCCAGACGAAGCAACTGGCGAACGAGAGCAGCAGGAAACGCAGGTAAGGCATGCGCGCCACGCCGTAGAAGGCGCACGCCGCCCAGCGCAACCCGTAAGTATATTTCGAGACGAAGATCGAGAGCAGGCCGAACTTGTCCGTCAGGCGCTCGATGCGCGGGCGTGCGACGAGGTAGAAACGGTAATGCTGCACGCGCGAGCGCGTCCCGCGCCCCAGCCAGTAAACCACGTTGTCGCTGACGACCCCGCCGAGCGTGCCCGCCACGAGCACCTGCGCGAAACTGTAGTCGCCGAACGCCAGCCCGTGCGCCAGCACCCCGGCCAGCAGCAGCGTGATGTCGCCCTCCACCATCGTCAAAAAAAAGATGGCCGGCGGCCCCAACCTCCCGATCAGATCGTTAACGAATTGCCAGTCCATGAAAGCAATACTGTGATGAGTGATAGGTGATGAGTGATGAGTAGAAAAGTCTTTTGCCTTTCACTCATCACTCATCACCTATCACTTATCACTTTCCTGTGATGGTTTGACGACGAGTACGGGACAGTGCGCGTGGCGCACGACGGACTCGGCGGTCGAGCCGAAGAGGATGCGGCCCAAACCCGTGCGCCCGTGCGACGAGACGACGATCAGGTCTGCGCCGCGCTCTCTGGCGACGCGCACGATCTCGGATGCCGCCTCGCCGTGCGTGACTACGTCCTCCACGTCGAGGCCGGCACACTCTTTCCTTTCGGCGATCTTCGGCAGTTCGCGCTCCGCAGACTCCTCCAACAG
>JAIVJG010000062.1 GCA_020200155.1 Acidobacteriota bacterium | reverse complement strand
CTCGATGGCGCGGCGCAGGTCAATTTCAAGCTGCATCAGTTCGAGCGCGCGGAAGTGCATCTCGCGGTCGAAGACCTGATAGCGCGCTTTGCCGAGCGCCTTGGCGCGGTGCATGGCGATGTCTGCGTTACGCAGGTAGTCTTCCGCGTGCTCGTAGCCCGCCTCGCTGATGACGATTCCGATGCTGGTCGTGACGAACAGTTCGTGCGCGCCGAGCTTGAAGGCGCGGCTCAAGCCCTTCTGCATCCTCTCGACGACGCCGAGCACGTCCGGCGCGCTGTCGAAGTCTTCGAGCAGGATTGTGAATTCGTCGCCGCCGAGCCGCGCCACCGTATCGCCGGGACGTAGCGCCGACTGCAAGCGACGCCCGATGTTGATGAGCAGCTTATCGCCGACGGTGTGGCCGAGGCTGTCGTTGACCACCTTGAAACGGTCGAGGTCGAAGAAGAGGACGGCGAAACGAAAGTGCGGTGCGCTCCTCGCGTGCTCGACGGCCTGTTCGAGCCGATCCATGAAAAACGCGCGGTTCGGCAGTCCCGTCAGCGCATCGTGGAAGGCGTCGTGCAGGAGTTGCGCCTCGACCTTCTTGCGCTCGGTGATGTCGCGCGCGATGCCCTGCACGCCGACCGGCTCGCCGTCTTCGTAGACGAGGCGCGTGCTGACTTCGAGCGGCACGCGCCGCCCGTCTTTCGTGATGATGTCTATCTCGTAGACGGTCTTCTCGGAGCCGGCCAGTTTGTCTGCGAGCATCTGCCGTGCGCGCTCAATGTGATCGGGCGCGACGATGTGCGCGATATTTTTACTCAGAGCCTCTTCGAGCGTGTAGCCGCTGACGAGTTCGCCCGTCTTGTTAAGCGAGGTGTAGCGTCCCGTCAGGTCTGTGGTGTAGATGATGTCCTTGGCATTCTCGACGAGGTTGCGATAACGCTCCTGGCTGTCGCGCAGTTGACGGTCGGCGTCCTGCCGCTCGCGCTCGGCGCGCCTGCGCTCCGAGATGTCGCGCGCGATGCCCTGCACGCCCGCCGGCTCGCCGTCGCGGTAGAGCAGCCGCGTGCTGATTTCCAGCGGCACGCGCCGCCCGTCTTTCGAGATGACGGTCAGCTCGTAGACGGTCGAAATCTCTTCCGACGCCTTCGACGCCTTGCGCGTAATCATCTCGCGCGCCTTCTCCAAATCTTCCGGCGCGATGACGTGCGCGATGTTCAGCCTGAGCGCCTCTTCGCGCCCGTAGCCCATCACGCGCTCGCCCGTCTTGTTGATCGAGGTGAAGCGTCCCGCGAGGTCGTGCGTGTAGACGATGTCGTTGGCGTTCTCGAACAGTTCGCGATAGCGTTCCTCGCTGTGCAGTAGATACTGCTCGAACTGCCTGTTCTCCGTCACGTCGCGGGCCACCCAGATGACTGTGTCCTCCGACATCGGCGTGACGGAGCCGGCGAACCAGCAGGCGCGACCATGAAGCTCGATGCTGTACTCGATCTCGACGGCACGGCCCGCATCCAGCGCGGCGCGGACGTAGCCGAGAAACTCGTCCGCGCGCTCCGGCGGAAACACGTCGTGCAAACGCTTGCCGAGCAATTCAGCCGGCGGCCTGTAGAGAAGCGACGGATTGGTCGGGGCGATTTTTTGATAGCGGCCTTCGGCGTCGAGAACGACGATTACATCTTGGATGGCCGCGAAGAGTGCGTGCAGTTCAACCGCCGACGCCTCCTGTTCAGCCTTGACGCGCTTAGAATCCGTGATGTCGCGGATGATGGACTGGATGCGCCCGTCGTCGAGACGGCTGGCGTTGATCTCGCCGTCGAGGAAGCTCCCGTCCTTGCGACGAAAGCGGCGATCCATCAAGACGGTCTGCCCCGCCAGCACCTCCTTCAAGCGAAGCGGCTGCCGCGCGAGGTCTTCGGCGTCAATCACGTCTCGCAAACCGAGACGTAAAAGCTCCGCCTCCGTGTAGCCCAGCATCTCGCAGCCCTTCCGGTTCACCTGAAGATACCGGCCCCGCTCGTCGCAGATGAAGATGCCGTCCGAAGCCTGCTCGACGAGGACGCGATAGCGCCGCTCGCTCTCGCGCAGAGCCTCTTCGGCGCGGCGCTGCTCGGTCACGTCGTCGGCGAGCACGAGCACCACGCGCTCGTCGTTTAAGTACAACGAGCGGAGCGTCACTTCGACGTTAACCGCCGAGCCGTCTTTTTTGTTGAAGCGTGCGGCGAGCGTCGCCGTGTGCTCACAGTCGAGTTGAGACGCGCCGGCGGCGAGCGCGGGGAAATCTTCCTTCGCGCAGATGCGCTCAAGCGTTGTGCCGAGAAACTCCGCGCGCGTGTAGCCGAAGTGGCGGGCAGCCGTCTCGTTCACGTCGAGGAAAGCCAGAGTTTCGGCATCGCAGACCCACATGGGACGCGGGTTGTCGTCGAACAGTCGCCGGTAACGCTCGCCGTGCGCGGTCTTCTCCCAGAGCGATTTGAGTGACGGGTGGTTGTCACGAATCTCCGGGATCATCGTCGGCACGCTCCTCACGTTAACGTCTTAAAATCGTGGCGAAGGGGAAAGCAAAGGGAAATCTCAGGCAGTCCGCCAGCTTGAGGAAGCGGACAAGCGACGCCGGCCAGAGGGGCATCACGCCGGCCCGGCAACACTATACCAACGATTCGAGGGAATGTGGAGTTATTTAGTGCGGCGGAGATTCTGAGTCGCAGAAGAACCCGCCATGGAACTGAGGTTCACTGCCTCAAGCCCGGACGCATCGAGCGCTCGCGCTCTGCGGCCTGATCCTCGACGGGTTCGAGCGCCCACAGTTGACGGACGGCCTCTTCGAGCTTTTTCCGGTCGTTGTTCTGCAACGCTTCCTCGCCGGAGGCGAGCCACTTCGACGCGGCTTCGATGTTGACGAATTTCCTGCCGGGCCGCTGGAAGTATGCGAACCAATCGTCCCAGAACCACTCCTGCGCGTGGAGGATTTGCCCGCGCAAACTCTTGAGCGCGCCGACGCTCTTGTGTACGCCGCGCGTGTCGCCGCGCTCGCTCGCGCGCCGCAGGTCGCCGTAGAGCGCGTTGAAGCGGTCTTTCTGTGTGGCCGAGCCGTAGGACTCCACGTCGCGCTCGATCTCCAGGGCGACGCGTCCCGCGTCCTCGATGCGCGTCTCCCTGAGATTGACGCCCACGCGCCGTTCGAGATTCGCGATACGGACGCGCAACTCGCGCGAGCGCTCTACGATGCCCTTCGCGTAATCGTGATCGGGCGTGCCGCCCGACACTTGCTGCGAGCCGACTTCGAGGTCGAAGTCTTCGATCTCTCGGCGCAGATGTTCCACTTCATCGCGCGGGTGCTCCTTCTTCGAGAAGAACAGGCGTGCGCGTTCGTCGGACGAGAGAGCGCTGTCGTCGTAGATGAATTCGGGAAAATCTCCGTCCGCCTCGTCGTCGTAAGCGCTGCTCGCGATGAGTCGTTCTTCGAGCTTGTTGAGCCGCGCGAGGTAGGATTCGATTTCGATGGGCACGGATTTCAACAACTCAAGATAGTCCGGCTCCTCGTCCTTCGGGATGTAGACGCGGTCGTTGAAGTGCTCGTTGAGGTGCGGGACGAAAGCCTCGACGGTAATCAAACGCGAAGCGTCAATCTTGATGTGGATTTGAATCTCCGCGCCTTCGGGGACGGGACGGCGGACGCTCTCGCTCCTGATGTGCATGTTGCCGACCCAGTTGTTGGCCTGCGGGTCTGACAGCGCCTCGCCCTCCCAGAGCTTGATGGCGAGCGATGTGCCCGCCTCGCTCGGACGGAGCGTGCGCGCGGCGCGGTACGAGACGGTTTTCTCGGCGGGCAAAAGCGTCTTGCGCGGGAAGACGGGACTCAACTCGATTGCGCCGTCCGTGCCCGCTAATTCGACCGAGATGGTGTGTGGCAGCGGCGGCGCGCTGATCGCCAGCCCGTGCCTGATCTGAAACTCGCACGGCTCGACTTCAAGCGAGCGCCCGCGCGCGTCGCGCACGCTCAACAGAAATCCGTTCAACTTCCCTTCCTGCAAAACCAGCGACAGCTCGAACAACTCGTCCACGACCCGGTGCCAGCCGCTCGTCCAGTAGCCGTTGTCGGCGTCAACCTTCACTTCATGCGCCGTCGCCCCCGCGCGGCTCTTGATGCAACCCGCGACGAGGGCCTGCGTCGAGGCGCTGACAGGCTCGAAGGCGAGACGCACAGGCAGCTTCTCGGTCGCGTCCTCCGTCGCCACGGCTGCCGGCGCGGAAGAGTTCACGCTGCGCTCGACCGTGGAGCCGTAGATGGCCGCGCCCCGCGCGACGACCGTCATCGGGTCGAGCGAATAATCCACGCGCGCCCCGACGTGCTCGCCCACGGCGGCGCGTATGTAAGGCATCTGCGTCGGGCCGCCGACGAGCAGCACGCGATCAAGGTTTGTGCCCGCGAGACGCGCGCCCGCCAGCGCCTCTCCGGTCAACTTCAAACATCTACCCAGCAGCGATTCGACCTCGCGTTCGAGTTGCGCGCGTGTCAACGTCAACTCCGCTTCGATGGGCACGCCGCGCTCGTCATCGCCGAGGTCAATCAGGCTGACGATGGTTTCGTCCATCGTGGACAGTTCGATCTTCGCGTACTCGGCGATGGAGGCCAGCTTGCGCGCGAGGCGCTTGTGCCGCCCGTCGTCTGCGCCCGCATTGGGCAGCGCGAACTGTGCGGCGAGGAACGGGAGGAAAATATTTCGCACGACGAGGCCGTCAATGTCTTTGCCGCCGAGGTGATTGTCGCCCCTGTGTTCGAGCACGCTCAGGCGACCCTCGCGCGTCGAGATGACGGCCACGTCGAGCGTGCCGCCGCCGAGATCGAAAACGAGCCAACGCTCGTCGCGCGCGTCGGGCGTCGCGCCGTAAGCAATCGCCGCCGCTATCGGTTCCTGCAAGAGCGGGTACTCTTCGAGTCCGGCGAGTTGCGCGGCGCGGGCCGTCGCCTCGCATTGAAGCGCGGTGAAGGCCGCCGGCACGGTGATGACGGAGGCGCGCACGTCCTCGCCCGTCCGACGCCGCGCGTCCGCCAGAAGCGACTTCAGGATTTCAGCCGACAGTTCCTCAGGCGTCATCTTGCGCCCCGAAGCGGGAAAGGTTTTTTCGTAGCGCTGCCCCATCAAACGCTTGAACTCGGCGGCCACGTTGTCCGGGTCTTCGACGAGCGCGTTGTAGGCCCTGCGCCCGACCATCAAACTCCCTGACTTCAAGACGCGCACGACAGAGGGCGTGACGTTCATCTGATCGTTGTTCTGAATAACCTTCAACTCGCCGCCGTCCGCCTGCGTGACGCACGAGTTGGTCGTCCCCAAATCAATCCCGTAGTTGATATACCGGCTCATCCTTTTCACCTCGCCCCGCGTTCAGGAATCGTGGACGCTCATTTTCCACGCTTGATAATCGCCTGTCCATACCGTACGACCGCGCCCCGCCACAACACTATCGGCGCGACCATCTCTTCGATGATCTCAGTGCCTTGCGGCAGGCTCTCGTCCTCGATCACGTCCAACACGTCGAGCGCGAGGCCCGGTTCGTGCCCGCGCCCCGCGAGGTCGAGCACGGACAGCTCGCGCTCTTCCAAAAATTTGTTGAGCCGTCGCGCCGCGTGTCGCGCGTGTGAAATCGAATGATCGCCGGTTGGATTGTTGAGCCGGCGTTCGAGCCGCCAGCACTCTATCGCCAGTTCGACGAGCGACGAGAGCGGCACTTCGAGCGTTTGCGGAATTTTCTGAGACATACGAATTGCGAACGGAGCGCCTTCCTTCTTCTTTGATTTTCGCCGCTCTCGCGTCAACGGCGCTGGCCTGCGCGCTTTCTCTTCCTGACCACTTGCGGCGGCTGAACAGGGCGCAGTTCCGGGTACAACATAGGGTTGAGCCGTGGAAAAGGCTGCGGGATGGCGATGTTGTAGTTAAAGTTGGTGGGCGGCGGCGGCGTGTATTTTCTGCCCTGGCGAAGACCGGGGCTGCCGCACTTACCCAACATGACGCACATGAGCAGGCCGAAGCCGATCCACAACAGGCTGGTGCAGCCCTTGTTCGACTTCGGCTGAGGCGCGGCGGTGAACTGTGTGAACAAATCCGGCTGCGCCGATATCGTGGGACGCAGTTCAGCCGCCAGCACAGCGGCATAGCCCGCATCCGACTTGTCCACGATGCGCTGTGCTGGGTCGCCCGGCCTCACCTTCTCTTCGATCAGACGGAGCGTCGCGCTTTCGGGCGGGGCCAGTTTCCAAGCCGCGCGCGCGATAATGAAGGACAGGTTTGAGTCTCCAATTTCTTCGTAATACGTCGCCAGATCGTAGAGGTTCGAGGCCGCCAACTCGAAGGCGCGGCGTGCCGCGTGGCTCTCAGCGCCGGCGATGTCGAAGATTTTTTTCAGCAGCGGCCTCAAGCGTTGTTCGTAGTCGCTGAATGCTTTGCTGTAGGTCGCCACTCGGTCTGTCAGACTCGACTGATGCTGGCTCGCCCAGCGCGCCCACGAAAAGACGCTCTCGCACGTCTCTTCAATCTTGTCTTCGACGGGCGAGAGAATCTCATTCTCGTACTCGGCCCAGAGCTTTTCGGGGAGCGCCGCGCCGCGCAACACGGCCAGCGCGCGGCGGCACTCGCGAAAGTCTTCTCGCGCCAGCGCGTCTTTCGCGCGGTCGGCGACGGGCGTCGTCAATACACGCAGCGCACGCCCGCGCAACTCCCTGACCTCGCCGTAGGTGGCGAGCGGCTCGAAGTCGCCCTTCAAATCGGCGGCGACCAGAAGCGTCCAGAACTCGTCGCCCTCCACGACTTCTTTCCAGAGCGACAGAGAGCGCACCCACGCCGCTTCGTCCTTCAACTCCGCGTCGAGCCGGAGCAGCGCGGCGACGGACAGCAGCGCCGCGTCGTGACGCGCGGCGCGAGTCCCCTCCGCCGTCAATTTTTCGACGGCGGCTGGAAGTTCTCCGAGTTTGTTGACGACAAACGTGCTCGCGGCTTCGTGGAACCAGAAGAGTCGCTCGAAGATTCTCTGGGGCGGGTTGGCGAGACGGCTCAAAGCGCCGCGCACGTCCGTTTCCGTCCGGCAGACGGGGCCGAAGAGTTGAGAGTCGCCGGGGAAAGTTTTCTCGACGCCGAGTTTGAGCGCGAGGCGCAGAGCGGATGCGGCCTCGTAGATTTCCGCTTGCGAGGCTCCGCCCGCCAGGCCGAGGACGCGATAAGCGTTCTGCGCCAGCGGTTGAAACTCACGCCCCGTCGGTCGCTTTTCCGTTCGTGTATGAACCGTCGTCGCCACTAAAGTTACAGCCCGGCCATGTCCCACTTACGCACGACCTCGTTGATGAGTCCCGCTACTTTGTCGTTGACCTTGTTGAAATACTCTTCGGCCTTCTTCTGGTCGAACTTCGGATAGCCCTGTCCCGGTTGGTAGAGGCCGATGGAGGACGGAAACGGCGTGGCGCTCCATGTGCTCGGCGCGGGGTACGCGGTCGCCATGTCGTCCTTGTAGCGTTCGGGGTGGACGAGCGCCGGGTCAATCGCCTGCACGTAAGCCGTCTCGTTGAGTCCAGCGTGCCCGCCGTCCTCGCCGAAGACCTGCTTCGTCACGTCGGAGGCGAACGACCACCAGTTGATGACGAGCGTGCGGACGTGGCGCTCGGCGGAGACTTCCGCCGCGACGGCGTTAAGCACGGCAGTCTGCGGCCCGCCGTGTCCGTTTAAGATGATGATGTTCTTGAAACCGTTCTTCGCCAGCCCTTCGAGAATCTGCTTGACGAAGGGGCGATAGGCCGCCTCCGTGATTTGAAACGCGCCGGGATAGGCTTCCATGCTGCCCGTGATGCCGTAGGGCAGAGTGGGCGCGACGAGCGCGTTGACGCGCGGCGCAATCTGTTTCGCCATCGCGAACGGGGCGGTGTTGTCCGCGCCGTTGTTGATGACGCCGTGCGGCTCCAAAGTCCCCGTCGGCAGGAGCACCGTCTGGATGCGCGCGGGCACGACCTCTTTGAACTCCATC
>JAIVJG010000301.1 GCA_020200155.1 Acidobacteriota bacterium | reverse complement strand
GGCCCCAGACGAAAACCCAGATCGCTCGCGCGCATTCCCGTCCCGTCGCCGCAGCCCGCGACCTCCATCAAGGCGCGCAGGCCCGGATTGGTCGCCTGACGCAAATCCGATAGTCCGAGTGAGACAATCACGCGGTTCTCGCCGACGAGTTGCGCGACATCCGCGACCGTCCCGATGGCGACGACTTTGAGAAAGCCGCGCACCATATTTTCGCGCCCACGCTCGCGAAACAAAGCGTGCACGAGTTTGAAGGCGACGCCGACGCCCGCGAGATTTTTGTCCGGGTAAGGACAGCCGCGCTGGTTCGGGTTGAGGACGGCGAAGGCAGGCGGCGCGCCCTCGTCCGCGTCGGGCAGGTGGTGGTCTGTGACGATCACGTCGAGGCCGTGGCCTCGCGCCCATTCGAGCGGCTCGTGCGCGCGGATGCCGCAGTCAACGCTGATGACGAGCTTGTAACCTTCGGCGTGCGCGCGTTCGAGCACGTCGCGGCGTATGCCGTAGCCTTCCGTGAAGCGATGCGGGACGTGAAAGCCCGTGCGTGCGCCGAGAACTTCGAGGGCGCGACGGAGCACGACCGTCCCCGTCGTGCCGTCCACATCGTAGTCGCCGTAAATCAGTATGCGCTCGCCCGCGTCTATCGCGCGCAGCACGCGCTCGACGGATTCTTTCATGCCGAGCATCAACGCGGGGTCGTGCAGTTGTTCAAGGGTGGGATGAAGGACAGCACGTGCATCTTCTTCCGTCTCGACGCCGCGCGCGATGAGCAGGCCGGCGACGGTCGCGGAAACTCCGAGCGCGCGGGCGAGCGTCTGCGCTTGCTCGCCCGCTTTGGCGCGCACTTCCCAGCGTTTCTCCCCCGTCGTTTTTTTGCTCGCGGATTTTGACATCACTCGGCGAACCAGCCGTTCGGGTCGAGCAGTTTGACGCCGATGCGTTGCCGCCCGTCCGTCTCGTCCATCCAGACGCCGTTGACTTCCGCGTCGAGCGAGCGTCCGAACGGCGGCGTCAGTCGCACGGTCGTGCCCGGTTGGAGAGACAGTTCTGTAATCAACGTCGCGCCGCCGCGACTGACGCGCACGGCCTCGGCGCTGGCTTGAAACGGCTCGCCCGCCGCGTCTTTGCCTTCAAGCTCGACCGTGAAGTTCACGGGCACGCGCGGGCTGCGCGGGCGTTGCGCGGGGGGGATTGCTTCCTGTTTCGTGTTGTCATTCATCGCAACTCGTCCAGCCTTCCATCTCACGTCAGGGGTAGTAAAGCTCTACGGTTGAGCCGGTGACAGGCAAGTGTAACCGAACCCGCACGGTTCTCGCGAGCCTCTGGGCAGGATAAAGGGCCGCCGAGCGGCGCAAATCACCCCCGTCAAGCGTCGCCGGGTTCTAATTGCTGTTGAATAGCGCAACGGCGGCACGCGGAGCGGGCGGGTTCAGCGCCGGGCTGTCAAGCGGCTGCACGATTCCACGCGCGAGCAGAAAGAGGAGCAGCGCGCCGACGATCAGGCGATAAGCGATGAAGACGCCGGTCGTGTGCGTACGTAGGTATCGAAGGAGGAACCAGATCGAGGCGTAGCCGACGAGGCCGGAAACGATTGTCGCCAGCAGAAGCGGAGCCGCGCTCCCCTGCGGGAGCTTCCCCATCGCTTCTTTCAGTTCGAGCAGTCCGCTCGCGCCGATTGCCGGAATCGAGAGCAGGAAAGAAAAGCGCGCAGCCGTCTCGCGCTTTTCCCCCGCGAAGAGGCCGCCCATGATGGTCGAACCGGAACGGCTCGCGCCCGGTATCAGCGCCAGCACCTGCGCGAAGCCGACCGCAAGCGCGTCGAGCAGGCCTAAATCTTCCATCCCACGCCGCTGCTTCCCGATCTTCTCCGCCAGCAGCAGCAGCAGCGCGATCAAGACCATCATCGTCGCGATCAGCCACAGGTTTTTCGTCCAGGGCCCTTCGATTAACTTCTTGAGCTTGAGGCCGACGATGGCGATGGGCAGCGAGCCGATGATAATCAGCCAGCCGAGTTTCGCCTCCTGCGAGAGTTTGCTGCCGAGCAGCCCGCGCCCGTTGACCGGCGGAGTGCCGCCGCGCAAAAGCGTCAGGTGGTCGCGGACGAAAGCGATGGAGATGTCCCAGATGTCGCGCGCGAAGTAGATGAGGACGGCGACGAGCGTACCGAGTTGGAGGACGGCAATCGTGGCCGTCACCTGTTCGGCGCTCAGGGCCTGCGAGAGTCCAGTCAGGCGCGTGGCGAAAATCAGGTGCGCCGTCGAACTGATGGGAATGAACTCCGTCAACCCTTGCACGATACCGAGAATGATGGCCTGAAGAAATGTCATAGTGTCAAAAATCGTCCTTCAATCTCTGAATGAACTGTTGGAAGCGATGCGGTCGTAGAGCGC
>JAIVJG010000005.1 GCA_020200155.1 Acidobacteriota bacterium | reverse complement strand
GCGTCGCGACTTGTTCAGGCCGCAGGGCGATGCGCGTCTCGTCCGTACCGCCGTTGTGACGAAGCACTCCCAGCCACAGCCCCACGAAGAGCATCAGCAGGAGCGCGGCGGCGACGACGGCGAACGACGTGCGGAAGACGAAGCGGCGCACGCGCTGCTCCGGCTCGCCCGCTTCGATCTCCGGCGGCAGTTCAAACTCCTGCGGGCGATAGCGCAAGCCGCCGAGCAGTTCTTCAAGGCGCTCGACCTCTGCGTCCGTCTCGCCCGACTTGTCCCATAAGTAGTCGCTCATACTTCTCGACTCCTTAATCCAAGCTTCTCGCGCAGAATTTTCATCCCGCGATGCAGGTTGACGCGCACGGAATCCGGTTGCAGCCCCGTCCGCGCCGCGATCTCCGGCCCCGTCATGCCTTCCACGAGACGCAGCACCAGCGTCTCCCTGTAAGCCTCCGGCAGATTGCGAATCACTTCGAGCGCCTCCGCCGCCTCCGCTTCGTGCGAGCCGCCCGTTTGCGAGAGTCCTTCCGAAAGCTCCTCCGTCTCGCGCTTGTGCCGGTGAAAATCCATCGCACGGTTGCGCGCGATCATCGCGATCCAGGGGCCGAAGCGCGCGGCGTCGCGCAGACTGTCGAGTTTCCTGAATGCCGTCAGGAAAACGTCCTGCACGAGATCGCTCACCTCCCCGTAAGGCACGCGCGCCAGAAGGATGCCGTGCACCAGCGACGCGTAGAGCGCGTAGAGCTGCCCGAAGGCGTCGCGGTCGCCGCCCCTCACAGCCTCGACGAGCGCAACGTCCGGCGAGTCTGCCGCGAACTGCTCGGTAGAGAGCGCGGGCTGGCTGTGTCCGGTCATCAGTCGCAAGTCGTTGCTCGTTTTCACTTCAAGCATGGCGGGGAATTTCGCGTGCGGCTCGTCTCAAACCTCCTCGATGCGACTGTTAAGACGCTCGTGCGAAGGATTTGTTAACAGCTTGATTTACGGCGGCGCGGGCAAGTGCTGCCTGTCCCTACAGCCGTGCTGTGGAAGCTTCCGCCTCCGTCGCGGAGAGGGCGAAGCCGCGCTCGACGAGGTAGGCGAGGATGCGCGCGGCGTTCTCCTCCGCCGTGTGGCTGACCGTGTCGAGCACAATCTCCGGCTTCAGCGGCGGCTCGTAGGGGTCGTCTATGCCTGTGAAGTTTTTAATCTGCCCCGCACGCGCCTGTTTGTACATGCCTTTCGCGTCGCGCTCTTCGCAGACCGCGAGCGGCGTGTCCACGAAGATTTCGATGAAGCGATCCGCGCCGACCATCGCGCGGCATTCGTTTCTGGCCGCACGGTAGGGGCTGACCGCCGCGCAGACTACTCCGCCGCCGTGCCGCACGATCTCGGACGCGACGAAGCCGATGCGGCGGATGTTCGTGTCGCGGTCTTCCTTGCCGAAGCCCAGCCCTTTCGAGAGGTGTGTGCGTACCACGTCGCCGTCCAGAGACGTGACCTGCCGACCGTGTTCGAGCAGCTTGACGATCAGAATTTCGGCGGTCGTGGATTTGCCCGCGCCGGAGAGTCCCGTGAACCAGAGGCAGAATCCCTGCCGGTGGCGCGGCGGGTGCGCCTGCGCCAGAATCTCCGCCACTTCCGGTCTGGTGAACCAGCGCGGCAATGGACGGCCACGCTGCAAGTAGTCCTCGCGCACCTCCGTTCCCGAAATCGAAGCCGTCCGCTTGCCCTCCTCGATGCGCGTCGCTTCCTCGTAGCGATCCTCTTCCGGGATGTAGAGCAGTTCCGAGAAAGGCAGGGGCGTGACGCCGATCTCTTCGCCATACGTGGCGACGAGTTCCTGCGCGTCGTAGGGGCCATAGAAGGGACGCCCGTGCGAGTCTGTGCCGGGGCTGGCGTGGTCGCGCCCGACGATGAGGTGGTTCGCGCCGAAGTTGCGACGGATACAGGCGTGCCACAGTGCCTCGCGCGGGCCGGCCATACGCATCGCGAGCGGGAGCAGCGCGAGCGTCATGCGCGCCGGGTCGTAGTAACGCTCGGCCAGCACTTTGTAAGAGCGGACGCGCGTGAAGTGGTCTATGTCGCCCGGCCTCGTCAGGCCGACGACCGGATGAAGCAGGAGCGTCCCGTCAATCTCGCGCGCCGCGCGTGCCGTCAACTCCTCGTGCGCGCGGTGGAGCGGGTTTCTCGTCTGAAAGGCGACGACGTTGCGCCTGCCGAGCGCCGTCAATCTCTCGCGCACCTCCGACGGTGTCAGGCGTAAATTCAGGAAGTCGTAGTAGCGCGGCAGTTGGAGCACGCGGAGTTTGCCGGAGATGCACAGTTCGTTCCACGAATTCATCTCGGCCACGAGAGGGTGGCGCGCGTCCGTCGTGCCGTAAGCCGCGCGTGCTTCCCCCTCTCGATTCCACTCGTAAATTTCTTCCACACGCATGACGGCGAGCACGCTGTTGAAAGAGTCGGCCAGCGCGATCTCGCCGTCGAGTTTGACGCCGGCGTCTCTGCGAATCGTCAGCGTGACGGGCAGCGGGAACAATGCGCCGCCCGCGAGACGCATCTCCGCCAGCACACGTTCGTAATCCGCACGCCCCATGAAGCGTTCGAGCGGCGAGAAGCCGCCATTGGCCAGCAGTTCGAGGTCGCAGACGTTTCGCGCCGACAGGCGCACGCACGGCATGCCGGCGGCGCGTGCGCGCAACTCTTCGCGCTCCTCGCCCGGCACGAGCAGGTTGACGAGCCTGCCGCCGTATGGCTCGATCAAAATTTCTTCGTGTACGTTAAGATTCATCAGTGCCGTTCAGGTGCTTTAGAAGATCGTGTAGATGAACGGAGCCAGCGCAGAGGTCTGCGCGAAGACGAGAAGCACGCCCATAATCAACAGCACGACGATGATGGGCAGCAGCCACAGCTTCTTGTTCTGCCGGAGGAACATCCAGACTTCTCCGGCGAGG
Organism: Acidobacteriota bacterium; assembly: GCA_020200155.1. Classification (GTDB taxonomy): domain Bacteria; phylum Acidobacteriota; class Blastocatellia; order Pyrinomonadales; family Pyrinomonadaceae; genus JAIVJG01. The sequence goes on along the minus strand of JAIVJG010000005.1, from coordinate 51,343 downwards.
GAAAACTTGCTCATACAAAAACTCTCCTTCAAATCCGATTACCATCCCGCCTTTTAAAATAGTCGCTCGAACCCCTCTTTCGTTTGCCTCGTCGTTTTGCGCGGAGTCCAGTAGCTTTCGCGTTTCGTGCCTCGACGGTGCAAAGGGTCGCGCCCTGCGAGGCGCGAGACGAGGCGGTAGGGTGTGAACACGCCGTAGAACATCAGCGAGAGCAGGACGCGGCTGTTGATCCAGCCGAGCGACGTTGCGACGCGCATCCAGAAGACGTGGAAGCGACGCGCGAGCGCGGGCAGCAGCAGGCCCGCGAGCAGAAGCGCGCCAGCCGCGACGCCCGCGACGGCGACGACAGCCATGCGCCCACGATGATAATTCCATGCGGCGACGACGAGCAGCACGCACGCGACGACGAGCGCCGTCTTGCGCGCCTGCGCGTCCGTGACCGGCATTTGCTTCTCAATCAAGCTGAAACTCCTCCTGCCACGCGAGGTCTTCGACGAACGTGCCCGCGCCCTGTTCATCTTTAAGGAGCACGAAGTCGCCGACGACGAGGCAGTCCATCTCCGTCCGCATGAAGCAGGTATATGCCTGCTCCGGCGTGCAGACGATTGGCTCGCCGCGCACGTTGAAGCTGGTGTTGACGAGGACGGGGCAACCGGTCAGTCGCTCGAAGGCGGCGAGCAGGTCGTAGTAGAGCGGGTTGTCTTCGCGCCGGACGGTCTGCACGCGCGCCGAGTAATCAACGTGAGTGATTGCCGGCAGCGTCGAGCGCGGCACGTTGAGCCGCTCGACGCCGAAAAGATTTTCTTCCTCCGTGCTCACCTCCCGTCGCAGGTGTTCCCGCATGGGCGCGACGAGCAGCATGTAAGGCGAATCCGCGTCCAGCTCGAAGTAGTCCGCCGCGCGCTCGCGCAAGACCGACGGCGCGAAGGGACGGAAACTTTCGCGAAACTTGATCTTGAGATTCATCTGCGACTGCATGCGGGGCGAGCGCGGGTCTCCGAGGATGCTGCGTGCGCCGAGTGCGCGCGGCCCGAATTCCATACGCCCTTCAAACCACCCGATGACCTTCTCCTCGGCGAGCAGGCGCGCTACTTGTTCGGCCAACTCGTCGTGAGACACGCGCCGGAAGTTCGCGCCCGTGGTCTGGAGAAAAGCTTCGATCTCTTCATTCGTATACGAAGGGCCGAGGCACGCGCCGCGCATCCCGTCGGCGTGATCGCCGCACACTGCCTTAACGTCGCGATTGTTTCCGAGATATTGATACCAGACCGAGAGCGCCGCGCCCAGACTTCCGCCTGCGTCGCCCGCCGCCGGCTGAATCCAGACACGCTCGAACGGCCCTTCGCGCAGAATGCGCCCGTTGCCCACGCAGTTGAGCGCGACGCCGCCCGCGAGACAGAGATTTTTTTCGCCCGTCATCCTGTGCGCGTGCCGCGCCATACGCAGCATGGCTTCCTCCGTCACCTCCTGCACGGAGCGAGCCAGGTCCATCTCCCTCTGCGTCAGAATGCTTTCGGGTTGGCGTGGCCGGCCTCCGAAGAGTTGGTCGAAGCTGGCGTTGGTCATCGTCAAGCCGTGCGCGAAGTTGAAATACTTCATGTTGAGACGCAAAGAACCGTCTTCGCGCAGGTCAATCAACTCGTCGAGAATCGTCTGCATGTAACGGGCTTCGCCGTAGGGCGCGAGTCCCATCACCTTGTACTCGCCGGAGTTGACCTTGAAGCCCGTGTAGTAAGTGAAGGCGGAATAAAGCAGGCCGAGCGAGTGCGGGAAGCGCAACTCGGCGAGCAAGTGCAACTCGTTTCCTCTGCCGTAGCCGTAAGAACTGGTCGCCCACTCGCCGACGCCGTCCATCGTCAGCACCGCCGCGGACTCGAACGGCGACGGAAAAAACGCGGACGCGGCGTGCGATTCATGGTGCTCTGTGAAAAGCACCTTGCCTTTGTAGCCTGCGTGCTTCGCCACCTGCTCGCGTATCCAGAGTTTCTCGCGCAGCCACAGCGGCATGGACATCAGGAACGAGCGGATGCCGCTCGGCGCGTAATCAATGTAGGTCTCAAGCAGGCGCTCGAACTTCAGGAGCGGCTTGTCGTAGAAGGCGACGTAGTCAACCGCCTCGCCCTTGATGCCTGCCTGCCGCAGACAAAACTCGACCGCGTTGGCGGGGAAATTATGGTCGTGCTTTTTGCGCGTGAAGCGTTCCTCCTGCGCGGCGGCCACGATTTCGCCGTCGCGCACGAGGCACACAGCAGAGTCGTGATAGTAAGCCGAGATGCCGAGGATATAGGTCAACGAAAATCTCCAGCGCGGGAACTAAGGAAGCGCCGAATTATAAGTCACCGCCGCTCATTCCGCACTCCGCCTCACGACTAGGCCCTACGCACGCGCGACGAATCATCCGAATTTTACACGGACGGCTCTCATCACTCTTCGGCCTTCCCCGCTCCCTCTTCGATGACGAGACGGCGCACCGCGTCGAGAGTGTCTATCTCGTCCGCCGTCTTGTCGTCGCGCAGGCGCAGGATGCGCGGGAAGCGCAAGGCGTAGCCGCCCTTGTGCCTTCGGGATTCCTGCACGCGATCAAAGGTGACTTCCAGAACAATCTTCGGCTCGACGACTCTCACGCGCCCGTGCGCGAACTCCTGCACGGTGTGCGAGCGGAACCACTCGGTCAATTCCGCCAGTTCCGCATCGGTCAGCCCGGAATAAGCCTTGCCGATGTTGAGCAGTTCCGGGTCGTCTTCCGAGCGGCGCACGGCGAAGGTGTAATCGGAGAGCAGGTGGCGGCGCTTGCCGTGCCCGACCTCGACTGAAGTGACGACGACATCTAGCGTGGCGAGAGCGCGCTTCAACTTCAGCCACTCGCGCCCGCGTTTGCCCGGCTTATAAGACGAGCGCGGGTCTTTAATCATCAACCCTTCATTGCCACGCTCGCGCGCCGCGTCGAACTCCGCGTCCAGCGACGCCACATCATTCACGCGCTTTGCTTCCGAGAGACGCACGGTCGCCGCCTCGTCATGCGCGACGAGACTTTCCAGCAAGCGTCTCCGTTCGGCGAGCGGAGCGTCAATCAGCACGCGCCCATCGGCGTAGAGCACATCGTAAGCGACGAAGGCGACGGGCGCGGCGGCGAGCAGTTCGTCGCTCACGGTCTTGCGCCCCAGACGCTTTTGCAACTCGCTGAAAGGCAGGATGGACGCCCCGCGCACGGGCACGATCTCGCCGTCGAGCACGGCGTCCGACGATAAGCTCAAAAGAGGCGCGATGAGTTCCGGGAAGCGGTGCGTCACCTCGTCGAGCGTGCGCGTGTAGAGCGCGACGCGGCCAGCCTGCACGTGCGCCTGCGCGCGTATGCCGTCGAACTTGTCTTCGACGTAAAACTCCGCAGGCATCGTGCGCGCGATGTCCGGGAGGTCTGCGGCGGCGGTCGCGAGCATGAATTTGATCGGGTGAAAGAGGCGCATCACGACGCCTTCAAGCTGCCCGCGCCGAGCGCGAACGGCTGTCTCGCCAATGTCGCCGGTGAGCATGTTGACCTGCGCCACGCTCGCGAGCGGACATTTGAAGGCACGCGCCACGGCGTCCTCAACCAATCCTTCTTTCAGTCCGATTCGCAAATCATCGACGAGCAGCTTCACTAAATACTTCGCTTCGAGCGGCGTCGCGTTCTTCAAAGCTTCAACCAGCAGCGCACGCTTGTTCTTCGTGCCGCGCGTGCCGCTCAGAGCTTCGATGAGCGACTCGGTCTGAGCGAGCGTCAGGGTTGGCTGCGCGTTGCTGCTTTTCGTCTCGGCGAACGCCTCGTAAGCCACGTCGCCGGAATCGCCGAGCCGCACGTAGCGCGGGCGTAAATTCTCCACGTCGAGACCCGTCACCTCGCCGAGCGCGTCGCGCAGCAGTCCGCCGCCGACGTTCGTCGTCCGCATGTCGTTCAAAGCGAACTGGTGGCCTGCGAAGTAACGCGCGGCGCGCGATAAATCCTCGTCGCTCAAGGTGTCGAAGTACGAGCCGAGCAGCGCCGCCTTCTCAAGCTTCTTCGTCGTTGCCGCGACCAATTCCGCAGCACGCGCGAAATCTTCGAGCGTGCCGGGAGCACGCTCGCTCGCCACAGGCACGCCAGCCGCTTTCTTCGTCCGGGCCATAAGTTTTAGAGTTGCTCCACCAGCATTGAATCAGGATTCACGCGCACGGCGACGTTCGCGTCCGGCTCGCCGAAGATGTCCGGGTGAAGGATGGACGCGAGGATTTCCGCGCCGTCCACGACGCGCGGCCCCGGTCGGCTGAAATAAGATGTCGCGTCCAAGGCCCAGACCTCGCCTGCGCGCACGGCGGGCAGTTCGTGCCAGCCTGCGGGCAGTCGCGCGGACGCGAGCGAGCGCAACGTATCCTCTTTGTAATAGCCGCACGGGATGAGCACGACGACCTCCGGCGCGTATTCGCGAATCGCTTCGGCTGTCGTCTGCACTGACTTGCCGCCCGCCTGCCCGAACGTGTTATCGCCTCCGGCGAGCGCGACCTGTTCCGGTACCCAGTGGCCGGGCGCGAACGGCGGCTCAAGCCATTCGAGCATCAGCGTGCGCGGGCGACGCTTGACACTCGACAGCAGAACGGCGAGCGCGTCCACGCGTACGGCCAGTTCGCCCACGAGCACTTCGGCCTCCGCTTCTCTTCCCGTCAATTCGCCGACGGTGCGTATGTTGGCGAAGATGTCCTTAATCGTCTCCGGCTCAAGCGAGACGACGCGCACGTCCGTCTCGAACATGCGCGCGGCCTGCCTCACTGTTTTGTAACTGACGGCGCACACCTCGCAGAGTTCCTGCGTGATGATTAAATCCGGCTTGAGAGCGCGCAAAGTTTCTTCGTCGAGGTTGTAGATCGAGCCGTGGCCGTCGAGTTGCGAGCGCACGGCGTGGTCAATCTCCGCGCTCGACATCGTTTCATGCGAGATGCGGCTCGCCGTCAGCTTCGGCTTGCCTGTGACCGAGGCGGGAAAGTCGCACTCGTGCGTCACGCCGACGAGCGTGTCTTCCAGCCCCAGCGCGCAGACAATCTCCGTGGCCGACGGCAGGAGCGAAACAATGCGCGGCGTCTCTCTCATCTTGATTATTCACCCTCACTCGAAGCTGCGCGATTACCTCTACGTCATTTCAGATTCGAGTTTATTCAAATTTTGGCCGAGAAAGCTAAAAGCCGCGGTTGCCTCGCGAGGCAGCCGCGGCTTGTGGCCGGACACGAAAGTTCCGGGCGGCGAGGGCCGCGAGCGCTTACCGCGTGGCGAAGAGGTCTGTGCCACCGGACTGGCGTGCGATGGTCGCGAGGGCCGCACCATCGTTGTCCAGGCTGTTCACCTTGCCGTCTCTGTTCTTGTCAACGCCCTGTATGCAGCCGCTTGTGATGCAGCCGTCGGCGTAGCCGACGAGGACACGGCCCTGCAAGTCAACGGTCACATCCATAAAGTCGAGCAGGTTACGCGTGCCCGACGGGCAGGTCGTGCCGTTGGTGCAGATGACGCCGCGTTGCACGGGATTGTTGGGCGTGGCGTCAACGGTCGTCCAGGTTCTCCCGCCGTCGTAGGTCGTCGCGACATAGAGATGCCAGACTCCGGTGAAGGCCGTGTTTGTGCCCGTCCCATCGCCGCCGGTCGGCGTGCCGAGGAAGGCGAAGGCGGCGCGGTCGTCATCACCCGCCACCACCGCCGGGAAGACCGTGTTCTGGATGCCGAAGGCCGCGCCCACGTCCTGCACGTCCGTCCACGTCACGCCGCGGTCGCGCGAGACCGCCGCGCGCGCGTGGCCGTCGGCTCCGGCATAGCCGATGTAGACGGTGTTGCCCGCACCGACGCCGACTGACGGGTCGTTCTTGCCCACCGTGCTCGACGGCACGGTTCTCACACTCCACGTCAGGCCGTTGTCGGCTGACACCGCCACCCCCTGCTTCCCGCCGCAAGACTTGTTCGGCACATAGACGGTGCCATCGGGCGCAACCTTAATGTGGCCGTGCAGGCCGCCGCACTGTAAGAGCGTGTACATCGGAATAGCAGCGCCGAAGGTGAGGCCGCCGTCGTCGCTGCGCGCCGTCTCAGCCAAGGCGATGTCCTGCGAGGCGTAATAGACGGCGTGCGGATAAAGCGTGGCCGGGAAGCCGGGTGCGTAGGGGCCTGCGCCAATTGTCTGGTGATCAACGCCGGAGTTAATGCCGAAGCCGAGCGTCGGGATGGAAGTGTCGCCGTCGTTGTCGGTGTAGGCCGAGAGGGCGGCCTTGCCCGCGAGTTGCGCGACGAAGGTGCGTCCCGTCACCGAGTCGGTGAAAAGAATCGGGTCGAGCGTGACCAGCGAGGTGTCCAGCGCGGACTTGTTTACCCATGTGGCGGTGGCAGGCGACGCGCTGTCGTTGAAGGTGACGCGCAAGGTCTTGAGACTTGCCTGGAACATCACGTTCCCGCTGTTCCAGTTGATGCCGATGGAAGGCTCGCCCGCGCTTGCTCCGAGCGCGCTGGGCGCAGCGTAATTCGTGTAACTGGAGGCGGTCTGTGCCCTACCGGACGGAAGGGAGCCGAAGACCAGCGCGACCAGGAAAAAGGCGACGAACATGCCACCCACGTAGATTTTGTTCGCCCTGATCAAGAATACCAGCTTACGTAAACTCATCTTGTGAGACTCCTTCTAAATAGCGGCGAGGATTCGATTGGCAGGGTTGCGCCGAACAACCGTGCCGGTTCTTCGTGAGGACTAAAACGTGCTTCGTATTGTGACAGGGGACTCTTGTGACAGTACACTCTATAGAGTGTACTTGGCAAATTCTGGAGGAGGGTTTGATCCAGGGCTTTTCAGACGCGGCGCGCGGAAATTTCCTTGTTCAACGGTGTGCAGCCGGGGTTTGAAAGGAATGCCTTCGGCGTTCGCTGCTTTCTCAAGCAGGCACGGGGGCTTGGTCTCTCCTCTTCACTCTTTATGAACCCGACTTTCCGTCGGCCTTTTACGCCTGCGGCGCGAGGGAGTACAATTCTTTCGCTTTAAGAAATAGCCACACGATCAAAAGGGGTCTCCTAAGAATGCAGGACAAGCCGACGAATTTCCCGGCGGCGCAGCCCGGCGGCGCGCCGCTCAAGTCAATCACAGAAGTATTACTCGAACGCCGCGCGACAAATTCTTTCACGGATGAAGAAGTGCCGGACGAATATCTCCAAGCCATCCTCAAGTTCGGGGCGCAGGCCCCTTCCGGCTATAATCTACAGCCGTGGCGCTTCGTCGTCGTGCGCGGCGAGGAAAATCGCAAGCGACTGCAACAGGCGGCCTTCAATCAACCTAAAGTTGGACAAGCGCCGGTCGTCATCATCGCCGTCGGTATGAAAGAGGAGTGGAAGCAGACCGCCGACGAAATCTTCCGAGAGGGCGCGGAGCGCGGCGCGGGCAATCCCGCGACGGTCGAGCAGTACAAGCAGGGCGCGCTTCAGTTTCTCTCCGGCTTCGACCCCGCGCTGTGGGTTAACCGCCACACGATGATTGCCGTCACGACGATGATGCTGGTCGCGGAGGCTTACGGCTTCGACACCGCGCCGATGGAAGGCTTCGACGCCGTCGCAGTCAGGCGCGAGTTCGGCATCCCCGAAGAGGGCGAGGTCGTCGCGCTGCTCGCCGTCGGTCGCGCGAAAGAGCCGGACAAGGCTTATCCGGGACGCTTCCCGCTCGAACGCATCGTGTCCAGTGAGAGCTATGGCGAAGCGTGGAAAGAAAAATGATGGACGATGAATGACGGGTGAGACGACACGGCTTTAGTTTTCATTCATCACTCCGCATTCATCATTTCATGGAGAGGGCGATGCAGGAACAAGGTGATGTGCGCGTCGTGGGCGCGGTGGATCACATCGCGTTGAAGTCGGAAGATTTGCGGCGCGACGTGCGCGAGTACGAGCGTTTGGGATTCCGCGTCGAGACGCTCTACGACGACTGGGCGATGCTTAGGGACGGGCGCGGCTTCGGCATCGCGCTGCTCGCGCCCGGCTCGAAGCACCCGCCGCACATGGGCCTGCGCGTCGAGACGCGCGAGGCTCTGGAAGAAGCGGCGCGGCGCGAGAATCGCCCCGTCAAAGAGCACAGAGATCGCTCCGTCTCGTTCTACACCAGAGGCGTCGGCGGCAACGCCATCGAAGTGATTTATTATCCGCCGGAATACACAACAGCCTCGACGGGCGAAGGGTGACAGGAGCAGAACAAAGCTTGTTCTTTTCACCCGTCGCGTTTTAAAGCTATGCACGTCTTCTTCCTATTTCTGGAAACCATCGGCACGGGCGAGATGCTATTGATCGCGTTTGTGGCGCTGATTGTGTTCGGGCCGCGTAAGCTGCCGGAGTTGGGCCGCAGTCTGGGCCGCAGTCTGGGCGAGTTCAAGCGCGCGTCCGAGGATTTTAAGCGCACATGGGAGCACGAGGTCGAGATGGAACGCCTCGACCCCGGCAAGCTCGTCGAGCAGGATGCGAAAGTCGCGCGCTCCGGTTTGATTGCAGAGAGCGCAGGCGCGCCGGTCGCCGTCGAAACTTTTGCGGACGGAGTCGCGCAAGAATCAACGGCGGACGAAGGCCAGACTATCGCGCGCTCGGCGTCGCCGGGCGCTGCCGCCGATTCGACCGTCGCGCAGGGCGCGTCCGAAGCGACCGGGACGGAAGTCTCCGCACCGGCAGGCAAAGAAGACTGGTTATAGACCGCCGACCCCGCGACGCGCGCACGTCTCGCGCGCTGAAATCCCAAGATGGCCTCAACCCTGCTGGAAACAGAACCCGATAGCGAGCGCGACGAGTCGAGGCTCGACGGGCAGATGTCATTCCTCGACCACCTCGACGAGTTGCGACGCCGTATCATTCGCTCCGTCGCCTTCGTCGTCGCCGCGCTCGTCCTCTGCTGGTTCGTCTCCGACCACATCTACAACTTCCTCTCCGTGCCGATTCGCCGCGCGCTCGCCGACGCCGCGCAGAGACCCGTCGCGCTGCAAGGGCTGACGGGACAGGAGACCATCGCGCCGCTCAACTCCGTCAAAGAGGGTGACACGGGCCGCTACGTTTTCGCAGAGGCGACGAAGCTCGGCACGAGCGTTATCCCCGTGGGCGCGTCCGTGGCGGCGCGCGTCGTGAAGGACGCCGGAGGGAATCTCGGCGTCTTTACGGACGAACAGATTTACGCGGGCACGACCGTGATACCGAAGGGCGTGCGATTGCCCGTTGACTTCAACGCGCGCCCGGAAGCTCTGCCCGGCATCGAGGACAGGCTCGTCGTGCGGACGGCGATGGAGCCTTTCTCGCTCTACCTGTCGGTCTCGCTCTACGCCGCGATCTGCCTGTCTGTGCCCTTCCTGCTGTGGCAAATCTGGGGCTTCATCTCGCCGGGACTCTACCCGCACGAGCGCGGCTACGCGGTGCCGTTCATCATTCTCTCGACCGTCTCGTTCGTCCTCGGCGCGGCTTTCGCCTACTACGTCCTGTTTCCCCCTGCGGCGGCCTACCTGCTCGGCCTCGGCTCGGACTTCCGCCTCTTCCTCAACGCCAGCGACTACTTCGACTTCATCGTCCTTATCATGCTGGCGATGGGCGTCGTGTTCCAGATGCCCGCCGTCACTTACATACTGTCGCGCATCGGGCTGGTGGACGCCGGCTTCCTGATTAGACACTGGCGCATCTCCATCATCGTCATCCTGATCGCCGCCGCAGTGCTCTCGCCGACCAACGACATCCCCAACATGATGCTCTTCGCCGCTCCGATGCTCGTCCTCTACCTCGTCTCCATCTTCATCGCATGGATGTTCGCCAAGCCGAGGACGGCGGAGTGAGAACGGATGCGAGCGAAGAGTTGAAGCTTTCAACCCGTCCCGTTCATCCCTTCTGCCCACATCCTCCATGCCTTCCCTGCGGGGCAACCGAAGCGCCCCTTTGCCGCATCTTGACTGTGTCTCTTACGGGTTCTACAATCCGCTCGAAAGTTCGGCGATGTCTGGATTTAGGCCTCGTGAAGGACGCATTTACGGCAGGCTTCCAGCATCGCCGTTTTAGTGACCTCCGGTCGGACACAAAAATTCGTCTCATACGGCTCGCCTTCTCCGTTTTCGGCGGCGCGTCGAGTCTGAAGTATCAACAATGCACATCAACAGGAGTAAGACACTGATGGCTCGTCATCAATGGATGCGTTCTCTGGCTTTGGCCTTCATGTTTCTGGCGCTCTGCGCGTCGCCCGCTTGGGCGCAGAAGGATAAGAATAAAGACCGCGGGGAAGTGCCGGAGCGCCAACGCAACGTCAAAACTGAAAAGCGGAACTACTACAAGGAATGGCTTGAGAAGGATGTCGCCTACATCATCACCGACGCCGAGAAGAACGCCTTCAAGAAGCTCGTCACCGACGACGAGCGCGAGCAGTTCATAGAAGCCTTCTGGCGCAAGCGCGACCCCGACCCGGACACCGACGAGAACGAGTACAAAGAGGAATACTACGAGCGCATCGCCTACGCCAACGAGCATTTCGCCTCCGGCATCCCCGGCTGGAAGAGCGACCGTGGGCGCATCTACATCATGTTCGGCCCGCCGCACGAGAAAGAGACGCACCCGGCGGGCGGCCAGTACGACCGTCCATCCTACGAGGGCGGCGGCCAGACCTCGACCTATCCGTTTGAAACATGGTTCTACCGCTATCTGCCCGGCGTCGGCTCCGGCATCGAGATCGAGTTCGTAGACCCGACCGGCACAGGCGAGTATCGCATCGCACGCTCCCCGAATGAGAAGGACGCGCTGCTCAACATACCGGGCGCGGGACTGACTCTGTCCGAGTCGCTCGGCCTCTCAGACAAGGCCGACCGCATTTCCGGCATAGGTGGGATCGGCTACACAGGCCCCGGCGCGCGCGAGTCCGACAGTCCCTTCTCGCGCCTGCTACTGCTCTCCGACCTCGGCAAAGCGCCGCCGGTCAACTCCGCGATTGAAAACTCGCTGGGACTGACGGGCACAGGCGCTGTGGACGAAGGCGCGCTCGACTTTTCACACAAGATTGATTTCTACCGCCAGTCGGACGAGCGCGTGATTACGGCCATCACCATCCAGACCGACAACAAGGAACTGACCTTCAAGGACGCGGGCGGCATACAGGAGGCGCGGCTCAACATCTTCGGACGCGTCACCTCTCTGGCGGGCCGGCGCGTGACGACCTTTGAAGACCCCGTTACGACGACGGCAACCGTCAGCGAACTGACGAGCGCAAAGGAGCGCAAGTCCGTTTACCAGAAGGCGCTGCCGCTGCCGCCCGGCACTTACAAAGTTGACGTGATCGTGCGCGACATCAATTCCGGCTCGCAATCCGTCAAGCACATCGGTTTCACCGTGCCGAAGTTCGAGCAGGGCAAGCTCTCGACCTCGACGATGGTGATGGCCGTCAAGCTGCAATCACTGGGCGAGCAACTGCCCGGCATGTTTTCCATCGGCGGCTACAAGGTCGTCCCCAACGTCTCCGGCGTCTACAAGCGCGGGCAGGACGTAGGGATTTACATGCAGGTCTACAACGCAGGCATTGACCAGACGACGCTTCGCCCCTCTGTGGATGTCGAGTACGCGCTTTTGAAGGACGGCAAGGAAATCCTCAAGCAGGCCGAAGACTGGCGCGGGCTTTCCGACGCGGGCCAGCGCCTGACGCTCGCGCGCCTGCTCCCGACCGCCTCGCTCGCGCCCGGCGAATACGAGATCACGATCCGCGTCCGCGACCGCGTCAACGGCCAATCGCTCGCGCCCACATCGAAGTTCACCATCATGGCTGAGAAGTAAGCGTAGCAAACCTCAGTAGTTATCAGACTTTTCTGGGCGGCGTGATTCGACGTGAAGTTGAAACGCGCCGCCCGGAGTGTTTTGCGTAAACATATCGGTGATGCCATAAATTTATTTGACAGCAGCAATAGGCAGGCGTAGCCTTCGCGTAGGCCGTTGACGAGATACTCACTTCCAGTAGCTTTAGTCTCCATTTCATAAGGAGGACTGGTGATGAAACGGTTGAGGCTCCTCTCATATATTCAAGTATTTCTCTTTATACTCTCTACATTACCCTTGCTTGCAAGCGCACAGGTCAGCGGCTGGCCTGATGATTTAGGCGATTACACGTTGGAATCCATTGGTCGTTCATGGGCAACCAAGTCCGTTCTCCCCGTGTATCCTGAAGAGGCTTTACAAAAAGGCGTCGAGGGTGTGGTGGAAGTCAGAATCGGGATTTCTGAAGAGGGCGTTGTCGGGAAGGTCTAAGTTCCGCCGACCATCAATCCTTTATTCCGAAAGGCGGTTGTTACTGCCGTCAAGCAGTGGAAATTCAAGCCATTACCCGGTTTAGAAGGAACTGATAAGTACAGCACTTTCAGATTAACCTTCTATTTCTCCATAGAAAATGGCGCAGGTCATGTAGAGCTTGTACCCGTGAATACTAAGCTCGGTAAACGGACAACAAATGCAATTCATAAAGAGATTATGGCTGAGTGGACGAACTGGGAAGATGTTACGGATGAGAATTGACAGGAGGGGATAATGAAAAGGCTGTTGTTATTCGTGCGCGCCAACGTGCTTCTGCTGTTCATTGGTCTTGCGGCCTCGTCGTTTGTCTTGGCACAGGAAGCAGAACGCCCCCGGAAAGATTTGATAGGGATCACCGGAGAATACACGGGCCGTCGCAACATAACTAAGATGGTTCCGCCGCTCTATCCTGAAGAAGCGTTGAGAAACGGCGTCGAGGGTATCGTAGAGATCAGGATCGGCCTCACCGAGGAGGGCAAACTGGTCAAGATTAAGGCCCCGCCGGATATCAACCCGCTCTTCAAAAAGGCGGTTGCCGTCGCCGTCAAGCAATGGGAGTTCGGGCCCTTTAGTGGAGAAGCGAGGGATGTAATCACCACCTTCAGACTAACATTCAAGTTCTCGATAGAAGACGGCATTGGCCGTGCGGAGTTATACAATCCGCCGGAAGGCTCCAAAGGAGCTAAGAGGATGCTGGATTACGGCAAGTTCGCCGATTGGGAAAACTGGGTAGACATCACCGATGAAAATTGAAGATACCGGGGGCATCAGAAATAGCTCCCGGCCTCTGCGGGCCTGAGTATATGAGGGCGGCATCGCAGGCCGCTCCGGCCTGCTTCCCGCCGACACATCAGTTCTCCTCACGAGAACAAATCAGGAGAAAAACCATGAGACTCCGCAACAAGATACTCCTTTGCACTTCACTTCTGGCGCTCTCAACTATCTTAGCGCTCGGCATCAGCAGGAGTCAGCGCGCCGCGGGAACTCAAGGCTCGATGGCGGTCAGACAGGATAAAGCCCCGCCCACCGAGAGAAACTCTTTCTCAGAGGAAAAACCCCTGGGGCGGTGGTCAATCGCCGCCGTCCCTGATGTCCGACAGGGGCAAGACACCGTCACGCCTGTCGTCATCAGCGGGATCAGTTCACTGGCGGGGAAGGACAAGTGGGCGGGAATGCTCAAGGTCATTCAAGTGAAGCTGACCAATCGCTCGCCCAAGACACTGACGGCGGTGCGATTGGGTTGGGTCATCATCACGGCGGAAGACAGGGAGGCGCGGAAGCCGGATCGTCTGGCTAAACTGTTGGAGGGTTACACGCCGCTCTTCGATGTAATCCTGCCGGGAGGAGAAACCAGGCGGGTAGACTCCCCGGTTATCAATTTCATCAAGGAAGCTAGGCCGCTGATAAAAAACGGCGCTCTGACCGGCGATTTTTACCTCAAAGTCAGGGTCAGTGAAGCTCAGTTTGAAGACGGGTCGATCTGGCAGGAGGGCGAAACCGCCGCCTTCCTGAAGACGGCCTTCCGCCCTCTCACCCCTCAAACAGAATTCAACTGCCCAAACACACACTGCATCTCAAGCAATAGCGACGGGAAGCTCGACCGGTGTACTGATGACACACAACCGGGGTTGAGTTGCTGGCTCAACATGGCATCATGCGGGGACGGCTTCTGTATTTGTAACAACGACACATGTGACGGTTGCAAGGATGAGGATGGGGATGGGGTGTGGACTTGTCAGGGTGATTGTGATGACAGACCCGACAATGCTCAGGCTTTTCTCACACATCCCGGCGAGAGTGAGACATGCGACGACGGCATTGATAATGACTGTAACGGGTTTGTTGACGGAGCAGACCCAGATTGTACCCCGACTCCCCCTCCTTCAACGCCAACGCCAACTCCAAGCGCCGGAGGTGGCTGCCCCAATCGCAATTGGATGATGGCGAAATGCTTCGCCTTAGGCGAAGGGTAGGACGATGTGAATTGCCGTTGCGCGCCCGAGTCGCCCGTCGTCATAGACATCAACGGCGACGGCTTCTCGCTGACGGACGCCGCGCACGGCGTCAACTTCGACCTCAACTCCGACAGCACACCCGACCACATCGCATGGACTGCCGCCAGCGCGGACGATGCGTGGCTTGCCATAGATCGCAACGGCAACGGCACGATTGATAGCGGCATGGAACTGTTCGGCAACTTCACTCCACAACCCATTTCGACTGACCCAAACGGCTTCCTTGCGCTCGCCGTGTATGACAAGCCGACGCAGGGCGGCAACTCAGACGGCGTGATAGACAAACGCGACGCCGTCTTTTCTGCGCTCCGTTTGTGGCAGGACACAAACCATAATGGCGTCTCCGAGCAGGGCGAGTTGCACGCCTTGCCATCGCTCGACGTGGCTGTACTGCACTTCGACTACAAAGAATCGAAGCGCACGGATGCACACGGCAACCGCTTCCGCTATCGTGCGAAGGTGAAGGACGCGCGTGGGGCGAAGGTCGGGCGTTGGGCGTGGGATGTGTTCCTCGTCACTGCTCCATAACCTGTGTGAAGATGTGAGCGCGATGCGCGACTGCACTCCGGCCAGTCGCTCGCGCCCACGTCCAAATTCACCATCGTCGCGGACAAGTAAATTTGGCGCGGCGGTCGTTCGTCACATCTCAGGCGATGGACTTCAACTCGAACACGAAGTCCATCGCCTGAAGTTTTTTTGCCTGCAAACACGAGTGAGGAAAGTTTATGGCTCCGGATGGAAAGCGACTGAATCGCATCGTCCTGCTCGTCTTCGCGCCTGTCCTGATCCTGACGGGCGTGCTGGGATTCGTCCTCCCCACGGACAAGTCCCTCACGAGCGGCGCGACGCCCTACAACATCTTTCACATCGTCTTCGGGACGCTGGGACTCCTGCTGGCTTTATCGAAGAACGAAAAATCCATCCGCTTCTTCAACGTCGGCTTCGGGCTGCTCGATCTTTATCAGGCTGCCGCCAGCTTCGCGCATCTCTTCCCCGTGCAGTTTTTCCGCTGGACGACTGCGGACGACGTTCTGCACATCGTCATCGGAGCAGCACTGATCTTCATCGGACTCTATGGCCGCAAGGCCGCGTCGCGCTTGCGCCGGTGAAGTGGAAAAGGCCACGCCCTGACGTTACAAACTTACCTTCGCCATAAACTCTATCGCCCGGCTGGAAGTAATCCCTGCGTCCCTTTGAATAATCGAATGCACGCGCCAGCGTTCGTCATCTCGCGTGGGGAAATCCACGCGGTAGTGCCCGCCGCGCGACTCTTCGCGCCAGAGGGCGGAGCGGGCGATGAGCGTGGCGACGGTGACGAGATTGCGCGAGGCGGGACGCAGGCGCGCACGTGCGATCTGCTCGAACTCGGAGAGCGCGCGAGAGAGAGAATTGCGCGAGCGCAGGATGCCGACGCGCTCCCACATCAGTCGGCGGACGCGCTTACGCACGGCGAGCGCCTCCGCGCCGCTCCTGCCCGAATCTTCCTGCGCGGTCTCCACCCCGTCATAAATTTGAGTCCCGCGTCCGCGAGCCGCCGTGCCTTGCTCTTTCGCCAGACCGCTCGCCGCTGCGCGGCCCGCTCGCGCGCCGAAGACGAGGCCTTCGAGCAGCGAGTTGGACGCGAGACGGTTCGCGCCGTGGACGCCCGTGCAGGCCACCTCGCCCGCCGCGTAGAGGCCGTCGAGCGTCGTGCGCCCGTCGAGGTCTGTGCGGACGCCGCCCATGATGTAGTGCGCCGCAGGGCTGACAGGGATCGGCTCGTGCGCGAGGTCGAGGCCGTAGTGTAAACACGTCGCGTAGATTTTCGGAAAGCGCCCGCGCAGGAAACGCGCGCCGAAGGCCGTCATGTCGAGATAGACCGTGCGTGCGCCCGTGCGATCCATCTCGGCGACGATGGAGCGCGTGACGATGTCGCGGGGCGCGAGTTCCGCCGCCTCGTCATAGCGCGGCATGAAGCGTTTTCCCGCCGCGTTCCTTAATACGCCGCCCTCTCCGCGCAGCGCCTCCGAAAGAAGAAAGCGCGGTGCGCCTTCGAGGTTGAGCGCGGTCGGGTGAAACTGCACGAACTCCATGTCGGCCAGTTCCGCGCCCGCCGTGTAAGCCATCGCCATGCCGTCGCCCGTCGCCACCGCAGGGTTCGTCGTGTGCTGAAAGAGAGCGCCCGCCCCGCCCGACGCCAGCACCACCGCGCGCCCGCGCAATTCCCTCGGCGCACGCACGAGCGGGTCGAGGTAGCGCACGCCGCAGCAGCGCCCGTCTTCGACCAGCAACTCTTCGGTCGCCGCGTGCGCGAGGAAAGAGATGTTCTTTTCGGCGCTCGCACGCGCGATCAGTGCGCGGACGATTTCCCTGCCCGTCGCGTCGCCGTGCGCGTGTAGGATGCGGTTGCGCGAGTGCGCGGCCTCGCGCGTGAAGAGCAGGTGTCCGTCCTCGCGGTCGAACTCCGTGCCCCACTCGATCAACTCGCGTATGTAGCGCTGCCCGTCTTCGACGAGCACGGCGACGGCTCGCTCGTCGCACAGCCCCGCGCCCGCCGCCGCCGTGTCGTCTTCGTGCAGCGACGCCTCGTCCGTCTCGGAAAGTGCGACGGCGACGCCGCCCTGCGCGTACTCTGTGTTCGATTCGTCCGTGCGGTCTTTTGTCAGCACCGTGACGCGTGCGCCCGCGTGCGCCAACTCAAGCGCTGCGCGCAGGCCCGCGATGCCGCTGCCGATTACAATGAAGTCAGTCTGGAATGGCATCTTTGTTTTGATTTATCGTCAAAATTCTAACAAGCGGGGGGCGGGCGGGCAATCTTGCGTCTTCTCAGAGCAGCGCGTTAGAATGCTCCGCACAGTTCATCTGTTCCCCGCAAATTTAAAACGTCGGAGCGCGGACTCCGCCCCCTCCTGCTGTCTACCGCGCTCGACGCTTCAACTTCGACTGAGAAGGAGAATTCGATCATGTTTTGGAAACGCCTGCTTGTCTCCGTGTTAGCCGTGCTGCTCATCGCGCCGTCTCTTCCGGCGCTCGCGCAAAAGAGTAAGAAAGCTATGGACGCGGGCGGCCAGTCGTCGTCCGCCGCCGGCAAAGGCGGGCGCACGCTGCCCTCGATTAACTATACCGAGTTTAAGCTACCGAATGGCCTGCGCGTGATTCTGCATGAGGATCACTCGACTCCCGTAGTCGGCGTCAATCTCTGGTATCACGTCGGCTCGAAAAACGAAGTGCCGGGCCGCACAGGCTTCGCGCACCTCTTCGAGCACATGATGTTTCAGGGGTCGAAGAATTACGATGACGATTATTTTACGCCGCTGCAAGAAGCCGGTGCTGTGCTGAACGGCTCGACCAATCCCGACCGCACGAACTACTGGGAAGTGGTGCCGAAGAATTTTCTCGAACTCGCGCTCTTCATGGAAGCCGACCGCATGGGCGGACTGCTGGAAGCGATGACGCAGGCGAAGCTCGACAACCAGCGCGACGTGGTGAAAAACGAGAAGCGGCAGAACTACGACAACCAGCCGTATGGACTGGTCAGGGCAAAGATCAACGAAGCGATGTATCCGCCCGCGCACCCTTACCACTGGCTGACCATCGGCTCTTTAGACGACCTGACCGCCGCCTCTCTGGACGACGTGAAGGGCTTCTTCCGACGCTTCTACGTCCCGAACAACGCGAGCCTCGCCATCGCCGGCGACTTCGATCCGGCGCAGGCACGCCGTCTCGTGGAAAAACATTTCGGCCCCATCCCGCGCGGCCCCGCGTCGAATCCCGTCAGCGCGACGCAGCCGCAACTCGACAAGGAAGTCAGGCTCGCGCTTGACGACCGCGTGCAGTTGCCGCGCGCTTACATGGTCTGGCATTCCGTCCCCGCCTACGCGAAGGACGACGCCGCGCTCGACACGCTCGCCACCATCCTCGGCGGCGGCAAAAGCTCGCGCCTCTACAAGTCGCTCGTCTACGACAAGCAGATCGCACAGAGCGTCTCGGCCTTCAACGGCTCGCAGGAGTTGGCCGGACTCTTCCAGATCGTCGCGACCGCCAAACCCGGCACCACGGCGCAGCAACTCGAAGATGCCATCAACGCCGAACTCGCCAAAGTGAAAACCGCGCCGCCGACCGCCGAAGAGGTTGAGCGCGCTTACAACTCCATCGAGGCGAATTTCGTTTACGGCATCCAGACCGTCGGCGGCTTCGGCGGGAAGAACGACCAGCTCAACCAGTACGCCACGTTCCGCAACAAGCCCGGCTACTTCGACGAAGACCTCGCGCGCTATCGCATGGTGAAGGCGGCTGACGTGCGACGTGTAGCGAACACCTATCTGAGCGACAAGCGTCTCGTCGTTACCGTCGTGCCGCGCGCTGCTGGCGGCGGCACGACCAGCGCGACGGGGCCTGCGCCGCAATCGCCGCGCGAAGCCATCGCCACGCCTTCCGCGCAGACCGCCGGTGCGCCGCAGTCGGGCACGCCCAACGCGGCCTCGCAGCAGCCGAGGACGGGCACGGGACAGGGCACGGGCGCAGGAGGCACAGACCGCCCCGCCGGAGCGCAAGTGATCACGAAGGCTGAAGCCGCCGCGACGCAGCCCGGCGGCGGAGCCGCGCCACCGGTCACAGCCGCCCCCGGCGCAACGTCGCGTCAGACGGCGACGCCGCGCGCAGGAGCGCAGAAGAAGAAAGAGAAGAAACCGACGGACGCGTCGAAGCTGCCGAAGCCGGGGCCTGACCCGACGGTGAGCCTGCCGCCTGTCGAGCGTCGCACGCTCTCGAACGGCTTACAGGTTCTCGTCGTGCAGCATCACGAACTGCCCGTCGTCCATATGAACCTCGTCGTGAAGATGGGCGCGGCGGGCGACCCGCAGGGTCACGCCGGACTCGCCACGCTCACCGCAGACATGCTCGACGAAGGGACGAAGACGCGCGACGCGCTTGCAATCTCCGACCAGCTCGCCTTCATCGGCTCGTCGCTCTCGACGGGCGCGGGCTGGGATTCGACGACGGCGAACCTGACGACCCTGACGCGCCACCTCGACCGCGCGCTCGATATTTTCTCCGACGTAATCCTTAACCCTGCCTTCCCTTCTAAGGACTTGCAGCGCCTGCGCTCGACCCGCATGACGGGCTTCCGCCAGCGGCGCGACAGCCCGGATCAGATCGCCGGCCTCGTCTATTCATCGCTCATCTACGGTCGCAACCACCCTTACGGCCACCCGCTCTCCGGCGACGAGGAATCGTTGGGCGCGATTAAGGACGAAGACGTGCGCGCGTTTTACGAGACTTATTTCCGCCCGAATAACTCGACGCTCATCGTCGTCGGCGACGTGACGCCCGACGCGCTGATGCCGAAACTCGAACGCGCCTTCTCGAAGTGGGAGCGTGGGCACGTTCCAGCGGTTGACGTGACGGCTGCGCCCACACAGCGTGACCGCACGACCATCTACGTCGTTGACCGTCCAGGTTCTGCCCAATCGGTCATCAGCGTCGGCCACGTCGGCGTCCCGCGCTCCAATCAGGACTTCTTCCCGCTCGTCGTCCTCAACACGATGCTCGGCGGACAGTTCACCTCGCGCATCAACATGAATCTCAGGGAGGACAAGGGCTACTCCTACGGCGCACGATCCTCATTCGACTTCCGGCGCGGCGCGGGGCCGTTCGTGGTGAACGCGCCGGTGGTGACGGCGGCAACTAAGGAGTCTGTCGTTGAGGTGTTGAAGGAGCTGCGCGGCATACGGGGCGAGATTCCCGTCACGCCGCAGGAGCTTGAGTTCTCGAAGCAGGCCATCATACGCGGCTTCCCGCGCGGCTTCGAGACGCCGGAACAAATCGCCGGACGCATGGAGACGGTCGTCACCTACGACCTCCCGGACGACTACTACAACGCTTACATCCAGCGCGTTCAGGCCGTCACGCTCGAAGACATCAAGCGCGTGGCCGAGCGCTACGTTGACCCCAGCCGCATGGCCGTCGTCATCGTCGGCGACCGCAGGGTCATCGAGCAATCTTTACGCTCACTCGAAGACCTCGGCGAGACCGTCACGTTCCTTGACGCCGAAGGGCGTCCCGCGCCGGCAGGCGGCACGACGAGCGGCGGAAGCCAGATGCGGCAGTAAGGGCAAAGGGGAAGGAATGAAGCTCCCGCTTTTTCCTTCCCCTCTCCGTCGAATGTCAGGCCGGTGGTATTTCACTATCGCAGGACGCGCGGGGGCACAGAGTTAGTCGAATCTGAAACTTGAGATTTCAAATCTGAAATTCCTCCTTTGCCTTCTCTGTGCCCTCTGTGGTGAAGTTCGATTTATTCCGCACTCATCACAACTTACCCCACTCATCCCTATCTCTGCGGGTGCGTGGCCGACGCAGGCATCTGATGGGAGGTGGGTGTCGGCGTGGGTGTCGGCGTTGTGGGTGTCGGCGTCGGGGTTGGGGTCTGCATAGCCGTCGGCTGAACAGTGGGTTGGGCAGCGCGTGGATAAAAGTAGTGGCGGATTAGCCCCACGGTTAAGACCAGCGCGAGGATTATCGTGCCGGGCGGGGCGAAGACGAAGAAGCCTGCGAGCAGTAGGGCCGCGATGCGTTTGGGGCGTTTCATATCGTTCGTCGAATGATGGATAATACCGCTTCCTCCGGGAGTTGCCGGAGCACCGACCATGTGGCGGCGGCGCTTAACACTCTTCGGAGGCCACGAATCAGAATATGCGTCTGTCCCCCAAACTAGCCGGCGTGCTGACAGTCTGCGCGGCAGCCCTACCGGCCTGCTTTCTCGGCACACTGATTTTCAAGTACGGCGTGGACGTTCCCTTTCAGGAGCAGTGGCCGGTCGCGCTCTACTTTGAAAAATACTTTCAGGGCACGCTCGCGCTCTCCGACCTCTTCCAACAGCAGAATGAATTCAGGCAGTTCTTTCCGAACCTTCTGTTCCTCGCCCTCGGATTGCTGACGCGCTGGAACACCCGGTACGAAATGCTCGTGATTTTCCTGCTCGCGTGTCTGATCTCTTTCAACATCTACCAGCTCGGCGCGTTGACGCTCGGCGACGAGAGCCGCTTTCAGCGTGTGCTGGCGCTGCTCCTTACAAATATCCTGATTTTCTCGCCGTTGCAATACGACACATGGCTCTACGGGATACAGGTCGTGTACCTCGTGCCCGTGGCGTGCCTCACCACCTGCCTGCTGGCGGCTTACTCCGGTCTCGGCGACCGGACGAAATTCCTGATCTGCATGTGCCTCTCCACGGTGAGCACTTTCTCTTCGGCCAACGGGATACTCTGCTGGGTGGTGTTGCTCCCCGTCCTCGTCCAGCCGCTCACGCGTGTCGCACTCTTCGAGAAGCGGCGGATGCTGGCGGCATGGGTCGCCGCCTTTTTACTCAACTGTGCGCTCTATCTCTACGACTATCACAAGCCGACGGGACATCCCAGCCTGCTTGTCTCCATCCAACACCCTCTGCGCGCGGCTCTCTATTTCTTTTCGTACCTCGGCACCCCGTTCGGCTGGGGGAAATTAAAGTTCGGCATCCTGGCCGGTTTCATCCTCGCCAACTGTTTCGCGCTGGCGTGCGCCTACTGGTGGACGCGCCGGAATGATCGCGTGCTGGCGCGTCGGATGACGGGGTGGCTGGCGCTCGGCACGTTTGCCTTGCTGACCGGCGTGATGATTACACTCTCCAGAGTTGGATTCGGCATCTTGCAGTCGTCCGACCTGCGCTACATCGCCTTCTCGCTCTACCTGACTGCGGCCCTCGTACACCTCGCGCCCATCGTGCTGGGCGATCTTGAGAAGAAAGGACGACTAGGCAAGTCCGGGGTGCGCGCCGCACGACTCGCCCCCGTGGCGCTCGTGCTCTTATTGTTTTTGCATTTGCGCTTCGACCCGCTCGGCGTCCATTTAATGAAGCGCGTGTGGCAGGATCGTGAGCGCGCGAAGGCGTGCCTGCTGTTCATCAACGTCGTGCCGGGCGCGTGCACGTCGGAGACGGACGTGATGTGGCAGGACGCCGACTTTTTGAAACGACACGCCGGGGCGCTCGACGCGCAAGGCTTTCTGCGTCCCGGCCTCGTCAAAAGCGGCTGGCTGGAAGAAATCGAAACTCGCGGAGCGACTGACTCCGAAATGCGCGGCGTCTTTGAAAGCCTCGCGGCGGGCGACGGCGACGCTTACGTCGCCACCGGGTGGGCGCGTCGAGCGGGGGCAACCGATGCGCCCGCAGATGTCGTCCTCTTAGCTTATCAACAGGCCGGGGGCGCGTCCACTGTCTTCAAACTGAGTGAGCCTTGCCCGGAGCACAGGCCGCCCACGTTGACGGCGGAAGAGGTGGACTGCCCGGACTTGCATTGGCGGGCGATCTTCTCCGCCGGCGAAATCCCCTCCGGCGCGGTCGAGTTAACCGCCTGGGCATTCGACGCCGAGACGGGGCGGGCCGTCCGTCTCGGCGGGTCGCACACACCCGGCAAATCCGGGTTAGAGGGTGCGGGCGTAAAGTAGCATGACTGAATCACGCGACAGGGAAAGCATCAGCGTCTTCTTCCCCGCATATAACGACGCGGGAAGCATCGCGACGCTGGTGCGCGACGCGCTCGCCCTACTCCCTTCGCTCGCCGACGACTACGAGGTAATCGTCGTCAACGACGGCAGCACCGATGAGACGCACGCCGTGCTCGACGAATTGGCGCGCACGCTCCCGCGAGTCCGCGTCATTCATCACGAGCGCAATCGCGGTTACGGCGGCGCGCTCCGCACGGGGCTTGCCAGCGCCCGCAAGGAACTCGAGACGCCGGTAAATCATTATCCACGTCGCCACGGTCGCTCGCAGTTTTTCGCGCTCCGGCCCGTCGCACGCACGGCGTTCGATTTCTTCTCCCTCTGGCTGAGGCTCGTTGTCTTCAGGCGTTAGACAACAACAAGGTTGAGAAGCTCCCTGACCGGACACTCGTCCTGCTGTTTAGAAGGGTTTCTCGTATTTCATCAGTCAAGGTTTCAGGTCGCCTTCGTATATGACTGCGTCGAATCTCTTCAGCGAGTACAAAGGGCGTTCCGTGCTCATCACGGGCGGACTGGGCTTCATCGGCAGCAATCTGGCGCGCAAGTTCGTCGAGATTGGCGGCGTGGAGGTCAACATCCTCGACGCGCTCCTGCCTGAGCAGGGCGGCAACGCGTATAATGTCCACGACATCGCCGACCGCGTGAAGCTGCACCGGGCCGACATGCGCGACGACTGGGTGGTCAACCATCTCGTCAGCGGGATGGACTACATTTTCAACCTCGCGGGCAACGTCAGCCATCTCGACTCGATGACCGACCCGCAACGCGATCTTGATCTGAACTGCGCGGCGCATCTCCGGCTCCTTGAGGCGTGCCGCGACTTCAATCCGCACGTCAAGATCGTCTATACCAGCACGCGGCAAGTCTACGGCAAGCCCGTCTACCTCCCGCTCGACGAGCAACACCGCGTCGCCCCGCTCGACATCAACGGCATCAACAAGCTCGCCGCCGAACATTACCACCTGCTTTATCATCGCGTGTACGGCACGCGCGCCGTGTGCCTGCGCCTGACGAACACCTACGGGCCGCGCCAGCTTCTGCGCCACAACCGGCAGGGCGTCATTGCGTGGTTCATCCGGCAGGCGATAGACGGCGAAGTCATCGAACTGTTCGGCGAGGGACGGCAGCGGCGCGACGCCAACTACGTGGACGACGTGGTCGAGGCGCTCCTGCTGGCGGGCGCAAGCGAGACCGCAGAGGGTGAAATCTTCAACCTCGGCAGCGACGAGGCGGTGTCGCTCTCTGTGCTCGCGGAGCTTTTGATTGGACTGACCGGACGAGGTTCCGTGCGCTCTGTGCCATTCCCGCGCGAACGACAATTGATCGAGATCGGCAGCTCCTATTCGAGTTACCAGAAGATTCATTCCGTGCTCGGCTGGCGTCCGCGCACGCCCCTGACCGAGGGACTCGCGCGCACCGTCGAGTTCTACCGGAAACACCGCGAGCACTACTGGAACGTAGATGCAGATACCGTTTCTCGATCTTAGACGACAATACCGTGAAGTCGAGACGGAAGTGACCGCCACCCTCGCGCACATGCTCGCGCGCGGCGTCTACATCCTCGGCGACGAGGTGGCAGCCTTCGAGGACGAGTGGGCGCGCTTCTGCGGCGCGGGCGGCGCGGCGGCAGTCGGCAACGGCACGGACGCGTTGGCGCTGGCGCTCGTCGCCTCCGGCGCGGTGCGTCCCCGTGGGCAGGACGAAGTCATCATCCCGCCGCTCTCAGCCGGCTACACGGCGCTCGCCGTCCTGAATGCCGGCGGCGTGCCGGTCTTCGCAGACATTGACCCGGAGACATATACGCTCGACCCCGTCGCCGTCGAGCGTGCCATCACCCCTCGCACGCGCGCCGTCGTGCCCGTCCACCTCTACGGCCAGTTGGCCGACATACCCGCCATCAACGAGGTCGCGTCGCGCCAACGGCTCGTCGTCATCGAAGACGCGGCGCAGGCGCACGGCGCGCTCCCCGGCGAACGACGCGCGGGCGCGCACAGTCGCGCCGCCGCCTTCAGCTTCTACCCCACGAAAAACCTCGGCGCATACGGCGACGGCGGGGCCATCACTTCCGACGACCTTGATCTGATTGAGCGCGTTAAGACGTTGCGGCAGGGCGGGCATCCGGCGGCGATGCGCTTGACGCTCGCAGGACGCAACTCGCGCCTCGACGAGCTACAGGCAGCCATCCTGCGCGTCAAGCTCAAGCGCCTCGACGAGTGGAACCGGCGACGCCTTCAACTTGCGGGAGACTACAGCCGCGCACTCTCGCCAGTCGCCGACCGCATCCGCATTCCCTCCGCGCGCGAGCCGGAGTCGCACGTCTTTCACCTCTACGTCGTCGAGCACACGGAGCGCGAGAGCTTGCGCGCACACCTCGCCGCGCACGGCATCGAGACGTTGATTCATTACCCCTACCTGCTCCACCAGCAACCCCTGTTCAAGGCAGGCGCACGCCAACCCCTGCCCGTCGCGGAGCGCGCCGCCACGCGGATTTTCTCCCTGCCGCTCTACCCCCAACTGCGGGGCGAGGAACTCCGCGCCGTGACGACAGCCATTCTTGATTTCGATTTCTGATTGATGAGAGCCACACTGTCAGTCGCGCGGCTTTTGCGCGATGCAGATGGCGGAGAGGCCGGCGGGCAGTCGCGCGCCGGGCAGTTTCAGCAGGCGTGCTTCAGTGGCGAGCGCGCCCGTGAGCGCGCGATTCAGCCAGCGCAAATTCGGCGCGAGCGGTTTCACGTCGGAGCCGCCCCCGGCGAGACCGAGGCGTTTCAGCACGAGTCGTCTCATGGCAGCGACCGGGAAAAGAAAACTGTTCGCGTAAGTCGCGCGTAAGACGTTGAAACCCACGCCGCGCATCTTCTGCGACAGCGCGCCGAGAAGATAGCGCCTCTGCGTGTTCAGCGCCTCGTCGTGACTGCTCCGCATCCAGTCGTAGGCCGCCACGCGGACGAACGCGACGCCGCCCCCACGCAGCACGCGGAACATCTCTCGCATGGCCGTCTCGTCAGCGCCTTCGCCCGGAACCTGCACGAGCACGTCGAAGCTCGTGACGAGATCGAAATGCGCGTCAACGAACGGCAGGCCCGTGACCGAGGCTTGCGCCAGTCGCGTGTGCCCGCGCCGGCGGCAGTAGTCGAGCGCCGTCGCGGAAACGTCTATGCCGAACACACGCTCGCGCCCGCTGTAGCGCGCGAGCCAATCCAGCATCCCGCCCGTCCCGCATCCGGCGTCGAGGACAAGCCGGTTGACGGACGCGGGACGGCAGAACGCATCGAGCAGCGCCGCCGTAATCCCGCGCATCCCGGCGAACCACCAGAAATCTTCCTCCAACTCGTACAGGTCTCTGTAGTCTTCGTCTCGCATCAACCCTTCACGAATTTATTCAACGCGCCGCAGTCCTCTTCACGGAGATGACCAGCACGAAAAGTTCGTCGGGGCGGCTGGTGGTGATCGTTCCCACGACGGTTGGCTCGCCCTCGCGCACGCTCATCTCGGTGCTGATGCCCGTGTCCTCGTACTGAATGACGGGAAAGCCCGCGCCGCTCGCGCTGTTGTCGGGGCGCACGCTGGCGGTCTGGATGGGAACTCTCAAACTGAATCTGAAGTGCGGAATCTGGACGATCTGCTGGCCGTTGGAGTCGGTCGCCAACTTCACTCTCTCCAGAGTGAATCGATAGAAGGTTGGACTCGTCGAATTGCCCGGCAGAGATGAAATGGACAGCGTTCCGACGCCGCTCACTTCGAGCGTGCCGCCATCTTTCACGCGGTTGAGAAAAGTTGTCGCCAGACGGAAATTCGTGAACGGAAGCGACGCCTTCAACTGTTTCAAGACGCCGTCCATAGACGAGGGCAACTGTGTCCGCAGCCCCTGTTCGTTTGAAGCGGAGAGCAGATACAACTGCACTTCCTGATTGACATCAGGACGCACGGCCACCGCTTTCGCCGCCGCTCCCGCATCCTGCTCCTGCGCGCGTGCGGTGTTCGAGTTGGCGAAGACAAGAAAAAAAGCGAGCGCGCACGACAGGGCGAAGAAATAACTTTTAACTTTTTTCATGCAAAGCCTCCGGTCGAATAAGTTGTGCCGGACTCGAAGTGAGCGGCGGCAGTTCATCTCACGCGCGCCTGACGATTAGGTTCCGAAAACGAGGCGTGCGGACTCGCGCATGCAAGGACGGCCTCTCAATGCTCGCGGCGTTTGTCCGTCTTGTTGAAGGCGCGCGTGATGCGCTTGACCCGCGTCTTCTCTTCCTGCGCGGCGCGTTGATCCTGTCGGACGGCGACGTGTCGCATCTCGCCTTGCAGCTTTTGATAATTGGCGTAGCGCTCCGCGTCGAGCGTGCCCTCTTCGAGCGCCGCCCTGACGGCGCAGCCCGGCTCGTTCTCGTGGCGACAGTCGCCGAAGCGACACCGGCTCGCGACCTCTTCGACATCCTCGAAGGTTTCACGCAGGCCGCGCTCGCTCACCAGCAGTTGCAACTCGCGCATGCCCGGCGTGTCTATGACGAGGCCGCCGGAAGAGAGCATGAACAATTCACGATGCGTCGTGGTGTGTTTGCCGCGCTGGTCGCCTTCGCGCACTTCCTGCGTGCGTTGCGCGTCCGCGCCGAGCAGGCGATTGACGATGGTTGACTTGCCGACGCCCGACGAACCCATCAAGGCGACCGTCTGTCCTCTGCCGACAAACGCCAACAGTTGCTCGATGCCCTCGCCGCGCCGCGCGCTCATCAGCAGCACGGAAACGCCGGGCGCGACGCTTTCAACCTCGCGCCTCCGCGCCTCCGTCTCTTCGCTCAAGTCTGCTTTGTTGAGGACGACGACGGGACGCGCGCCGCTCTCCCAAGCCATGATGAGATAGCGCTCAAGCCGGCGCACGTTGAAATCATTGTCGAGCGACGTGACGAGGAAGACCGTGTCCACGTTGGCCGCGACGATCTGCTCTTCGCTTCGGCTCCCGGCGGCCTTGCGCGAAAACTTACTTTTGCGCGGCAGTATTTCGTGAATCTTCGCCTTTCCCTCTTCGTCCGTGCGGCGAATCGCGACCCAGTCGCCGACGGCGGGCAGGTCTTCGGCTCCCCGCGCGTGGTAGTGCATCCTGCCCGTCGCCTCCGCCCACGTCTCTCCCGCGTCGGTATAGAGCATGTAAACTTTATTGTGTTGCAGGAAGACGCGACCGGCCTCGAAGCCCTCTGCGGCGAGCGGCTCGAAACTCTTCGCGAAGAATTCATCCCAACCGAAATCATCCAGCTTCAAAACCTGTGACCTCTCGCCTTCAATCTTCGACGGGCGCGCTTCGATGCCGTCCGCAAGCTTCCTGCTCATCCTTTGAGATTTCAGCCGTGAGCTTTTTGCTCGTCCGCCCGCCTTCCGCTTTGCGGACTACGGCCTTCCTTTGTTCTCCGGCCCTGCGTAACGATAGTGCCCCGTGATTTTCCAGTTGAAGAGCACGTCTTCCATCTGCGGCCCCGCGCCGATGTTGTGGACGATCAACAGGCGGCGCTCGTCCGACGGCGAAGGCATGTTGACGACGATGCCGATATGCGTCATCGTGCCGCCCAAATCCCACGTCACCACGTCGCCCGGCCTGTAATCCTTCGCCTCCTGCGTGACGGGCACGGACGCGCCCTGTCGCTCGAAGAAGGCCATCAGGTTGGGCACGCGACGGTGGTCAATATTCGCATCGGGTTTCCTGAGTCTCCACGTGCGCGGGTAGGCGGCGAAGTCGCGCGCCATGTCTTCGTGCACCTCTTTTTGCAGGTCAACGCCGACGGCGCGATAAGCGCGTATGACTTCATCCGTGCACACGCCCGTCTCCGCAGGCACGTCGCCGCCGGGATAAGGCAGCACAACGTAAGCCGCATCGTAGCGAACCTGATGAGTCGTGCGCTCAATCGCCGCCTCGACCAGTTTGTCGAGGAAAGGCGAGCCGCTCGACGCGCGAGGCGATGGCCCGCCCTGTTGCGTCTGTGCGATTGGCGTGGGCTTCGTCTGTGATGCGCCCGTCGTGCGCGTGCCGCAGCCGTTCATGACGCACAGGAGCGCGGACACGCAGAATGAAACGAGTATTAACTCAAAGCGTGCGGTCATTTCCTTTTCCGCCTGTAGAGATGCCGGCCACCCTCTCAAAACTTTTTCCCGTACACAAGAACAACACGACTGCACGCATTATACCTCTCGAGGAGCGTTACGTCGCGGCGGACGGCACGCGCCGCTACCTGTTGAAGACGCACGACGGCCTGCCCGTCGAGACCGTTTTTATCCCCGAAGAGAGGCGCGACACGATCTGCTTCTCCTCGCAATCGGGCTGCCCCCTCCAGTGCGACTTCTGCCTGACGGCCAAGCTCGGACTGCTCCGCACGCTGACGGCTGGTGAGATTGTCGAGCAGATCATCATCGCCTTGAACGACGCTTACGGCGTCGGCGCGAAGACGCCGCGCGGCACGAATCTGGTCGCGATGGGCGCGGGCGAGCCGTTCCTCGCGTTCGACTCTCTGTTGAAGGCGCTGCGCGTCGTGGCCGACTCGTCGGGGCTTCACATCGTGCCGAATCGCGTGACGGTTTCGACGGCGGGCGTCGTTCCTAAAATCAAAGAACTCGCCGCCATCCCCGACCGCCCGCACTTAGCCATCTCGCTCGCGGCCCCGAACGACGAACTGCGCGACGTGCTGATGCCGATTAACAAGCGCTGGCCGCTCGCAGAGTTGCTGGCCGCGTGCAGGGAGTTTGAAGAATCTCTCAGGCCGGGCGAGCGTTTCACTTTCGAGTACGTGCTGCTCGACGGCGTCAACGATTCGGACGCGCACGCGCGCCAACTCGCCAACCTGCTCAATCGCCACGGGCTGCGCGCGAAGGTAAATTTGATTCCGCACAACCCCGCCGAAGGGCTTCCCTACAGCCCCTCGCCCGAAGAGCGCGTGCAATCATTCAAAGTCATTCTCGAATCGAAGGGCGTCCGCGCCTTCGTCCGACGCCCGCGCGGGCGCGACATCTACGCCGCATGCGGCCAGCTCGCCGCGCGCCGCGACAACACGACCGCTCAGCCGGCTCTCTATCAACTGTCCTGAAATCCACGCATCAAAGTTGTCCCGGCGGGGCGGCATCTCTTCACCTCCGCGTCGCGCGGTTTTTGATTTTGACGGAGCGCGGGTAGAATGGCTCGAAATTTCAAGACACCTTTTCCAGTTCAGACCGGCGTCGCGAACGTGCGCGCCGTTGTGCGTTACCAGAGTTGCTCCGACACGGTCTGCTTTCCGCCCGCGACGCGCGAGCTGACGCTCGCCATCGCCATCGTCGGCGCGCGCGAGTCCGTCCAGTACATCAACGGCCAGTACTTCGGCAGCGGCGGCAAAAGAGCAAAGGGAAAGTAGGAAGGATGAGGGATGAAAGCGTGGCTGTCAGGGCTTTCGCTTTCTTCTCAGGCTTTCATCCTTCCGCTTTCATCACTCATCCTTGCTTTTGCCGATGACGGACAGAAGCCGCCCCGTCCGTCCGTGGAGTTTCTTTTCCTGCCGGTAGGAAAAGAAGAGGTCTGTCCGGCACATCGTGCAGAGCGGGAGCACGTGGACGCGCATGGCTTCGACGCCCGCGCCGACGAGTTGATCGAAGTTTGCTCTTTGAATATCGGCGAGCGCGTGGCCTTCACGCGTCGTCTTGAACCACGCGGCGGCCTTCGGGAATTTATCCTTGAATGCTTCGATGACTTCCGCGCCCACCTCGTAGCAGCACGCGCGGGCCGACGGGCCGATGGCCGCGCGCACGTCCGCAGGGTTAGTTCCAAACTCCGCGCTCATGCGTTCGAGTGTGCGCGCGGCGATTCCGGCCAGCGTGCCTCGCCACCCGGCGTGGACAGCCGCGCACGCGCCCGTCCGCGCGTCGCCGAGCAGGACGGGCACGCAGTCTGCGGTCTTGACGCCTAGCAGCACGCCGGTCTCGCGCGTCGTGAGCGCGTCGCAGCGTTCTTCCTCGGAGCGTGTGTCCGCGCGCTCACGCACGACGCGAACGTCCGGGCCGTGCACCTGCCAGCAGGCTGAAAGCCGCCATTCGCCGCCGAGCAGTTTGAAGAAGCGGCGGCGGTTCTCTTGAATATTCTCCGCCGCGTCCTCGTCGAAGCCGGCGAGGTTGAGCGCGTCTTGCGGAAAGGCGCTGACGCCGCCCGCGCGCGTCGAGAAGGCGTTGGTAAAGCCGTCTCGTTCGAGCGGCTCGCAAACCAGTGCGCGCACGCCCTGTCCACCTTCGCGCCAGTTGAAACCGGCGCGCGACAGCAGTTCCTGTTCTTCCGTGATTATTTCCATCGGCATAGACCTTATCGAAATTGAGCGCGTGCGTGAAGTCCTACGGCGCACGCCGCGCTTCCGCGAGCGCGTCTTCACGGAAGGCGAGCGCGCCTACTGCGACAGTCGCGGCGCGTCCGCCGCGCAGCACTACGCCGCGCGCTTCGCCGCGAAGGAAGCCGCGCTGAAGGCTCTGCGAACGGGTTGGAGCGGCGGCATCAACTGGCACGACGTGGAAGTCTTTTCGCGCGAGACGGGCGAACCCGCGCTGCTCCTGCACAAACGCGCGCACGAACTCTTCCAAAAGTGCGGCGCGACCCGCGCACATCTCTCCATCTCGCACACGTCACGGCATGCCATCGCACAGGTAATTTTTGAAAGCGGGGAAATTTTGTAGAGCCGGGTGGTTGCGCGCCGTCGCTCAGGGCAGGCTCGCGGCGGAGGCGCGCAGTTCGTTGGTCAGCCTCTGCCGTCCGCCGCGCGTGACCTCGATTGCCGTCGCATGGACGGCGGGCATTTCCATGACGGTCACGCTTGAAGGCACACGCGCCGTGAGACGTTGACGTGGCGTGGCGGTCGTGGCGGACACGACGGCGGATTGACGCGCCTCCTGCACGACGGGCGACGCCTGCACGTTAAGCTCCGCGACTTCAGCCGGAGCGAGCGTGTCGAGCGGCGGGCGATGCGTCAAACATTCCGCGCCGGGGGCGAACGCCGGCGTGACGGCGACGCGCTGGCGGCGCGGGCACGCATCGCCCGCGAGCGCGCCCGTCTCAGGATCAATCTCGACAAACGTGACGCCTTCGGGCCGCACAAAATGTTCGCCGCCGAGTTCCGGTCGGAGTTCCACCGCGCCTCTGACGAACTCTGTCCACGCGGGCAGAGCGCTCTCCGCGCCGGTCAGTCCGAGTTCCTGCCCGTCGTCGAAGCCGACCCACACGACGCAGACGAGGTTCGGCGTGTAGCCCGCGAACCATCCGTCGCGCGACGTGCCGGTCTTGCCCGCGATGGCCGTCCCCTTCAACGCGCCGCGAGCCGCACGCGCCGTCCCCTCGTTAATCACGTCGGGCCGTACGACGCGACCGCCGTTGGCAAAGGCCGAGTAAGCGGCGGCGACTTCGAGCGGCGTCGCCTCCGTCGTGCCGAGCGCGAGCGAAGGGTAAGCTTCCGGGCGCGGCAGTCCCAGATTTTCGGCGAGCGCGGCGACGAGAGAGAGGCCTGCGCGCAAAGCCGTGTCAACCGTGACGACGTTGAGCGAGTGGACGAGCGCGTGGCGCAGCGTCACGTCTCGCATCGAAAAATTGCCGCCGTAGTTCGCGGGGCGATATTTCGCGCGCACGTCGTATGTGAATTCGCGCGGCGCGTCGAGCGAGTTTGAGAGCGGCGAGATGCCGCCTTCCATCGCGGCGGCATAGACGATGGGCTTGAAGACGGAACCGGGCTGGCGGCGCGCATCCGTGGCGCGGTTGAGTTGCGAGACGGCGTAGGTCTTTCCGCCGACCATCGCGAGGACGTTGCCGTTCTGCGGGTCGAGCGCGACGAGCGCGGCCTGCGGCGTCCGCTTGCCTTTGAAGATTTTGTCGAGCCGTTCGAGTTGCCGCCGCACGGTCACTTCAGCCAGTTGCTGCAACTCAAGATCAATCGTCGTGTAGACGCGCGGCGCTCGCTCGTCCGCCGCGTTCGCAGAGCCTGCGCGCGACTCGGAGGCGCGATTGACGTAGTCTATGAAGTAGGGCGCGGTCGCGCTCTCTTCCCGCGCGGGCGCGACCACGACCGGTTCGGCTGCTGCGGCTCGCGCCTGTTCAGGCGTAATCGCGCCGTCGCGCAGCATCGCCTCGATGACGGTGTTGCGACGCAGTTGCGCGTGATCCGGGTGGCGGTCGGGCGCGTAACGACCGGGGCTTTGAATCATCCCGGCGATGGTCGCCGCCTCCGCCAGCGAGAGGTCTTTGAGTTCCCTGCCGAAGAAGACGCGCGCCGCCTGCGCCACGCCGCGCACGGCGACGCTTCCGCGCTGGCCGAGGTAAATCTCGTCGCAGTAGAGCGCGAGAATGTCTTGCTTTGAGAGTCGTCGTTCGAGCACGCCGGCGAGTATCGCCTCGTTGAACTTGCGTCGGAGCGTGCGCTCCGGCGTCAGGTACGTGTTTTTGACGAGTTGCTGCGTGATGGTCGAGCCGCCCTGCTTGAAATCCTGTTCGCCGCCGTCGCCGCCGCGCCCGCACCAACTGAGGAGCGCGCGAACGATGCCCGTGATGTCCAGCCCTGAATGCTCGAAGAAGCGACGGTCTTCAATCGAGAGGATGGCGCGGGCGAGCACAGGCGGGATGTCTCCGTAAGCGAGCGCAGAGCGTTGCCCCGTCTTCATCGCGGCGTCGTTCGTGAGCGGCTCCGGTTCGAGCGCGTAAGCGGCGAGCGGCGAGCCGTCGCCCGTCACTTCCGCGATGCGCCCCCGCCGGTCGAAAGCGACGCGCACAGTTTCAAACGACATTGCGCCGGGGTTCGCGCGGCGCGGTTGAATCAGGATGTCGCCGCCTTCAAACGCGAAGCGACCGCTCCACACTCTGCTGGCTTCGCCGTCAACGTAACCCGCACGGCGCAGAATTTCGACGAGGCGCTCGCGCGAGATGTTCTGGCCCGCGCGCAGCACGCGCGGCGCGGCGTAGATTCCGGCGCGGCTCGTCAGGTAGCCAGAAGCCAGTCGCTCGTCAACGATTTTTGAATAGTAAGAGTAGAAGTAACCGACGATGCAGGCGGCGGAGACGATGAGAATGACGACGATGGCGGCGAAGAGTTGGAAGAGACGTTTGAGGCGGCGTGCGTGTGCGGCTCGCTCGCGAAGCTCCGTCGCTGCGACGGGGCGGCGGCGGGGCCAGCGACGTTTTGGCTGTACGGACGTGACTTCGATTGTCATTCCTCTTCGCCGCCTTTCGGCAACACTACTCCCCGCGAGAGCACGTAGACGCGCGCCCCGCTGTCGGTTCGTCATCCGATGAACTGTCGTGTGCTGCTTTGTAAACGCCTAATCGGCGCGAAATTCTTATTCTCTTTGGCTGCGCCTTTTGAGAACGGGAGAGGTGAGAGTTTAGGGCAAGGGCGTTTGGGCTACTGGCCGCGTTCGACGGCTGGCTCACATCTGCGAGAGCGCGCCGAACGAGACGGCCAGCGTCACCAGAATCATAATCATGGCGAGAAGCTGCGCGAAACCGTTGGCTACTTCTTTCATCCGAGCTTGTCCCCCTAGAAAGTGGCTTTAATCCGCGACTCCCCTTGAGCAACGGCCATGCCGACCAACAGACCGGCCTCTCCGAAGCCGGCGGGTAAAAGCTCTAAGCCGCCATCGTCAATAGATTTAAAAATCTTTCGGAATGCTCTGAGAGATTGCGCGCACGGCGGCGCTCAGGCCAGCATGCTTTCTTTTCGTACAACATCCGGGCGGCGAAGTTCTCCGCTCCCGTCTGAAAACGATTCAAGGGGTGTTGAAGGTTAGGCGGTCTGCTTGTCGCGGCCACGCCGGAAGCGCAGCCAGCCGGAAGATTCCTGTCGCGGCGGCTCAAGCAGTTCCCTGATGGCGGGGACGGCGGCGCGTGCGGCTTCGTAACCGGCATCGAGCAGTTCGTCGGCGCGCGTCATGTCGTCCCAGCGAATGTGCCCGACTCGCGGGCTGATGACCACGTCGGCATTCTGTCGCTGGTGCGCGCCTGCCGTGCGCTGGACGAGCATGATGGTTTGCAGCAAGACGCCGACGATGGAAGTGGGCGGCCCCCAGAATTTCGCGCCCTCGTAGTTCACGTCCACGGCCACGACGATGTCCGCGCCGAGCGAGCGCGCCGTCGCCGTGGGGATGTTCGAGACCAGCCCGCCGTCTACCAGATGCCGTCCCTGTTCGTCCACGACGGGGACGTACCAGCCCGGCACGGCGCAACTGGCGCGGATGGCGAAGGCCACGTCGCCGTGATCGCGCATCACGACCGCCGCGCCCGTGTGGAGGTTTGTCGCGACGACGGCAAAGGGCACGCGCAAGTCCTCGAAGCGCGTGGTGGGGAAGCGTGCGCGGATGTACTCTTCCATGCGCGCGTTCGACTGTACGCCGAGGCGCGAGATCGTCATCCGTCCGAAGTCGCGCCAGCGCAGACTCCTCCCCAGCTCTTCAAGCTCCCTGATGCTCATCCCGGCGGCGAAGCCCCCGCCGACGAGCGCGCCCGCCGACGTGCCCGCCACGCAGTCAACCGGAATCCCATGCTCCTTAAAAACCTTCAGCACGCCGACGTGCGCCACTCCGCGCGCCGCGCCGCCCGACAGCGCCAGCGCCACTCGCGGCCTCTCGACGTTACGGTTTGCGCTTCTTCTCCACATAGCTGATGAAGAGACTGGAAAACTGGTTGTTGCCTTTCGCCAGCCTCCGCCCCCGGCCTCTAGTCCAGAATTGTGATCTCCGCATTGGCGCGGGCTTCTTCGAGAAACTCGTCCGTGTCGGAGTCAATCTTGCTCTCGGTCAGCTCGTGCTGAATTTCTTTGGCGGCGTCTTCGAGTTTAGGCACGATGCGGCCCGGCGAGGTTTTGCGAAAGCGCGGCACGTAGGTGTCTCGGTAGAAGGCTTCGACCTCCTGCGGCGTGACGACTGTGAAGGAGCGGAAGCGGAAGTCGAGATAGTTCTTAATCGCGACGCGCTGCCGCACGATCTCGCGCAGTTGCTCGGAGTCCTGTCCGAGTCCGACGCGGTTGAGCCGTTCGTAAAAATCGGCCTGCGAGGGGAAGAAGCCGATCAGCCTGTTAAGTTCAGCGCGCACCTCATCCTCCTTCGGCGCGACGGGCGGGAGTTTCTCGGCCTCCTGCGCGATCAGGCGCTGGTCTATGAGCAAATCGAGGGTGCGCTTTAAATCATCCTGACGCGGATTGTCGAGCGGCACGCCGGGTTGGAGCGCCAACTGCCAGAGAAGGTCTGTGTAGGTGATGAGTTCACTGCCGTTGATGATCGCCATCATCTTGTCCACCACCTCCGCGTCCGGGCGAGCGGCGGGCGTCTGCGCGCGTGCGTCCGCCATCGTCGCCGTGCCGAAGAGCGTGATGAGCAGAAAGAAAAACTGTATTCGTTTCATGGCCTTGACCCTTCAGCTTTCGCGCGGGAGCTTCCCGGTTTGGCCGGAGCGTGCGACGAATTGTCGCCCCGCACTTAACAAGATGCCGCCCGCGCGGTAAAAGCTTACCGCCGCGAGGATGAAAAGAAAATAATGCAGCGCGAGCACGTAGCGATACTCTGTGTGCAGGATTGATTGCACGCAGAAATAGTATACGGGCACGACGAGCAGGACGATGAGCGTGCGCCTGTGCCGCCCGCGCCAGAGCAGTATCGCGCCGATGACTGAAAGCGGAAGCATCACTGCGGTGATGAAAAGCTTCTGGATGTTCGAGACAACGAAGCGCGGGTAGCGCGTCCACACGTAGGCAGCCGGGCCGAGCGCGAAAAGTTTGACCGGCCCCACCTGAACGGACGTGCGCGGAGTGTCGGGAGCGGCATTACTCAATAGCACGCGCACGCGACCCTCATTCACGCTGACGAAAGGAAGTTGCACGCGGACGCGCGGCTGCTCCCCCGGCGTCAAGCCTTCCGTCGTTCCGACAATTGTCGAAACCAGAGCGGCGCGCAGGTCTCCGTCCCGCGTCACGCTGACGGTCATACGCCCGCGCTCGATCTTCAACGGCACGTCGAACAAGTAATCTGTGTCCCTGTCCAAGACGACGGGCGCGGAGGCGAATTGCGGCGCGTATTTCGAGCCGTCGCCGTTAATGATGAGGGCTTCGCCGTCCGCTGAAAGAGACGCGGCGGCCTCGCCGGATAAAATCTGGCCGCTGCCCGACAGTTCCGCCGGAGAGTTCGACCACGCGGGCGGCGTTTCGTCCGCGACGGCGAGCGAGTGCGTGACGGGCGGCGCGGCGGAGACAGTCCGCGCACGTTCGAGCCTGAGCATAGAGGCCGCGCGCCGCGTTATCACCGTGGCGAACCAGAGCGGGTGCTCACGGATGACGGCGAAGCCACGCGACATGCGCGCACGTTCGCGCTGTATGCCGTCTGGGCCGAAGAGTGTTTCGGCGTAGTCGGGTCGGCCAGAGGCTTCTGCTTCTCCCCTGATGATCCCAAGGTCGGTGGCGGGAATCCCGAATCGCTTCTCACGATCATAGTCGGCGATGCCTTCGAGCAAGGTCTGGCCCGCGCCGAGCGAGAGGGGGATGAAAGAGCCGAAGACGACTGCGTTCCTGACGGTCAGCGGCGCGACGACGAGCAGAGTCCCGCACACGAGCGCCAGCGCATATCGCGCCGGACGCACGCCGCGCCCGGACAGCACGCAGACGACGGCGACAGCCAGAAACGGCGCGAGCAGCAGCGCGTTCGCACGCAGCCAGCAGGACAGACCTACGAGCATCCCAGCCGCGAGGACGAGCGAAAGTCTCGGACGTTTCATCGCACGCGCGAGGCAGTAGACGGCGAGCAGGATGGGCAGCGCCGCGAGCGTGTCAGGCAGGAGCAGCACGGAGTTCCAAGCGAACTGCGGCGCGAGCGCCGCGAGCATCCCGGCGACGACAGCCGCGCCGCGCGGCAAGAGTTCGGCGGCGAGAAAAACCGTCAAGAGCGCCGCCGCCGCGTCCGCCGTGATCTGTATGAACTGGATGCTCGTGTCCGACTCGCCGAACAGCCCGAAGATGAGCGCCAGCAAAACGGAGTAGCCGGGCGGGTGGCCTAACGCGTTGAGGTCTGCGAGCGGCGACGCGGCGCTGAAGAAAGAAGAGACGCCGCCCTGTCGCAAGAGTCTCGCGACGCGCTTGTAGTCGTCTGTGACGAACGCCTGCACCTTCCCCGTTTCGAGCCGCGTGTCCTGCCATGACAAAACTCTGACGCCGAAGGCGACGAGAAAGACGAGAGCAAGGCACAGGGAGAAAACGGGAGAGAGGGGGCGCGGAAAAGTCGAAGAACCGTCAACGGCGCACGCTCCCCGTCCCTCATCCACCGCTTTGTTTTCTGCCTTCATTTTAAAACGTCTGGCCGAAACGGAAATGAAGCTGGCCGTTCTTCAGGCGATGGATGGCGAAGGTGCCGCCGGACTGCGGGATCAGAAACTCCGGCGGGTTGAGCAGGTAGCCGTAGTCCACGCCGAGAGCGCCGATGGGCGTCTTGATGCGGAAGCCGAGGCCGACGGTGTGTGTCCAACGGGCTTGCAGGTTTCGCAGGCGCGGGTCTGTCGCGTTCTTGTCGCCGCTGCCGAAAATGTCTTTGACGCTTTGGAAGACGTTCCCGCCGTCGTAAAACGGCACGGCCTGTAGGTCTTTCGTCAGCCCGACGCGCGCTTCGAGGTTGACGACCGCCAGTGCGTTGCCGCCGATGGGCACGGTGAATGGGTTGAGCTGGACGGGCTTGCCCTTCTGGTCGCGAAAGACGCCGCAGGGCACGACGGCGGCGGGCGCGGGAGTCGGGACGACAGGGGAATTGAACAGGCAGTCGGGCACGACGACGCGCGGCCCCGCTTCCTCAAATCCGAAGCCGCGCAGGGACGCAGAGCCGCCGGAGAAGAAGCGCTCGCTGATCGGAAGCCGCCGGTCGGCCTCGTCAATCACGCCGTTCTTGTCGCGGTCTGTGATGTTATAGAGGCTCGCCAGTCCGAACTGGACGTTAGCGGCGAGCACGGTCTCGCGCACGCGGTTTTTGAGTTTGTAGTAGCGCTGGTAGGACGTGAGCAGCTTGCTGAAAGAGATGTTGCCGCCGAGCGCCTTGAGCGCGAGCGAATAGTCAACGCCGAGGCGGTCGCCGCGCGTCGGGTCGAACTGGCGGTCGCGCGTGTCGCGTGCGAACGACGCGCCGAGCCTTGAGAGACGGATGGCCTGATCGGCGCGCAGCACGGGCGCGATGAGAAGGCTACTGATGTTGAAGAGGCGCACGTCCTCGTAGCTGTAACGCAGGACGATGGTGCTCTGCTTGCGGATCGCGCCCGACGGGGCCGTGACGAGTTCGAGGTCGCGCTGCGTCTCGACGTTGAAGGTGAAGCGGTTGATGGACGGCTCTTTGACGCGCTGGCCGAACTCGTCAATCAGTTTTCCCTTCTCGTCGAAGCGTTGGACTATCCCCATCGCGCCACGATCAATCGTCGAGCGGAAGAAGCGCGTCACGCTCGTGTCGCGCTGGTACTGAAGAGAGAGCCTGAGCGGCGAGAATTCTTTGAAACCGTAGCGACGAAAGCGCGGGTCGAGATATTCGAGGCGGACGAGTTGCTGCCGCCCGCTGAAGCGCGTGCGGATGGAAGCCTGTCGCAGTTGGCCGAAGAGGTTCGTGTTGCGTACCTCGACGCCGCCGAGCGGGCCGTTCTCGGTCGAGTAGCCGACGATGTAGTCAACGGTGATGCGCTTGCGCTCCTCGACATCAATCATCACGTCGCGTCGCTTGAAGCCGCTCGAGTTTTCTCCGGCCTGCTCTGTGCGGATGATGACCTGCCGAAAAGCGTCGGTCGTGTTGAGCAGCACGCGCTCGCTTTCGACGAGTTGGTCGGCACGCAGCACGTCGCCTTCGTGGATGGGAATGGCGCGGAGTATCGCTTCCTTCTTCGTCTGCACGAGGCCGTTGACGACGATGCGATTGATGTAGACCTTGGCCGATTCCGAGATGGTGTAGCGCAGGCGCACCTGCTCGTCGTCGCTCCCTGCGGCGCGCGGCAGTTCGATGGTCGCCGTGTCCACGTCGGCGTTGAAGTAGCCGTTGCGGGCGTAGAAATTGCGCAGGCGCTCGCCGTCCGTGCGCGCCTGCGAGCGCGAGTAGGGGCCGCCCGTGATGAGGCACGACTCGTCGGTCAGGGGGTCTTTCGGGCAACGCTCGTCGAGCAGGCGTTTGGCCGTGTAAATCTGGTTGCCGCGCACCTGTATGTCGGCGACGCGCGTGAGCGGCCCTTCCGTGACGAAGAAGGTGATGATTAAGTTCTCGCCTTCGAGCGAGACGCCGCGACGGGCTTCGACGTTGGCCTTGCGATAGCCGAGGTCGCGCATACGCGCTTCGATGGTGCGCCGGTCTTGCACGAGCGCCTCCTCACTCGTGTAGCCGCGACCGTAGCCGAGCAGAGGGATGATGCCGAGCACGGTGGCCTCGCGCGTCCGCAGTTCGTCCTGCACGTCGGAGAGGCTCAGCTTGTTCGTGCCTTCGATGCGAATGCTGGTCAGCTTGAAGCGACGCCCGCGCTCGACTTCGTAGTTGACGTTGACGGCGCGGCCCGTCAGTTCGTCGGGGTTGAGGATTTCGCAGGTGTCCGGCTCCTCGCCCGCGATGGCGAGCGCGTCGGCGCGTGGCTTCGAGGGGAGCGGCGGGACGACGGCGCAGACGGGAGTGACGGCGGCGAAAAAGTAGCCCTCCTCCTGCAAGCGGTTGCGGATACGCCTCGCGCCCTCGACGATGGCCGAAGGGTCAATCGTCCCCTCGCGTTTGATCGGGAGCAACTCGCGCTGCCGCTTCTCTTTCAGCTCGTAGCCGGTAATCTTAACTTCGACCTTCGGCCCGACAGAGCCTGCCAGATTGACGGTGATGCGATTCGTGTCCGAGTTGAGGCGGATGTCCCTGTCGCCCAGTCGCGGCGCGAGGTAGCCTTCGGCGATGATGGCCTTGCGGATGCGCGCGATGTCTTCGCCGAGCGTGGCCTGCGTGAAGCGCACGCCGGGCTGGAGTTTCAGTTCGGGACGGACGCGCGCATCGGCGAAGCCTTCGATTTTGATGTTGAAGGCGTCGAGCAGCGTCGGCTCGCCCGGCGTCACGCGGTAGGTGACGGACGAGCGCGTTTTCGTCGCGTCGAGCTGTTGTTCATACTCGACCGTCGCGCGGTAGAAGCCGTGGTCGCGCATGAAGACCTGAATCAAGTCCGCGTTCTGTTTGAGCGACTGCTCCGAGACGCGCCTGCCCGGTTCCAGCAAATTCAAGCGCCCGCGTATGTCGTCCGCAGAGATGCCCGTGCCCGTCGGCGCGTCGAGCAATTCGATTTTGATGTCGCTAATCAGAATTTGCGGGCGGATGATGAAGCGCAGGCTGACGCGCGGTCGCCCGTCCTCGCCCGCCGTCCCCGCCGCTTCGGACGCTTCGACCCGCGCGTTGGCGACGCGCCCCGTGTCGAAGAGTGCTTGCAGAGACTCGCGCACGAGCACGACGGAGAAGCGGCTGCCCGCGCTCACGCGCAACAGAGAACGCAGCTCGGCCTGCGCCGCCTCGTCCACCGACGCCCCCTCGACTTCGACGGCCACGCGCTCGACCGTGCGCCCCTCGTAACGGCTCAGGTCGGGGGCCGGGCGCACCTTCGCCTCCGCGCCCGAAGACGCGGCCAGCAACAACGTAACGAAGAAGATGAACCCCTTGAAATTCACGAATCTCAGCAATCAGTTTTGACGGCAGACAGTAGTCAGTGGAAAAGCATTCCGTCTCCACGCTGTCTATCAACTACTGCCCACTCTTTCAATATCTCTTCCTGAACCGTAGCTCAAAATTAAAATTGTTACTCTGCGTTCGCAGCGTGTCGGTCGAGCCTTGCTGGTATTGCGCGACGAACGAGAGCCGGTCGGAGACGCGATACTCGACGGCGACGACCTGGTTCGGCTCGCCAGTGATGTTGGTCGAGTAGGTGACGGCGAGGTCTCGATTGATCTGCCGCCCGACCGTCAGCCGCGCGGTCGGACTCGAACCGGAGCGCCCCGTAATGAGCGGGTCGAACTCGAAGCGGTTGAGGCCGAACAATCTGTCCGTCGCCTTGCGGACGGGCGCGTTAATCAGCGTGTCCGTCAGCAGGCTCGTCGCCGTTCCCAAGCCAGTCTGCGCGAGCGTCGAAGTGCCCTGCACGCCGGAAGAGAGATTGCCGGTCGTGATGAGCGAAACGACATCGGACTGCGGCAGCGCAGGATCGGAGCGCAGCGAAGTGACGGGCTGCGTGAGCGGCCCCGTGATGCCGACCTCGACGCGGTAGCCGCGTATCTCGGACTCGGCCTGAATGTTGAGCACGGGGTCTGCGCCGCGTCGCGGCGGCAGGTCAATGATGGCGCGCTGGATGTCGTAACGGTCGTTGCGGAAGGCGAGCGTGCCGCGCGTCGCCGTGATGCGCCCGGACACGACGGGGTCGTCTATCGGCCCGACGACGCGCAGCGAGACGGAGCCGACGGCGTCTGCCAGATTGTTTCGCACGACGAGCGCGTCGCGTCCCTGAATGGTGAGGTCGAGTTGCGTCGCGCCGAACAGGTTGCTTTCGCCGCCCTCCGTGATGGTGGCCTCGCGCCGCTGGCCGATCAGGTCGGCGAGGTCAATGTCTTCGGTGTACTCGGTGCGGCGCACGTTGGCAGTGCCGCGAATAATCTGCGAGTCGAGCGTGCCGCTGATTTCGACGGCGGCGTCGGCGGTCGTGCGGAACTTGTCCGGGAACGGCACGGTCACATTGTTGCCGCGCACACTCAGGCGGAACTGCGAGGGACGAAGACCCGCCAGCAGCGCGCCGCCCGTCACCTCTACGCGCCCGCCGCCGAGATTGCCGTTGAGCGACTCGATGCGCGCCTGATTAGTGTCGAAGCGCACAAGCCCGTTGATGTTCGTCACCGTCAGCCGCTCGTCTGTGACGAGGACGGCGAACGTGGCGTTGGCGACGGAGGCCGTGCCGTTGATGCGCGGATCGCTGAACGAACCCGTGACGGCGACGCCGACGCGCGCCGCGCCC
This sequence comes from Acidobacteriota bacterium, assembly GCA_020200155.1. Classification (GTDB taxonomy): domain Bacteria; phylum Acidobacteriota; class Blastocatellia; order Pyrinomonadales; family Pyrinomonadaceae; genus JAIVJG01. The sequence goes on along the minus strand of JAIVJG010000005.1, from coordinate 8,541 downwards.
GACAGGAAAACGTCCGGCGAGATTTTGTTCAGCACGCGGAGATTCAGGTCGCCGTTGACGGTCAGGCTCTGCGTGCCGCCTTCGCGCAATGCCGCCGTGCCGCCGAAGACGATGTTCGTGCCCGGCCCTGTGAAGCGCGTCTTCTCGAAGGTGATGTCTTTGGGCGAGAAGAGCACGACGAGCGGATTCTCGGCGGTGAGCGGCACGTCTTCGATCATCACGGTCAGTTCGCTGAACTCCGCGCGTCCCTTCAAGCCCCCGATGTCGAAGCCCTCTTCGCCGAGCAGGTTGCCGCTCGCTTTGAGCGTGCCCGTGGCGCGGCCCGTGACGCGGACGTTCGCGTCGGGCAGAAGAGCCTGAAAGAGCGGCGTCAGGTCTGTGCCGGTGAGCGTCGTCTCGAAGGTCGTCGCGAGGTCTTCACTGCCGAAGTCAATCTGCGCGCGGACGACCTGCGGCTTGCCGGGCTGACCCAGAAGGCCGGTCGTCAATTCGAGGTTGAATTTCTGGTCGGCGGTCGTGCGCCCCGTGAGCGTGAGTTCGCCCGCAGGCCGCCCGTTGACGGTCACGTCGCGTCCCTGCGCGTTCAACTCGACGCGGTAACTGTTCGGGTCGGAGAGTTTGCCTGCGACGGTCGCGTTGAAATTCGCGAGGCCGGAGAGTTGCGGCAGGTTGGGGCCTGCGCCGAAGAGTTGCGTCAGCAAATCCAGACGCACGTCGTCGCCCTTCGCGCGGAGGTCGAAGGACTGCGACTCGGTGTTGACGGTGCCGCTGGCGTTGATGCGACCGCCGGGCAGTCGCGCGTCAATCGTCTCGATGTTGATGGTCGAGCCGCTGAACGTCGCGCGGGCGGCGATCTCTTCATAGGGTTGCGTGCCGATGCGCCCGGCGGCAACTTTCACATCCGCACTGCCGCCCATAGTGGAGGGGAAGCCCTCTACTTTGATGTGACCCGACATCGGGCCGAGATTAGATAGGTTTGCCGAATTGAGTATGCTGCTGACGCGCCCGCCCGCTCCGGCAAGCGCGGCGATCAGGTTTCCGGCGTTCGCACGGTCGAGCGTCGCGTCAAACGAGATATTATTTTCGCCCGCGCGAGGAATGACGGCGGTGAACTGCGCGCCGCCGCCGTCGGGTTCGGCGAGCCGCCCGTTGTTGATGCGCGTCTCGGAGTTGTTCGAGGCAATCTCCGCGCTCAACGCGCCAAGCTCACGACCTCGCAGCGCCAGCGACGCCAGCGAGACGCGACCGTTGACGATAGGATCGTCGAGGCTTCCCGTGACCGTCCCGTCGAAGTCGAGATTTCCGGCCAGTTGGACGCCATAGTCAGTCAGTTTTTCTTCGGTGGCCGGAATCAGTCCTGACGAGACGAGCACGCGCTGCAATTCCGAGGCGTCGGTCGAGGCGAGCTTGACCGTCAGGTTCGAGCCTTCCCTGAAAGAGAATTTTCCCGACGCATTCAACTGCGTCGCGCCCGTCCGCAAATTGGCGCGCTCAATCTGGAAGAGGCCGCGATCAGCCGTCAGCGCGAGGTCGCCGGTCAGGGGCGTGCGCCCGCCTTCTTCGCGTCCCGTTTCGCCGCTGAACTGCGCGTTGAGACGACCGGAAGCCGCCTTGAAATTCGTGCCGGGGAAACGCACGTCAACCGTGCCCGTCGCCGCGCCCGTCAGCGGGACGGCGTTGCCCGTCAGCGTCGCGATCAGGCCGCCCGCGTCCACGCCCTCAAACGTCGCCGCCACGCTCGACGCGCCGCCGCCGCGCGGGGACGTGCTGATGACGGCGTTGCCGCGCGCACGCCCGTTAAAAACTTCGGCGACGAAATTGTTGAGTTGTATCTGATTGTTCGACGCGACGACCGCGCTCCTGACCGCGCCGAGTTTCATCTGGCCGAGCACGCCGCCGCCGAGGCTCAAGTCCGCGCTCGCGCGATAGCGCCCGCCCGGCTCGATTGTGAAGACGGGCCGCGCCAGCCTGACGCTCTCCGCGCGATCCCCACCCTTGAGCGCGACCGTGCCCGCGTTGATGTCGCCGGAAGTTCCCTCGACGCGCCCGCCGCTCGAAATCGCCAAACGCACGCCCGCGATGTTGAGACTGCCCGTGTGCGCGCCCTCCGCGTCTAATCCGCCGACGCGCAACTGATCCACGCTGACGCTCGCGGAATTGTCCGGGTTAATCTTCGCCTCCACGCCGCTCGCCGTCACGCCCTTGATCGTCGCGCCGCTCGCACGCACAGTGCCCGCGCTCGCGCCCGACGCGCTGACCTGCGTCGCACCATTCTCGCCGCGCGCGAACCTTACATTGCTGGCCTGCACGCCGCCCGCCTGCGCGCCGCTCGCGTTGAGGCCGCTCGCGCTGAAGGTCTTCGCGCTGCCCGTGAGCTGGCCTTCGCGTAACTCGGCCACGGCGTCGTGCGCAATCAGCCCCGTGATGCTCGTCGCGCCGCTGCGCGCCGCAGCCGCGCGAAGATCGCCGACCCAACGAAAATCCGTGCCCGTGCCCATCACGCCGCCCGCGAGTTGGACGGAGTTGAGTTGAAAATCGCCAGCCGTCAAAAGCTCTGCGATGGCGCGTCCCTGCGCCTCGTAGGATTTCCCCTCGCCCGTCACGGTCGCGTTGACGTTCAGAGCCTTCAAGCGCACGTTGTCGGCGGCGAGCGCGTCGGACGTGAAATGACCGTCTTCAACCTTGTATTTGTCGCCCTCGCCCGTGATCGTTCCCGTGAAACGCCCCGCGCCGCGCAGGGTCGTCTCTCCCTGCAACACGTCCGAGATTTGCGTCAGGTCAACGTCGGCCTCTGCGCGCAGGTGATAGCGCATGTCGCGCCAATCGTCGAGCGCACCCACGAGATGCGCCTCCGCGACGGGAGAGCGCAGAGTCAACTCGCTCACTTCGGCGCGCACTTGATTAACGCGCGCGTGCGCTTCGATGCTGATGTCGTTGACGGGTCGCCCGTCGTAGACGAACGTGGAGTCCGAGAGCGCGAGGTCAACACGATTCATGCGGCTCTCGGCGGGCGCAGAGGGGTCGTCGGGCTGGACGGTAGCCGTCAGGTTGCGCGCTTCGCCCGACAATTCGTGCTGCACGTCGTTGAAGTGGAGCAGCGCGCCGTTGAGCTTGACGGTCGCGGTCGAGTACGAGAAGAGTATGCGGCTGTTGGGGTCGGGCGGAGGGATTGTGATATTGCGAAAGTTCGAGTTGCCCTGCTCGTCGAATACGACCCACGATTCGAGTCCGTCAATCACGAGCGATTCGAGGTTGACGTTGCGGCGTAGATTGAGCGCCCATAAATCCTCGACGCGGATGGTCGCGAGCATGCGGTCAATCTTTCCCAACTGCGTGCCCGTCGTCGCGTCGTAGAGCTTGAGGTCGCGCAACTCCGCCGTGCGCGGGCCGAACTTCGTCTGGAACGAGCCGACCTCGGCGCGGATGTTGTATTCGGCGAACGTGCTGACGATCTGCCGCGCGATGATCCTGTCAACCTGCCCTGTGCGATAAAGAACGAAGAAGATGAGAGCCAGCGCAACGAGTGCGACGACCGCGACGAGGCCAGTCCACATCGCGTTGCGGCGATTAACCACGCGACGCCAGCGCGCACGCTGCCCCTTCGGCGTGAGCGGCGCGGGCGCAGGCTCAGCCTCCGGCGCTTCCCTGAGCGTTACCGGGGCATCCCCCTCTGGTTCCGTTGATGACGCTTTGGAGTGCTCGTCGTGTTCGTCAACAGGCATAGAAGCTTTAACACACACGAGCCGTCCGGGGGAGTGGACGGCGAACTACATGGTTTGAACAAAAGGGAGAGCTAACGAAATGATAAGTGATGAATGCGAAATGATGAATGAAAGACAAGAGCTTTGCTTCTCATTCTTCATTTCGCATTTATCACTTTACTTCCTTCCCGCGCGGGGCTGCCCAGCGGCACGTTGCCGACGATCTCCAACTCGAAGCCTTCGAGCGCAGACACCTTCGGCGGGTGGTTCGTGAGCAGGAGAATGCGGCGCAGGCCGAGTTCGTGCAGGATTTGCGCGCCGACGCCGTAGTCTCGATCCGCGCCGTACCCGGTCTCAAGGCACGCCTCGCTCTTGCCGATCCCGCGCTCCTGCATCAGCGCGTAGGTACGCAGTTGATGAATCAGGTCGAGGTTGCTGTGGTTCTGCCGCAGGTAGAGGACGACGCCGCGCCCCTCCGCAGAGATTTTTTCGAGCGCGGTGTGGAGTTGATGTCCCGTGTCGTCAACGAGCGAGCCGAACATGTCGCAGGTCACGTTCTCGGCGTGGACGCGCACGAGGACGGGCGCGTCCGTCCGCACGTCGCCCTTGACCATCGCGAGATGCACCTCGCCGTTGATGACGTTCTCGAAGGCGATGGCGCGAAAGCCGCCGTAGACGGTCGGCAGGTCGGTTTCGACGGCGCGACGGACGAGTTCCTCTTTCCGCATACGGTAGCGCACGAGGTCTGCGACCGTGACCATCTTCAGATTATGTTGCCGCGCGAACTCTTCGAGTTGCGGCAGGCGAGCCATCGTCCCGTCCTCGTTCATAATCTCGCAGATGACACCCGCCGGGCAGAGTCCGGCGATGCGCGCCATATCCACGGCGGCCTCGGTCTGTCCCGTGCGGACGAGCACGCCGCCCGCTTTGGCGCGCAAGGGGAAGACGTGGCCGGGGCGCGCGAGGTCTTGCGGGCGCGTGCGTGGGTCAACGGCGGTCAGGATGGTCGTCGCGCGGTCGGATGCAGAGATGCCTGTGGTGACGCCCTTGCGCGCCTCGATGGAGACGGTGAAGGCCGTGCCGAGATAGGAAGTGTTGTCGGCGACCTGCATCGTCAGTTGCAGTTCATCGCAACGCTCTTCGGTGAGCGGCATGCAGATCAGGCCGCGCGCGTGCGTCGCCATGAAGTTGATGATTTCCGGCGTGATTTTCTCAGCCGCGCACGCCAGATCGCCTTCGTTCTCGCGATCCTCGTCGTCTACGATGATAATCATGCGGCCTTCGCGTATGTCTGCGGCGGCCTCTTCGATGGAAGCAAAAGGCATTGTGGTTTTACCTTAAAACTACATTCAGGAGAGATCGGGAAGTCGTCTGGTATGTTACCTGAAAGCGAGGCTTTTTGCACCCTTCGCTTTATTACTCGTAGCCGAGTTCAGCCAGCTTCTCCCTTGTGATGCCCGGCGCGCCCGGCTGCCGGCCTTCCATCGCCTGCACGCCGCCCACGGACAGTATGCGCTCGACGTATTTGGCGATGATGTCGGCTTCGAGGTTCACAGCATCGCCGGGTCTTAGGTGCGAGAGGTTAGTCACCGCCCACGTCTTCGGAATCACGGCGATCTCGAAATACTCGTCCGCCAGCGCGGCGACGGTCAGGCTGATGCCTTCGACCGCGATTGAGCCTTTGAAGACGAGATAGCGCGCCAACTCCTGCGGGTACGCGACGCGCACCGTCCAGGAGCCGCCGTGGTCTTCCGCAGAAAGATAACGCCCGCGCGCGTCCACGTGTCCCTGCACGATGTGGCCGCCGAGCCTCGTCGCGGGCGTCACGGCGCGCTCAAGATTGACGAACGACCCGGCGCGCAGAGCGCCAAGCGTCGAACGCTGCAAAGTCTCGCGCGAGCCGTCTGCCGCGAAAGAATCCTTTTTCACTTCAAGCGCCGTCAGGCACACGCCGTTGACGGCAATCGAGTCGCCCTCCCGCGTCCCTTCCGCGACTGTGCGCGCCTCAATCGTCACGCGCACGCCCTCGCCGCGCTTCTCGATGGAGCGAATGCGTCCGAGTTCTTCGATGATGCCGGTAAACATTTCCTCTAGCCTGAAACCTTAGTCGTCGGATTCCTGCCCGGCGCGGCGCTCGCCGATTACTTCGAGCATGCGCCGCAACACGTCTTCGATGGAAAGCTCGCTGGTGTCTATGACGATGGCGTCTTCGGCGATGGCGAGCGGCGAGTCGGCGCGTGTGGAGTCGCGGCGGTCACGCGCGTTGATGTCGGCGAGGGTTTCGTCGTAGTTGATGTCCTGCGTCCGCACGCGCTCTTCCTCGAAACGTCGGCGGGCGCGCTCTTCCGGTAAGGCGGTGAGGAAGAATTTCACGTCCGCTTCCGGGAAGACCACAGTGCCTATGTCGCGCCCGTTGAGGACGACGCCGCGCCCGCACGTGCCGACCTCTCTCTGCTGCCGCACCATCTCGCGGCGCACTTCGGGAATGGTCGAGACGACGGATGAAGTGTGCGTGACCTCTTCCGTGCGAATCTCTTCGGACACGTCGCGCCCGTCGAGACGCACCTGCAACGAGTCCGGGTCGCCTTCGAGTTGAATCGAGGCGCGGCGCGCGACCTCCGCCACGGCCTGCGCGTCTGAAGTATCCACGCCCGCCCGTTTGACCGCGAGCGCGACGGCACGATACATCGAGCCTGTGTCCACGTAGAGCAAATTCAGTTCGCGCGCCAGCAGCCGGCTCAGCGTTGATTTACCGGAACCCGAAGGCCCGTCAATGGCGATGATGAATGGTCGTGTCATCTTAATATTAGAGGAGCGTGTGCTCTGCCCCTACATTTCTTTGGTTACATGCCGCAAGGCGACGAGCGCGTGTTCGATGCCCGCGCGCGAGACATCATAATGCGTGACCATGCGAATCGAGTTGCCGAAGCCGGAGGCGAGGACGCCGTGATCGCGTTGGAGTCGCGCGCAAATTTCGTTCGCCATCAGCCCCGTGGCCGACGTGTCGAAGATGACGATGTTGGTCTGCACGCTTTCCGGGTCAATCGAGCAGCCGGGCAGTTCGGCGATGCCTTCGGCGAGGTGGCGCGCGTGCGCGTGGTCTTCGTGGAGGCGCGGCGGCGACTCCGCGAGCGCGACGAGGCCGGCGGCGGCGAGCACGCCCACCTGCCGCATCCCTCCGCCGAGGAGTTTGCGCCAGCGGCGTGCTTCCTCAATGAAGCCGCGCGTGCCCAGCAGCATTGAGCCGACGGGCGCGCCCAATCCTTTCGACAGGCAGAACATCACCGAATCAACGGGACGAGAGAGAGCGGCGACCGTTTCATTCAGCGCGACAGCCGCGTTGAAGATGCGTGCGCCGTCGAGATGGACGGGGAGCTTGAGCGCGTGCGCGCGTTCGCAAATCTCTACGGTGCGCGCACGCGGCAGACAGATGCCGCCCGCGAGGTTGTGCGAATTCTCAAGCGCCAGCAGTCCGGTCGGCGCGACGTAGTAAGCGCCGCCCACGTGCAGCGCGCTTTCGATGTCCGGCCACGAGAGTAGCCCCGTGCCGTCGCCGCTTTTGACGGGGCGCGCGAGCGTGCCGGAGATGGCCGACATCGCCGCCATCTCGTAGTTGTAAATGTGGCCGCGCTCTTCTATGACGACTTCCATGCCGGGGCGCGTGTGCAGTTTGACGGCGATCTGGTTGCCCATCGAGCCGGTCGGGACGAAAAGCGCGGCCTCTTTGTCGAACAATTCGGCGGCGCGCTCCTGCAAGCGGTTGACGGTCGGGTCTTCGCCGTACACATCGTCGCCCACCTCTGCGTCGGCCATCGCGCGGCGCATGGCGGGCGTCGGTCTGGTCACGGTGTCGCTGCGGAGGTCAATCAATATCATAAAAGTTTCGGGCTGCGTGCCCGTCAATTGCTCGACGGGTCAACGCCGTTCATCGCGTCGCCGGTTTTGCAATCTGCTATCTTCAGCAAGCCTCACGTTCAAACGAACGCGGCGAAAACTTCATTCGAGAGCAGCGCGCCGTGCGGCGTCAGCCTGAGCACGTCGCCTTCGAGTTCGATGAGACCGGCCTCGCCGAAGCGCGAAAGGTCTGCGCGGTAAGCCTCGCGCACATCCACATGGAAACGCGCGCGGTGGTTGGCGAGGTTGACGCCGCGCCGCAGGAGTCGCAGGCCAAGAAAGAGAGCTTCGGCGCTTGCCTCTCGCGCGTCCAACTCGGTTCTCTCGACGACGGCGCTTCCGCCCCGCTCAATCAACTCGACGTAGCGACGCGTGTCCCGCTCGTTCGACCAGCGCAAAGCCTCGCCGTCGTATGAATGCGCCGAGCAGCCGAAGCCGAAGTAAGGCGCGCCCGTCCAGTATTTCGTGTTGTGGCGCGACTCGCGGCCCGGCAGGCAGAAGTTGGAAATCTCGTACTGCTCGAAGCCTGCGGAGGCCGTGCGCTCGACGAGCAGTTCGTACATCTCGCCTGCGAGGTCAGAGTCCGGCTCGCGCCACATTCCGCGCCTGAGTTGATCTGCGAGCGGCGTGCCTTCGTGGACTTCGAGAAGGTAAAGCGAAAGGTGTTCGGGGCGGAGCGCGAGAGCTTCGTCGAGGTTGCGCGACCAGGAGGCAAGCATCTGTTCCGGCAGGCCGGCGATGAGGTCGAAGCTGACGTTTTCAAATTCCGCTTCGCGCAAGTCGCAGAGCGTGCGGCGCGCGTCGGCGGCGGTGTGCGTGCGGCCCAGACGGCGCAGTTCGTGGTCGTCGAAAGTCTGCGCGCCGAAGCTGGCGCGGTTGATTCCGAGCGCGCGGAACTCTCGCAGAGTGCGCGGCGCGAGCGTGCCCGGATTCATCTCCATCGTCA
>JAIVJG010000300.1 GCA_020200155.1 Acidobacteriota bacterium | reverse complement strand
ACGTTGATGCGGTAAGACAGGTTGGTTCCGACGGCGACGGGGTCGGGCGAGTCTGTGTTCGTGACAGACAGGTCGGCGGACGCGGGGCTGGCGACGACGAGCGTTGCCGAAGCTGTGTGCTGAAGCGCGCCGCTCGTCGCGTTGATCGTCAGGGGAAAACTGCCGAGCGGCGTGGACGTGCTTGTCGTCACGCTCAGCGTCGAAGTTTTCGCCGTCGCGTCCGTGATCGTGACCGGGGCCGGGTTGAAGCTTGCGCTTGCGCCCGCCGGAAGTCCGCTTGCGCTCAGCGTGACGTTGCCGTTGAAGCCCGCGCTCGGCGTGATTTGGACATTGTAGGTCACGCTGTTGCCGGGCGTGGCCGTGCGCGACGAAGGCGCGATAGTGACGGCGTAGTCGGGCGTCGGCGCGGTGGAGGTCGCGGTGGCGAAAGTGAAATAGATATTGTCGCCGGAGGTATTGCCGTCGCCGTTGGCCTGATTGCCCGCGACGTAGAACGTGACCGGCCCGACATCAGTCGGCGGAGCTGTCCACTTGAATGTCCAGCTTGCGCCGTTGCGCTGCCCGAAGAAAGTCCCGTTCGCCGTGTGCTCGATGTACTGGCGCGTGGGGAAAGGCCCCTGCCCGTTGAGCACCTGCGTCAGGTTGTCGAGATTTTCGAGCGTGCCCGCCTTCTGGTCGCTGTCGTTGAGCGCCGTCAGTTCAAAGCCCCAACGGATGCGCGTCTGGTCTGCGTTGGCATGGCTGACGGTGATCTGGTAGGTCTGTCCCGGCACGTAATTCTGCGGCACGTCGAGCGTCAGATGCCCCGTGCCGGGATCGCTGTTGACGTGACACTCGGCGCAGGCTTCTGGTTCTTCGCCGGGTGCGCGCGTGTAGCCGGCGGGCGGCCCCGCAGAGAAGGCGTGCGCGGTTCTGTTGGCGGCATTGTTCGTGAAAAGAACGAACGCGCCGGCGACGGCGAAGAATAAAACGATGATGAGCTTGATTCGATTCGTCTTGCACATCGCGAGCTAACACCCTCTGAACGTGTGATCGTCAAATACCTGACCCGATGCCTTCAAGGTCTATCAACAAGATAGCCCGGCAACGAATCGCCGGGCCATTTTGTCTGGCGTTAAGCCTCTCGAAGTAGCCTTCTCTCGTCCGCGCACGGTCAGCCCAGCATGAAGCCCATGTTTCCCGGCGAGAAGCGATTGAGCAGGGGGAAGACCGCCGGCAGGTCGCTCGACGAAAGCCCGTACCACGTAGAGAGTGTGGCGGCGTACTGCTCGACGGCGGTTGATGGAATCCAACGCCCGCGCGTGTCCGTGTCGTCGGGGCCGCCGAGCGCGAGCGTGGGGTAGCGCCCGTAAAAATCGCCGCCGCGCACCGCGCCGCCCATAATCAGGTGATGACTGCCCCAGCCGTGATCCGAGCCGACGCCCGCGCCCGAACCGGCGGGCTGGAACGTGCGCCCGAAGTCGGAGAGCGTGAAGCTCGTGACGTTGTTGGAGACGCCCAACTCGACCGTCGCGTCGAAGAACGACTTCATCGCCTGGCTCACTTGCAGGAGCAGCGAGTCCTGGCCGTTGCCGCGCTGGTTGCTGTGCGTGTCGAAGCCGCCGAGCGAGGCGAAGAAGATTTGCCGCTTGACGCTGAGCGTGTCGCGCAGAGAGATGAGCCGCGCGATCTGTAAGAGTTGGCGACCCAGCGAGGTGTTCGGGAAAGTGGTCGCAATCGTCGGGCTGACGCTGGCGAGCGCCATGCCTGTCTGGATCGAACTCGAACGGATGTCGGCGGATGCTTTGACGAGTTGCGCGCCGAGGTCGAGCGCCCTGATCTGGTCGAAGGCCGCGCGGCGCGAGCTAATCTCGCTGGCGGAGCCGGTCATGGTCAGCGGCAGCACGGAACTCAGAGGCGTGTTCGAGTCGCCGATGGCGAGCGGGCGCGTGTTGGCCCCTGTGACGAAGATGTTGACGCCCGCGATGGAGACAATTTGCGGGAACGTCGCCGCGCCGTTGAGTCCGGCGGCGCGGTCGCTGCGCCAGCGCGAGCGTGGACGCGCTACGCACGCTGCTGTAGTTATTGAACTCTGCATCAAGCGGCACGATCATGTTGTTACAGTCGTTGCCGCCGCTCATAAAGATGCAGACGAGCGCGCGATAGTCTGTCGCCGCCGCTTCCTGCGCGAGCGCGCCGACGAGGCTGAAGTTCTCGATGGTCGAAGCCATCGCCGCGCCGCCGAGTGCACAGGCCGTTGTCCGTAGAAAGTCTCTGCGTGTGGATGCCATTGTTTTTATCTCTGAATGTCGTACTGCGAAGAAGACGCGACCAGATAGACAGCCGCCTGCGCTCGCTTGTGCGCGAAGGCAGCGTCCGTCGTCGGGATGCTCGACACGGCGTTGATGACGGACGCGCGCATCTGCGCCGACATCGTGCCGTGCATCAGGAGCGAGTTGAGCGCGTCAACGAGTTGCTGCGGGTTCGCGGCCATCGCTTCGAGGTTCAGGTTCGGGTCAGTTAAATCGAGCGACGTGCCGCGCGGCCTGTCCGTGCTCGTCGTCGAGGGCGTGACGCCCGTGTAGACGATGGAGTTGACGAAGTTCGCGCGCCTGAGCGTGGTCGAGGTTGAAAGAATCCCGAAGGCCGGGCCAAGCAGTTTCGTGCCGGGTATTTCGTAGTCGGGCTGGAAGTAGCTGAAGACGGTCGCGGGCAGGTAGACCGGCTGGTCGAGCGTGTTGGGGAAGTCCGTCGTTGACCTGCCCGCCAGCACGCCGTCGCTCGCCGTCGTCTTGTCGAACGACTTGGCGCTGAAGGCGCGCAGCACGTTGTTGATGTGCTGCACAGGCTCGCGCAGTTTTCCGTAATTCGGGTCAGTCTTCACGTCGCCGCGCGCTTCGGGGTCGAGCAGGATAGCTGTCACCACGGCCTTCAGGTTGCCCCTCGTGCTCGTGCAGTTGTCGGGATAGAGTCCGCTGCAATCGTTGTTGAAGACGGAGGCCACGCGCTGCACGTAGGCCGGGCTGGGGTTGCTCGTGACGAGGTGCTGGATGAGTTGCTTGCCGATGAACGGGCCGACGTTCGGGTGGTTGAAGACGTTGTCGAGCGCGACGTTCAAGTCGGCTTGCGTCGTCTGGTTGGGCGCAGTCACCACTCCGCTCAGAAGCGTCTTGGCGGTGGCGTCGTGGTTGTTCGCGGCCCTCGGCACCATCGGGTCGCGATAATTGGTGGTGCCCGGGGCGATGGCAGTGGAGAAAGTCCAACCCGTGAAGACCTTGGTGAAGTTGACGACGCTGTTCTGGTCGTAACTCGGAATGGGTTTGCCCTGCGCGTCGAGCTTCGGCGTGCCGTCGAGGTTCAACTCGTTAACACCGATGGAGAAGAGTTGCAAAATCTCGCGCGCGAAATTCTCGTTCTGGCTCGTCGCCGTGCTCCGGCGCATGTCGAGATACTCGCCCATGCCGGGGTTGAGCGTGATGTCGTTGAGCAGCGTG
>JAIVJG010000229.1 GCA_020200155.1 Acidobacteriota bacterium | reverse complement strand
GACGGACGCGGGCGAGGATTTAATCGCGACGTGCGAAGCCTGTGGCTATGCCGCGAATCTTGAGAAGGCCACTTCGCGCCTGCCAGCCGTCGCGGACGAAGCGGGGCCGGACGCGCCCGAAGAGTTCCCGACGCCGGGCGTCCGCACAATTGAGGATTTGACGACGTTTCCCGGCGGCGCGTCGGCTGAACGTCAAATCAAAACGCTCGTCTACGTCGCCGGTAAAGGCGACACAGCGTTCACCGCACTCGCACTGATGCGCGGCGATCATCAGTTGCATGAGACGAAGCTATCCGACTCGCTCGGCGTGTCTGAAGTTCGCCCCGCGCAACCGGAAGAGATACGCGAACTGCTCGGCGCGAGCGCGGGCAGTCTCGGCGGCGTGCGCGCGAAAGAGACGGCGAAGCGGAACGGGCGCGAAGTTCGTATCATCGCGGATGAAGGACTGCGGAGTCGTCGCAACATGACGACCGGCGCGAACAAAGACGACCATCACTTGCGCGGCGTTGACGTTGCACGCGACATCAAGCCGGACACATGGGCAGACCTACGCACGGTGGCGGCGGGCGAAGCGTGCCCGTACTGCGAGAGGGGCACGCTCGAAGTTTTTAAGGCAATGGAGGTCGGGCACATCTTCAAGCTCGGCACGAAGTATTCCGAGTCAATGGGTGCGCGCGTGCTGACGCAGGACGGCAAGGAAGTGCCGGTCGTGATGGGCTGCTATGGCATCGGCGTCGAGCGCATCATCACCGCCGCCATCGAGACGCACCACGACGCGGACGGCATCATCTGGCCGCGCGCGATTGCGCCGTTCGATGTCATCGTCACCATCACCAACATCAAACAGCCTGAACTGTCGGAGGCCGGGGAGAAACTCTACAGGGAGTTGGAGAGCGCGGGGCTTCAGGTTCTGCTCGACGACCGCGACGAGCGCGCGGGCGTCAAGTTCAAGGACGCAGACCTGATCGGCATTCCCTTCCGCGTCACCGTCGGCAAGAAAATCACGGACGGCAAGGTGGAATTGTTCGACCGCGCGGCGAAGCAGTCAACGGACGTGGGCGTTGATGAAGTCGCGGGGGAGTTGCAGAAGCTTGTGTTCGCCGCCAACTGAAGGGCGACGCACGGGAGGCAAACGAAAGGGGCGACTCTCGCGCGAGAGTCGCCCCTTTTCGCATTCGTCGGTTGTTTTCGCGCCGGTTAAAATTCTTTACGGCGTCCCTGTGCGCGGCGCGATGATCTGGCCGAGCAGGTCGGGCTTCGACGGGTCGCGCTCAAGGTGCGGGTACTGCTCGCCGCCGTGGTAGTCGAGCGTGTACGTCCTGATTGCGCCCTCGTTGTTGACGAGGAGGGAGATTGGCCCCTGTCTCAACTTTGAAGCGCTGACTTCGTCGCGCAGCACAGAGGGCGACCACTGCCTGCCATTGATTGACACAATCGTCATGCCCGGCCCCAGTCCCGCGCGTGCGGCGGGCGTCGCCGGAATCACGTCGCCGATAGTGCCGTTCGTCCCCAGACGCAGGCCGATGGAATAGCCCATCTCGACGGAGTTGCGCCCCTCTTCGAGGTCTTTGAGGTACTGATTCCGCGCGTTGTCGTAGACGAGACGCCAGCCGCCGCGCGTGATGCCTTCGAGCGGCGCGTGCAGGTCGGTCGTGTAGAGCCGGTCGTTGAGGAACTTGCGCCAGTCGTAGGGCGCGACCTCGTTGAGCGTCGAGACCACGTCGTCGAACGTGTAGGTCTTGACGGTCGGCGCACCGCTCGGCGCTCCGTGGAAGCGGCGGCAGAAGTCGTCGAGCGAGCGCTTGCCGCCGGTCTGTTGACGTATGAGCGTGTCTGCGTCGAGCCAGATCAGCCAGCCCTCGTCGTAGAAGTCCGTCCCGCGCCGCGCCGCCGACCACTCGTTCGGCGCGTTGTAAAAGATTTGCGCGCCGATGGCCGTGTCAATCAGCGGGCGCGACAGGCGACCGGGACGATGATCCAGATTGGCGGCGATCTGCGCGAGGTGCTCGCGATATTCTTCCGCCGTCCAGATGCCGCTGCGCGCCGCCAGCACGTTGCCGAGGTACTGCGTCAAGCCTTCGTAGACCCAGAGCAGTTCGCCCTTCATCGGTTGCTGGAAATCGGGCGTGGCGAGTCCGGCGGGGCGGCGATACTTGCCGTTCCACGAATGGACGTATTCGTGCGAGACGACGCCGAGCGCGAGCCGCCCCAACGTCTCGTCAATCAGCGAACGCTCCATCACGCGGCTGTCGTTCGACTGGTGATGCTCAAGGCCGAAGTGCGCGACGCGGTCGCTCAGCGTCAGCAGAAAGTTGTAGCGCTCGTAATGCTGCGCGCCGAAAAGCGCCGCTGCTTCTGGCACGAGTTTCTTCATGGCCGTGATGAACTGCGGGCTGGCGTTCAAGGCGGCGGCGCTGTCTGCGGCGAGGTCGAGTTCGACGGCGGGGCCGCTCGCGGAGAGCGGGATGGCGCGGTAGTTGTCGCCCGCCAGCACAGGCGAGTCAATCAGCGTCGTCAGCGAGACGGGCGCGAAATCAACGCGCTCGCGCGTCTGTTTGGCGACGGGGAGCGACGTGCCGAACTTCCAGCCATCGGGCAGGCGCAGGCTGGCCGTGAACATCAGGTCGTCGGAATTGTAGCCCTGCGGGTAGAGCACGAGTTGATTCCAGGTGACGATGGCGAGGTGCGAGGTCGTCGAGGAGCCTGCGGAGAACCCGCCCGCAAACGTCGGCGCGAGATAGTCCAGCGCGACCTCGATCTCCTTCGCGCCCGCAGGCACTTCGACGTGGAAGGCGTACATATCAACCGCGTCGCGCTGCCACTGAAGCGTCTTGCCGTTCGCCGTCATCTTCAGCCCGGCGAGGTTGATGATGGGGCCGGTCGGCCCGTGTTCGCCGGGAATCCATTGCGGGTAATAGAGCGTCAGCGGCCCCTGCGCGGCGGGAATCACGAGTTGCGAGTGAAACAGTTTGCGCGGGACTTCCGTCGCGTCCACCGTCAGACGGATGGCCTGCGCGCCCCGGCTACGGCTCGCCTGCGCGAGCGCGGGATCAGTTTGTGCCTGCGCGAAGGCAAAGGCAGACCACACGAGCAGCAATAGAGACAGTGCTTTCTTCATAAGTATCTCCGGCCAGGGCGACGGGGAACGCTTTCCTGCCGTCTCCCGTCGCGTCTTTAAATTTGAACACGTTGATGTGAAAGGCTGCCTCACTCTAAACCCCGCCGGCGTTTTTTTCAACCTTCTTCGCGGGCGGGCGTTTGGCTTGAGTGGACGGCGCACTCCCTCATGGTCGAGCCTCCGCCGCCGCTGTAAGCTCGATGATCGTCACTTCGGGCCTCGACCAGAAACGCACGCGCGGCGCGCTGCCGCCTTCCATGCCGATACCCCGGTTGACGTAGAGCCACGTCTCGCCTTCCCTGTAGAGTCCCGCTTCGTAGCGCTTACCGAATTTTGAGAGCGTGACGAGCGCACCGTAGAGCGGCAAAGCCACCTGTCCGCCGTGCGTGTGGCCCGCGCAGTAGAGGTCAACTTTCTTCAACTGTGCTACGTCGAGAATCGCGTCGGGCGTGTGGTAGAGAAAAATCGTGAACGCGCCGGTCGGCACGCCTTCGAGAATGTCGCCAATCTTCCCCGCCTTGCCATAAGGCGCGCCCGCGATCCAGATGGGGACGCCGGCCACGTCAACCTTCAAGGCTTCCGCATTCAGTTCCTTCACGCCCGTCCCGCCGAACAAGTCGCGGCCCGCCCAGAATCCCGTATCCCAGTTACCTTTGACCGCGTAGGTCGGAGCAATCTGCGCGAGGCGCGTGAGCAGTGGCTTGAGCACGGGCAGGCCGTCGGGCGTGTTGATGGAGTCGCCTGTGAAGACGATGAGGTCTGGATGCTCGGCGGCGATGATGTCTGGGAGTCGCTCTTCGAGACGCGGCTGCGGGTCGCAATGCAGGTCGGAGATGTGCGCGATTCGCAGAGGCCGCGACGCGCCCGCCAGCTTACCGCTCTCGACGCGGACGCGCGTGACTTCGGGCCAGTAAGGCTCTACGAAGTAGCCGTAGGCGAAGCAGAGCAGCCCCGCAACGGCGAAGACGAGCACCGTTCGTTCAATCCAAAATCGTGAGGGAGCGGGTTTCGATCCACGCCCCATCCGGCGCAGCACGATTCGCAACAGCGCGCCCGCCGCGAGGATGTAGACGGCTGCGACGACGCACAGGAACAGCAACACGGCGGAAGATTCTGGAATCATTTAAACGCTGAAACCTCGATGAACATCACTTCATCACCTCGTTGACAAGCAGCGTGAGCGCGTTGTCTTGCAGTGTCTTGTTGCTTTGGAGGTCGCCGTGCAGGTCGCAGCCGAACACTGCGTAGACGACGGGCAGTGCCGTGTCGTAGAAGGAACTGAGCCGCGCCTGCAAAAGATTCTGACCGAGCAGGGAGGGACGCGTGACGCGCCCGTCGCCGGGTTCGTACATCGCGCGAATCACTTCCTTGCGCGAAAAGCGCCGGCCTGTCGCGTTGCGGAGCGAACGCGGCTCGACGAGCGTTATCCAGCGATCACGTTTCGCGTCGCGCAGGAGGACGGGCGCGGCGAGCGTCTCTTCGCAATCGCCGCCGAAGGCGAACAGGGGGACGGGCGGCATGCGCGAGGAATCCGCCGCGTCAATCGCTTCGTGAAAACGTCTCGCGCGATTGAGGACGGCGGCGAGGTAGGCGTCGAGGTCTGCGAGCGTGCCTGTGCGCCCCGGCGACTCCTGCCCCTTCGCCTTGCCCCGCGCGAAGCTCTCACGA
The DNA here is from genome assembly GCA_020200155.1 of Acidobacteriota bacterium. GTDB lineage: Bacteria > Acidobacteriota > Blastocatellia > Pyrinomonadales > Pyrinomonadaceae > JAIVJG01. Next base: position 11,927 of record JAIVJG010000229.1, on the reverse strand, counting down.
AACTGCGCGTCGTTCGCAGCGCCCCAGCCGTAAAGCTTCCACGCCGCCGGGTTGTAGAGGTCAACTTCTGTTGGCTGCAAGTTCTCATCGAGGAAGCGCACCTGCCTGCCGTGCGGCATGAGTTGATAAATCGAGGGGATGGTCAGGGCGTCTTCGCGTGAAAGTTTGTTGAGCAGGTGCAGGCGTCGGCGCAGTCCCTCTGTGATGGAGTAGCCGTCGAGGAGCGTGGCGAAGGCTTCCGCAGAGCCTTCGTTGGGCGTGCCGAACATGAAAATCTTGCTGGCGAAGGCAGCGCCCGCCCACGTCGGCTGCGGCGCGACGCCTGTAGCGGGCAGGTCTGCGTCGCCGTACATCGCAGCGTAGCGCGCGACGAGTCCGCCCATCGAATGCGCGATGACGTTGAAGCGCAAATCAGGGCGACCGAGCTTCAGCTTCAATTCTTCGACGCGCCCGGCAAGCTCGCGCGCCGTCTCGACATTGTCGCGCCGCCAGTCGTAAGGAAAGACGTAGAACGTGTCGCGGTCGCCGTCCGGCGCGGGCGCATCCCAGTTTCCTTCCCTGTATCCGCCGAAGCGTTTGAGCGCCTGAATCAGCGCGTAGTAGACGTACACGTCGGGCGCGAGCTTCGCAAGTTTCGCCGTCTCGACGATGCGCGACGCGGTCAACTCGTCACGGTTGGCGGCGAGGTCGGGCGTCACGGGCAAATCCAAACCGTCCGCGTCCGAGCGAAACGCCGAGGGCCATACCACCTCGCCCGTCCGCCGGTTGACGATCTGCGAGCCGAGGATGCCGGGGATGACGATGATCGGGCGTTTGCCTTCGCGCGCACGCGCCGAGGCGAAGATGCGTTCGAGGTCGGGCGTCCGCCGCGCCCCGCAACCCGTCAGAGAAATGATGAGCGCGAAATGATGAATGATGAATATCAGGAGCAGGGCTTTGCGTTTTTTACTCATCATTCGGCATTCGTCATTCCGCGTTTGCTTCCCAACGGCGATTAATCAGGCTGGCGACGAAGCCCGCGCCGAAGCCGTTGTCAATGTTGACGACCGTGACGTTCGAGGCGCACGAGTTGAGCATACCGAGTAGCGCAGCGACGCCGCCGAAGGCTGCGCCGTAGCCGATGCTGGTCGGCACGGCGATGACGGGCGCGCTCACCAGGCCCCCGACGACGCTGGGAAGCGCGCCCTCCATCCCCGCGCAGACGATGATGACGCGCGCACGCCGTAGACGTTCGCGCTCGGCCAGTACGCGATGCACGCCCGCGACGCCCACGTCCCAGAGCCGCTCGACGTGGTTGCCCATCGCCTCTGCCGTCAGCGCGGCCTCTTCCGCGACGGGGATGTCGCTCGTCCCTGCGGTGACGACGAGGACGGGGCCGACGCCGCGCACTTCGCGGTCGCGACGAATGCGAATCATGCGCGCGGACTCGTGCCACTCCGCGTCGCTCACGACGTTGCGGACTTCGCCGAACGTCCCGTGTGGCCGAGGTCTTCAAAGTGCAGCGCGCCGATCAGACGCGCGGCCTCACGCTCGTCCAGTTCGCCGCTCTTGTGTGCGCGCAGCAATCGTTCCAGTTCTTCTGAGTTCATTACTTCAAAACGAATTTTACAGTCACCGAAAGTCGAGCGGGCATTTTAGCATCGAACTCGTGCGCCTCTGAAACTCGCCCCGCTTGCTCTGCCAGATTACGCCTCGTAATATGTATGTGTGCACTCTCTTGGAACTCAGCCGCGTCAAATACCTTTACTCGTAGGAGTGATGCGTTGAAACATAGGAGTGGTGATAATACCCGCTACATAAAGCTCACCCGGAAGGCGTGGGCAGGTGTTAAGTTTGGGGTATTGATCGCTGTTGGAGTTTCAGCGGTAGTCGCGTTCGGCATCGTTTTTTATCAGAAGTTCAATTCAACCGGCCCCTATCGCATGGTCTACGCGGGCAGAATTCTGGACAAATCTGTGACCATCATAGAGTCACAAACAGGCTCACATCCTGTCAGACGGCTTCTCATCAGGACAGTTGACGGAGAAGAAATTGAGGTAATTATCAACGAGGCATTATTCAACCGAGCACAACCCGGCATGTGGATTAGAAGCAATAACGAGGGCGCTGAAGTTTCATGGACTGAGCAGGGACAATCGTCTCCCGCCTTTAAAACATCAAGATAATTCAAATGGAATTAACCGTCGCCATCACGGGAGCCTCCGGCGCGATCTACGCGCAACGCACGCTGATTCACATGGCGGCGAGCGGAACGGTCGAGCGCATCAATCTCATCATGTCGGAGTCTGCGCTCGTGGTGGCGCGCGTCGAACTCGGAGCTACCTTGCGCGGGGGCGACGTGAAAGCGGTCAACGAGTGGCTGGGGCTGCCGGCGGATTCAAAGTTGATTCGCTTTCACCGCCTCGACAACATGGCCGCGCCGCCCGCTTCCGGGTCGCACGTGCAGGCCGGGATGGTCGTCGTGCCGTGCTCGATGGGCACGCTCGGCGCGATTGCTTCGGGCGCGGGCACGAACCTCATTCATCGCGCGGCAGACGTGACGCTCAAAGAAGGACGCAAGCTCGTTCTCGTCGCGCGCGAGTCGCCCTACAACGCGATTCATCTTGAGAACATGCTCCGGCTCGCGCACGCGGGCGCGCGTATCCTGCCGGCCAGTCCCGGCTTCTATCACAGACCGAAGACGATTGAAGAACTCGTTGACCATCTCGTCTTCCGCATCCTCGACCAGTTCGACATCCCCCACTCGACACGCACGCGCTGGACGGGCGACCCGACTGCGCCCGAACCCGTCTCGGTCGAAGGCGATTGAAAGTCACAGAGGCCGTCAGGAAGGAACTCCGCATGACTCAAGGCGAATGGCAACGCGGAGAGTATACGATCAGCACAGACCGCGCGCGGCTCGATCTCGCGCTCATCCATCGCTTCATCAGCACGGAAAGTTACTGGGGACAGGGCCGCGCCATCGCCGTCGTCCGGCGCTCGATTGAGAACTCGCTTCCCTTCGGCGTCTACGAGGGCGAACGGCAAATCGGCTTCGCGCGCGTCGTCACAGACTACGCCACGTTCGCGTGGCTGGCGGACGTGTTCGTCGTCGCAGGGTATCGCGGGCGCGGCCTGTCGAAGTGGTTGATGGAAGTCATTCTGTCGCACGACGACTTGCAGGGCTTTCGTCGCTGGGTGCTGGCGACGAAGGACGCGCACGCGCTTTACCGTCGCTTCGGCTTCATCGAGTTGAAGCGGCCCGAACGCTGGATGGAGCGCCCCGACCCGCACATGGCCGAGTCGCCCGACTACTGGAAGGCGGGCTAGACCGCGACGCTTTGCAGACTGCCTCTCGCGCCCTGCGCGCGTGGCGATTTGCCAGAACGAGCACAGGTAGATTGAGAGTTTCAGCCGTCGAGCCGCTGGCCTCAAGTTTGCTTTCAATCGAGTTGAAGATGTCTGACGCCGCACGCAACATTCGCACGACGCTCGAAATGATTAAGATCGAGCACACGCTCTTCGCCCTGCCCTTCGCGTTTTTGGGGGCGGTGCTGGCGGCGCGCGGTCTGCCTACGTGGTGGCAGGCGCTCTGGATTACGCTGGCGATGGTGGGCGCGCGTTCGTCGGCGATGGCCTTCAACCGCATCGCCGACAGAGAATACGACGCCGCGAACCCGCGCACCTCGACGCGCGCGATTCCGGCGGGCGCTTTGTCTGTCTCGTTCGCGTGGGCGTTCACGCTCGCCTCAGCCGCGCTCTTCTTTCTCGCGGCGGCGATGCTCAACCGCCTGACGCTCATCCTTGCGCCCCTCGCGCTCGCGAGCGTCCTGCTCTACTCGTACACGAAGCGTTTTACGTCGCTCTCGCACGTCGCCCTCGGCTGGTGCCTGTCAATCGCCCCGACGGGCGCTTGGATCGCCGTGCGCGGCGCGCTCGACAGTCCCTTGCCGCTCCTGCTCTCGCTCGTCGTGCTTCTCTGGACTGCCGGGTTCGACGTGCTCTACGCATGCCAGGACTACGAGTTTGACCGCGCGTCGAACCTGCGCTCGATCCCTACACGCGTCGGCGTCGCGCGTGCGCTCTGGGTTTCGCGACTGCTGCACGCGGCGGCGTTCGCGGCGCTGGTTGGGTTATACTTGCTGACTTCGCTCGGCGTCGTGGCGCTCGCCGGCGTCGTCGCGACGGGCGCGCTCCTGATTTACCAGCACTCGCTCGTGCGCGCCGACGATCTTTCACGACTCAACGCGGCGTTCTTTACCACCAACGCCTTCGTCAGCGTGATCTTGCTCGCGGCGTTCGGTGGGGCGATATTTTTAGGCTCGAAGTCGTAAGGTTGACGACAAACTTCGACCTCTTGCATTTTGAATTTATGAATTTTTCACACGACGCTAAACTCAACGAACTCGCCGCGAAAGTCGAAGCTGGCGAGCGTCTCTCTTTCGACGAAGGCGTGGCTCTGTTCGCGACCGACGACCTGCCCGCGCTCGCCAAGCTGGCCGACACCATGCGGCGTCGCCTGCACGGGCTGACGACTTATTACAACGTCAACCGCCATTTCAACTACACCAACATTTGCTACGCCGACTGCAAGTTTTGCGGCTTCTATCGCACGCCGCGCCAGGCGGACGCCTATACGCATAACATTCAGGACTCACTTCGCATCGCGGGCGAGGCTGTGCGGGAAGGCGCGACCGAGTTGCACATCGTCGGCGGTCTGAACACCAAACTGCCGTTCAGCTACTACACAGACCTGCTCTCATCGCTCAAGCGCGAATACCCGCGCCTACACCTCAAGGCGTTCACGATGGTCGAACTCGACCACATGGCGCGCTTCTACAAAATGGCGGACGAGGAAGTCATCAACCAACTGATGAGAGCGGGGATGGATTCGTGTCCCGGCGGCGGCGCGGAGATTTTCCGAGAACCGACGCGCTCAATGATCTGCACGCACAAAACGGGCGGCGAGCGCTGGCTTGAACTATCCGGCAAGGCGCACGCCGCCGGGTTGAAGACCAACGCGACGATGCTCTACGGCCACATCGAATCCACGGAAGACCGCGTTGACCACTTCATTCAATTGCGCGAGCAGCAGGACAGGTCGGGCGGCTTCCAGTGCTTCATCCCGCTCGCCTTCTACCCGCCGGGCACGCAGCTTTCTCATCTGCCGGGGCCGTCCGGTGTTGACTCTCTGAAGACTATCGCCGTCTCGCGTCTCATGCTCGACAATTTCCCGCACATCAAAGCCTACTGGGTGATGCTCGGCAAGCAACTCGCGCAGGTCGCGCTCCACTTCGGCGCGAACGACCTCGACGGCACAATCACTGAAGGCGGCGAATTGACGGAAAGTTATTCAGTGGAAGCAAACAACGAGGTTAAGATTTCCAAGCAGGAGATCGTCGCGCTCATCAAAGACGCGGGCTTTGAGGCTGTCGAGCGCGACACGCTCTACAATCCAGTGGTGCGCGAGACAGCAGCCGCCTGAGCTTTGACGCGTATGATGAGGGCTGACGATTTGAGCATACAAGGTCAGGGTTTGGGAGAGAACGCCGAAAAGGATAAGCCCCTGCTGTTTTGCTTCGGGGCGCGACGGCAGCTTACGTATTTCCAAAACGGGGAAAGTGGTTCTGACTCTTTTCAACGCCTCGTTGCGGCTATGCACGAATCCCGCAACGGTCTCGTCGAAGCTGCTAACCTCGAAGCCTTCGCGGATTCCGCCTCCGAGACTCTTGCGGGGCTTCAACAGGGCGAGATTCTGCGTCGTGCCATCAACTTTGTCGTCTTTGCCGGCGGCGAATCTCTGGAAGGCTCTTTCATCAGCCTCTACGCGGCGCTGGAATCAACGCTCACTTTCTTTCGCCGTGAGGACGAGTATGAGATTCTCCCGCGCGAAGAGTTCAGCCGGATTGAGCGTGACCTGAAAAAGTGGCTCAAGGCGCACCCGCTGCTCGAACACTCCGGCGAAAAGAGGGCGCTGATTTATGAGAAGATTCGGGAATTGAATCGCTTCCCTTTCGCCCACGTCTTCAGAAAATTCTGTGAGCGCTACGCGGTAGACTTGAGTGACCTCTGGCCCGTCGTGGGGAAACCGGAAGATTGGCCGCTGGCCGAGATCAGGCATCGTCTGGTGCATGGCGACCCGTTCGTGAGCCGTCCGGCGGCGGCGCTCTCCTGCGCCCACGTGCATTTGAGGTGGACGGTAGAGCGCATGCTCCTGTCCGTGCTGGGCTGGCCCGTCGCATGCTCGACGGTGAACGGCGATTTTCTGACCAGCTCCGACAAAGCATATCAAGATTGGCGAAACGAGCGCGCAAGTTTCGCGTAAGTGGTTAAGCCAAGATCAAGGACAGCTATCTGCTAATTTACAAATGACATCTGAAACACGCACCATCACCGTCGCGCACTCGCCCGACTCGGACGACGCCTTCATGTTCTACGCGCTGGCGACGAACAAGCTCGACACGGGCGATCTTAAATTCGAGCATGTGCTCGAAGACATCCAGACCTTGAACGAGAAGGCGCTGCGCGGCGTCTACGACGTGACGGCGATCAGCTTTCACGCTTATTCGTACATCTCGGATAAGTACGTGCTGCTGCCGCACGGCGCGAGCATCGGCGACAACTACGGCCCCATCGTCGTCGCGCGCGAGCCGTACAGGGTGGAAGACCTGCCGCGCCTGAAAATCGCCGTGCCGGGGACGATGACGAGCGCGTTTCTGGCCCTGCGGATTTTGTGCGCGAATTTCGAGTATGTGGTTGTGCCCTTCGACCAGATCATCAAGGCCGTGCAGGACGGCGCTGCCGACGCGGGGCTGCTGATTCACGAGGGACAGCTTTTCTACCAGAATCTAGGCTTGCAGAAGGTTGTGGATTTGGGCGAGTGGTGGCACGAGTGGACTGGTTTGCCGCTGCCGATGGGCGGCAACGTCATCCGCCGCGAACTCGGCGCGGAGCTAATCGGTCGCGTTTCGCAACTGCTGCACGAATCAATCACCTACTCGCTCGAACACCGCGCCGACGCGCTCGATTACGCCATGCAGTTCGCGCGCGACATGGAGCCGGAGTTGGCCGACCGATTCGTCGCGATGTGGGTCAACGGGCTGACGCTCGACTACACGGAGCGTGGCCGTGTGGCCGTCCAGCGCCTGCTCGACGAAGGCGCGGAGCGCGGCATCATCCCGAATCGCGTGCGGGTCGAGTTCGTCGGCTAAGTAGAAGCCAAGCCATGTGGGTGGGCGTAGTAACGTTAGCAAGAACGCCCTCGCTTACCATCTGGCATCTGCTCTGGCAACACGCGCGACGGCTGATGCATCTGAAAAGGGTGCTCAAGGGCGGCCATCTCGTAAGGTTCGCGACAGGCACGGCATCTTCTGAACGCAACTTCAACGTAATTATGAAACGATTCTATTTTCTGATGCTGGCGGCTGTTTTTTCGGCCCTGACTATTTCGACCGCCAACGCGCAGGGGCAAAAGGCGGCGGCGACGCCGTCCACGGCCCCGACGACCGTCAACCGTTCGGGCGTGCCCGTGAATGTGGATAAAATCATTCGCACGGTGGCCGCGAAGGAGACGGAATTCCGCAGGGCGCTGAACAACTACGAGTTCAAGCGCGACGCGATACTTCAGACCATCGCGCCCCTCGGCGGGCAGATCACGGGCGAATACCACCGCGTCTCGCGTTTCGTCTTCGATAACGACGGCAACCGCTTCGAGAAAATTCTGATGTTCCCGTTGCCGACGATCACGGATATTTCCGTCACCAACGAGGATTTGGAAGACCTCGGCGGCGTCCAGGCATTTGCGCTCGAAGCCTCGAAGATTGACCAGTACGTTTTTACCTACGGCGGCAAAGAGCACATTGACGAGTTGGACACTTACGTCTTCGACGTGACGCCGAAGATTCTCTCGGACGCGAAGGCACTATCGGCCCTCAAGAAGTCGAAGACCCCTGAGCGTTACTTTCAAGGGCGCATCTGGGTTGACGACCGGGACTTTCAGATCGTCAAGGCCAAGGGCAAGGGCGTGCCTGAGTTCGACCAGCGATTCCCCACTTTCGAGACCTATCGCGAGCAGATCAACGGTCGCTACTGGTTCCCGACCTACGCCTACGCCGACGACGATCTGGTCTTCAAGAACGGCCAAACCACACACGTCCGCCTCAAAGTTCGCTACACGGATTTCGCGGAACTCAAAGGCAAGGGACGCGTCGTCGAGGAAGGCGAACCCGGCGTGATTGACGAAAAAGATAGGGAGCCGAGAGTCAAACCGACCCCGCCGCCCGCGACGACCACGACACCCAAAGCCACAGCCAAACCAAAGCCGTAAGCTTTGTTAAGCTGTCACAGAAAAAGGGCGACGCATGGAATTTTTCCGGCGTCGCCTCTTTCTTTTCGTCGTGTCAAAGCAGGCGTGCATTGCTTCCTGCGTGACGGCACAACCTCTACGGCGTGTCTTTTTCGCTCTCACCGATCCCAAGCTCGCGCGCGATCAGCGCCCTCGTGTGTTGGGCGAGGCGTTTGACATCTTCATCGGTTGACAGCCCCTTCGTCTCGACGGGCGGCAGGACAATCATCTCGATGAGGCCGGGCCGCGCGACGCCGGTTCCCTTGCCCATCAATTTATCCGTGTTCCTGATGGCGACGGGGACGACGGGCACGCCCGCCTCAATCGCCATGTAGAACGCGCCCTTCTTGAACGGGAGAAGCTGGCCCGGACGAGCGCGTGTGCCCTCTGCGAAGACGCCGATGGAGACGCCGCGCAGAAGGCGGTCAGTCGCTTCCTTCATCGTCTGGATGGCGCGCGTGCGGTTCGAGCGGTCAATCGCGAGGATGTTGACGTGGCCCATGCCGTAGCCGAGGATGGGCACTTTCAAAAGCTCTTTCTTGGCGAGGATGCCGATGCGACGATGGAGATGATAAAAGAGCGTCGCCGTGTCGAGGAACGAGCGATGGTTGGCGACGAAGACGTAAGATTGTCGCGGGTCGAGGTGTTCGAGTCCGCGCACGCGGACACGCGCTCCGCACAGGCGCAGCCAATTGCGTGCGCCGAAGAGCGCCCATGGATAGACCCACTCAGGACGCCTCGCGATGTCGGCGGCGAGCAGAACGGGCGGGCCGAGAATGAGCAGCAGCAAGCCTGCGGCGAAGAGCGTCCACCAGAACCAGAGCTTGCCCGCGAGTCTCCCCAAAGCGGCTCGCCGGATGGTCGCAGATTAGAGACTACTTCGCGCGTCTTGATCGAGCCAGCGACCGCGTGCTCGTCCAGCAGATCGGCGAGACGACCCTGGGCCGCCCGCTCATCGTCGCCTACATCAGCGCGCCTGAGAATATACGCGAACTGCCGAAATACAAAGACATTCAGCGCCGGCTGGCCGACCCCCGGCTTAATTCGTTAAACGGAGACGTGAACCGGGGCGACCGACTCACGCGCGAAGGCAAGACGGTCGTCGTCATCTCCTGCTCGATTCACTCGACGGAGATTGTCGCCTCACAGATGTCCATGCAACTCGCCTACGAACTCGCGTCGGCGCGCGACGCGGACACGCTGGAGATTCTGCGTAACACTATCCTGCTGCTTATCCCATCGCCCAACCCGGACGGCGTGGACATCGTCGCAGACTGGTATCGCAAAACGCTCGGCACGCCCTACGAAGGCACAGACCCGCCGGAGCTTTATCACCACTACGCCGGGCACGACGACAACCGCGACTGGTTCATGCTCAACCTGAAAGAGTCGCGAACTGTCACGCGCCTGCTGTGGAAAGAGTGGTTTCCGCAGATTGTCTACGACGTGCACCAGCAGGGACAGACCGGCTCGCGCTTCTTCGTCCCGCCCTTCTACGACCCGCCGAACCCGCACATCGCGCCCGTGCTTCTGCGCGAAGTGGGCTTGCTCGGACACAAGATCGCCGCCGACCTGCAAGCCGAAGGGCAACAGGGCGTCATCACCAACGCGCTGTACGATACATGGTGGCACGGCGGATTCCGCACCGCGCCCTACTTCCACAATTCCGTCGGCATCCTGACGGAAGCGGCGAGCGCGAAACTGATGACGCCGATGACGGTCACACGCGAGCAACTCGCCAAGTCCTCGACGCGTGGGATGCTTTCGGCGCTTCAACCCGCGACGAACTTTCCAGACCCTTGGCCCGGCGGCGAATGGCATCCGCGCGACATCATGCGTATGGAGATGAGCGCCGCACGCTCCATCCTCTCGATGGCCGCGAAGTATCGCGAGCACTACCTGCGCGAATTTTACCAACTCGGACAACGCGCACTTCGCTGGCCGCTGACCTCAGACCACCCGCTCGCCTATCTGATTCCGGCGGGTCAGGGCAAAGACGAGGCGGTGGCAAAAATGATTGCGGCGCTCGTCGAGCAGGGCGTCGAGGTCTATCGAATGGATCGAGAGCTACACCTGCTGCCCGCCGGTTCGTTGGGGTTCGCGGATCGAAAAGCGCGTGAGACGCCGCTCGGCAGTTATCTCGTTTTTCTCGAACAACCTTATCGCGCGAACGTCCAGACGTTGTTTGAGCGACAGGTGTATCCCGACCGGCGCACCGCTGGCGGCGAGGCCGAGCGGCCCTACGACGTGGCCGGGTGGACGCTGCCGATGCAGATGGGCGTCGAGGCGTTACCTATCGGCAGCATTCAGGAGCCGGAAGCGCAGAGACGTTTGACGCTCGTGCGAGATGAAGCGGACGCGCGGCGCGATCTCGGCCTGCCGCAGAAGGCCGGCGACCGCTCGCCTATCGTCAATCCGCTGGCACGTCCCGTCCGTCTCGCGCTCTACAAAAGTTGGACGGCCTCGATGGACGAAGGCTGGACGCGCTACGTCTTCGACACCTTCAACGTGCCCTTCACCAGCTTGCGCGACCGGGAAGTGCGCGCCGGAAATTTGCGCGCGAAGTACGACGTGATCGTGCTGCCCTCGATGCGGCTGAAAGAAATCATCGAAGGTCGCTCGAAGGAAACAGCCCCGCCGGAGTTCGCGGGCGGCATCACGGAGGCGGGCGTCGAAGCCTTGCGCCGCTTCGTCGAGGAAGGCGGCACGCTCGTCTGCTGGGACGACTCGACCGAGTTGGCGATCAAACGTTTCAAGCTGCCGCTCAGGAACGCGCTCGAAGGCTTGAAGTCGTCGGAGTTCTACTGTCCCGGCTCGATCCTGCGTATTGAAGTTGACAACTCCGACCCGCTGGCGCGCGGGATGGCGCGGAACGTGGACGCTTACTTCGTTAACAGCGCGGCGTTTGAAGTGACCGACAAAGACCGCGTCCGCGTCGTCGCGCGCTACCCCGAAAAGAAAGAGGACATTCTGCGCTCCGGCTGGCTTCTGGGGCCGCAATACCTCGCGGGCAAGGCGGCGCTCGCCGAAGTCACGCTCGGCAAAGGCCGCGTCATACTGTTCGGCTTCCGCCCGCAGCACCGCGCGCAGACGTGGGGCACTTTCCCCTTCATCTTTAACGCGATTGCGCGCGGGAGCGAGTGAAGTGTCGGAGAAATGCCTGTCGGACTCAGGGACGAGTCCGTTGCCCCCGCAAAAACTCAAGCATCCCTGCCACGCCCCGCGCATCAAAGGGATTGTACGGCCTCGCCCAAAGTGTTTTTCCGCCCGCGTCGGTCGAAGGAATCAACAGTCCATGAAGAAATCTTTAATCCTCGGTGTGCTCCTCTCCCTTCTCGCCGTCTGGTCGCAGAGCGTTTTTGCACAGTCGCGCGCAAGGCGCGTCGGCCAGACCGCCCCGCAGACTAACGGCCAGGCGAAGACTCCTGCGCCCGCCGCGACGACAACGCGCACGACTCCGTCGAGTACGACTGCCGGCGCACCGCGCACGCAGGAAGTTTCGGAGGAAGTCGGCGCGGACGAAGTGGTGCGCGTCAACACCGCTCTGGTCACGATTCCTGTCCAGATCATGGATCGCGACGGGCGCTTCATCCCGAATTTGCGT
>JAIVJG010000061.1 GCA_020200155.1 Acidobacteriota bacterium | reverse complement strand
CGCTGTCTGCCTGACCAAACCACAAAGTACCTTACCGGGGCCGACTTCGACGAACGTCGTCACGCCTTCATGCGTCAGAAGTTCAACCGATTCGCGCCAGCGCACCGGCGACGAAACCTGACGAATGAGCGCACTTCGCGCCTCCGCGCCCTTTCGCACGATGGCTGCGTCAACGTTCGTCACAAGCGGCACGCGCAAATCCGAGAACTCCGTTCGATCCAGATCGGCGGCGAGACGATTCTGCGCGGGCTGCATCAGCGCGCAATGAAACGGCGCGCTGACCTTGAGCGGCAGGGCACGTTTCGCGCCTCTTTCTTTCAACAGCGCGACGGCGCGAGCAACCGCCGCAGCACTCCCCGCGATAACTACCTGATTCGGTGAATTGATGTTGGCGGGGCTGCACACCTCACCCTGTCTGGCATCTTCGCACGCGGCCTCGACCGAAGCTAAATCCATGCCCAGAATCGCAGCCATCGCGCCGGTGCCGACCGGGACAGCCTCCTGCATGTAGCGCCCACGTTCACGCACGATGCGGACAGCCGTGTCCAGATTCAACGCCCCGGCGGCGACGAGCGCAGAGTATTCGCCGAGGCTATGCCCGGCGACGAAATCCGGAACTGGAAAGCCTTCCGACTCCAACGCCCGCCACGCGGCCACAGAAACTGTGAGAATCGCGGGCTGCGTGTTTTCGGTCAACTGCAACTCTTCCGCAGGCCCCTCGAAGCAAAGCCGCGAGAGCGAGAATCCGAGCGCTTCGTCCGCCTCTTCAAAGACGCGTCGCGCTGCCGGAAAATTTTCCGCCAGCCCGCGCCCCATGCTGGGACTCTGCGAACCCTGTCCGGGGAAGATGTACGCCAGTTTCATGTCTTCAGATTTTAGATTTTTGCTTCGCGATTGCAAGATGGCCGAAGACTTGATTTCTAGCCCGACACGGAAATCTGAAGGTACAAATCAAAAGTCGCAAATCAAAAATCCCCTTACCACCTCATCAGCACCGCGCCCCATGTGACGCCGCCGCCGAAAGAGGCGAGCAGCACCAAATCTCCTTCGTTCACTTTGCCCATCTCGATGCATTCATCGAGGGCAATGGGAATCGAAGCCGACGAAGTGTTGCCGTGCATTTCGATGTTTGAGTAAACGCGCTCGCTCTCGACCTTCAGATTGTTCGCCACCGCGTCCGTGATGCGTTGATTGGCCTGGTGCGGAATAAAGAGCCGCACGTCGTCGGCCTTGTAGCCCGCATCTTCGAGCACCTCGCGCGAAACGTCGGCCATCGAGCGGACGGCGACTTTGAACAGTTCATTGCCGCGCATCTTGTAAAAGTGTAGCCCCTGCGCCAGCGTCTCGGCGGTCGGCTGGATGCGCGTGCCGCCGCCGGGCGAGAAGAGTTGCTCGGCGTATCGCCCGTCGGAGTAGATGCGTGTTGAGAGAATGCCGCGCTCATCTTCGCTCGCGCCGAGCACAGCCGCGCCCGCGCCGTCGCCGAAGATAACGCAGGTCGAGCGGTCATTGTAATCAACGTAGCGCGTCAGGATTTCAGCGCCGACGACGAGGGCGTGGCGCGTCTGCCCGGAACGAATCATCTGATTCGCAAGCGTCAACCCGTAGAGAAAACCGGAACAGGCGGCGGCGATGTCGAAGGCGGCGGCGCGGTGCGCTCCGAGTTCGGCCTGAATCAGGCAGCCTGTCGAGGGCAGGATTTGATCGGGGGTGACGGTGGCGCAGATCAACAGGTCTATGTCGGCAGGGTCAATACGTGCACGCTCAATCGCCTGTCGCGAGGCGGCGACGGCGAACTGCGACGTGTATTCACCGTCGGCGGCTTTGTGGCGCTGCTTGATGCCGGTGCGCGACATGATCCAGTCGTCCGAAGTCTCGACCATCCTCTCCAGTTCGGCGTTCGTCAGAATGCCTTCCGGGTATGAGCGCCCCGTCCCTAAAATCGCTGCGTTCGTTTTGGACATCAATTTCGCCTTTGCATTCCCGCGACACTCGCGCGGTTAAGCTTCCGCGCGCAGGGCTTGATACTCGCGCGCATTCGTTTCAGCGATCCCGCGCTCGATGCGTTCGAGCGCGCCGCGCTCGGAGAATTCCTTGACGTTGCGGATGGCGTTGCGAATCGCTCGCGCGTTCGAGTTGCCGTGGCCGACGACGACGATCTTCCGCACGCCGAGCAGCGGCGCGCCTCCGTGTTCGGAATAGTCGAGGCGCTTTTTCAAATTGTGAAAGGCCGGGCGGGCGAGCATCGCGCCGGTCTTCGTAATCACAGACGCGCTCAACTCGCGCTTAATCAGTGTGATGACCGCGTCCTGCAAGCCTTCCGAGAGTTTCAGCATGACGTTGCCTGTGAACCCGTCCGTGACGATCACGTCAACCGCGCCGGTGAACACGTCGCGCCCTTCGACGTTGCCGACGAAGTTCAGGCTCGTCAGGTCGCGCATGAGCGGGAAGGCTTCCTTCGTCAGGTCGTTGCCCTTGGCCTCCTCCTCGCCGATGCTCATCAGGCCGACGGACGGCCTCTGCACTCCCATCACGGCGCGCGAATAAGCGTCGCCCATAATAGCAAACTGCGCGAGATGGAGCGCCTTGCACTCGCTGTTCGCGCCCACGTCGAGCAGCAGCGTCGGCCTGCCGGACTTCGTGGGAACCTGCGCGGCGAGCGCCGGGCGATCAACGCCGGGCAGCATCCCTATAACCATCTTGGCCGTCGCCATCGCCGCGCCCGTATTGCCTGCGGAGACGAACCCGTCGGCGTGGCCGTCCGCGACGAGACGCGCGCCGACGCGGAGCGAGCTTTTCTTTTTGCGACGGACGGAAGTGGCGACCGACTCGTCCATGCCGATGACCTCCGCCGCCTCGACCAGTTCGATACCCTTGTCGCCCTGCTTGCGCCAGCCGCAGCGGCGCAGCTCCGGCAGAACGATTTCAGGTTTGCCGACGAGGATCACCCGGATACCGAGGTCGCGCGCAGCCGCAATCGCCCCGTCTATCTCAGGGTGCGGAGCGTGGTCGCTGCCCATCGCGTCCACCACGACTTTGCCCGTCAGTGGTCGTGCTGTTTTCATCAAAAAGTGCGCCGGGACTCTACCCGCTCACGCAAAAGCGAGATGCTTACACTTCCTGTTCGACTTTCACGACTTCGCGACCCTTGTAGTGGCCGCACTTCGGGCAGACGCGATGCGGCATGCGCGGCTCCTGGCAATTCGGGCAAAGCGTCGTCTGCGGGGCGCGCAGGGCGTCGTGCGCGCGGCGTTTGCCGGTTCTTGACTTAGAGTGGCGTCGTTTTGGATTAGGCATGTTTGTTACTCCGGTATTAGTAAATCGTCAAATGGTCAACGGTAAAAAAGCTTGCTTACGATTGACGACCCGTGATTCTTAAACTCACAAATTAATCTTGCTCTCTCTTCAACTCTGCGAGCGCAGCCCAGCGCGGGTCAACCTCTCTGTGCTCGCACGAATGCTCTCCGGCGTTTAAATCCGCCCTGCACCAGGGGCACAGACCCTTGCACTCTTCTCGACATAGGAACTGCATCGGCAGGGCCAACAGAATTTGCTCGCGCACTAAACTGTCTATATCAAGCGATTCGCCTTCGTAGAAATCAAGGCGAAGGTCGTCGGGCTTCAACTCCAGATTTTCACCCGCGCCGGATTGCACTGACGCGGGAACGAACGAAGCGTCAAACTCGATTTCGACCGGCACAGCGACGGCGGACAGGCAGCGGTCACACGCGACCTCGACGCCGGCCTTAATCGTCCCTCGCAGGCGCACCTCGTCGCGCTTGCGGGTGGCGCATCCCACGACGGTCGCCTCCGTGCTCAGGCGTATGTCCTCTTCGTCCAACAACAATTCGCCGGGTGCGTACTTGTGCGCGAAGGATTCGCCCTCTGCGGTCAACTTTTCAACTTCGATTTGCATGACCAGCCCCTTCGGTCACGGGCGGCGCTCAAAATAGCCTTGAGCACAAAAGGTGCAATTATAGCGGTCGCGGCTGAAGTGTCAACGTGAGGCGACGCGCCTGAGCGCATTCCTTTGGAGCGCCGCCGCAAGGCGGTCGTCACCTCCGGTCACAAGCCGCCGCTTATTGCGACCCGTCACGTTGAACAAAGCCGGAGGCAGCACCTCGCTTGCACGCGACATCTTCCGGCGCGCGTTGCGATAAAGCGGCTCCTGCCCGTCCGCCGCGCGTGCGGCGTCAAACGACTCGCCGGCGCGCACGCGCTCGCCCAGCCGCAGGTAAACGACGCCCAGCAAATAAAAAGCCTCTGCATACTCCGCGTCCATCTTGACCGCCTTCGCCAGATGCCGCACCGCCGTCGGGTAGCGTTCGAGATGATAATAAACCAGCGCCACCACGTAATGCGCCTCCGGGCACTCGCGCGCCGCGAGGGCTTGCTTAAATTCGTTGAGAGCGGATTTCCAATCATCTTCAGCGGCGGAAAGGCGGCCCAGCCCGTAGTGAGCCGCGAAAGAGGAGCCTTCGAGCCGCACGGATTCGACGAGCAACTCCTTGGCGCGCAGAGCGTCTCCCTCGTCGCCGCAGGCGAGGCCGAGCAGCAGGCGCACGCGTCCATCGTCGGGGTTAGAGACAAGGGAGCGAGAAAGGTAATCGCGCGCCAGCGCGGGCTTGCCCGCCTGAAAGAAGTGCTCGCCGAGAAATTCGTTGAGCGGAGCATTGTCGGGCGCGAGAGCCGCCGCGCGCTCAAGCGTGCGAACGCCCTGCGCGGCTTTCCCCTCGTCGAGTCGCGCGAAGCCTTCACGCACAAGGCGCTCGAAAAGCTCCCGCTCAAGTCCTTCATAACGCTTGAGCACGCGCACGCAAAGCGTCTCGCGCTGTTCCTGCGCCTCGATGCCGGACGCGTCGCTATCGCATCGCTCGCGCCAGAGCTTTTCGAGCTTGGAAGGGTTGACCTTCCCTGTCTCGCCGAGCAGGCTGATGAGTGTGTCGAGCAGGGCGTGATCGAAATAAGAAGTCCGCGACTGTCGCAGCAGCAACTCCAATCCGTGCTCAAGCTTTTCGGCGAGCCGCATCAGTTTATTTTCAAGAGCGGAGACGCGTTCAAGCAAGTGCTCTTCGTAAATGCCGCCCCCGGCTGTGTCTTCTTCAAACCGCAGCGAGGACGGCTCGACCACGAGCATCAAGCGCGTGCCGCAACGCACGCATAGCTCCTGCTCGAACGAGTTGGCGGCAAGGCACCGCTGGCAAAAAATCTTACTCTCTTTTTCCGGCATCTCGCTGATTATCATAAACGATGAACGCCGGATGACGAATTGAAATTCTTCTTCCCGGCGTTCAGATGAAAGCTCGTCTTCAGTACTCGTAGAAACCGCGCCCGGTCTTCTTTCCGAGCCAGCCCGCATCCACGTATTTTTTGAGCAGAGGGCACGGCCTGTACTTCGGGTCGCCCAACTCCTCGTGCAGCACGTTTAAAATCGCGAGGCACACGTCGAGTCCGATGAAATCCGCGAGCGTCAGCGGCCCCATCGGGTGATTCATGCCTAGTTTCATAATCCCGTCAATGCTCTCGCGCGGGGCGACGGATTCGTGGAGCGCGAAGATGGCCTCGTTAATCATCGGCATCAGCACGCGATTAGAGACGAAGCCGGGCGAGTCGTTGCATTCGAGCGCGGTCTTGCCGAGTTTCTCCGTCAATCCGCGAGTCCGCTCTAACGTCTCGTCCGAGGTCGCGATTCCACGGATCACCTCGACGAGTTTCATCACCGGCACGGGATTCATAAAATGCATGCCGATGACCTTGTCGGGTCGCCGCGTGGCCGCGCCCAGTTTGGTGATGGAGATAGATGAAGTGTTCGAGGCGAGAATGCCTTCGGGCTGCACGAGTTCGTCGAGCGCGCGGAAGACTTCCTGCTTGGCTTCAAACCTCTCCGTGATGGCCTCGACGACGAAACTCGCTTGGGCCATAGAGTCAAGCCCGGTCGTCGTGTTGATGCGCTCAATGATCGCCTGCTTCTCTTCCGCCTTCAGTCGCTCTTTATCCACGTCGCGCTGAAGGCTGCTGCTGATCGCCTTCATACCGCGCTCAAGAAACTCTTCTTCCACGTCGCGCATGACGACCCGGTAGCCCGCCCGCGCAGCCACCTGCGCGATGCCGTTGCCCATCGTCCCCGCTCCAATCACACCGATAATTTCAGACACGTATAAACTCCACGCCCATCATCAATATCTCAAACGCTCGTTTATCTCTCGACCGCCATCGCGACGGCGTTACCCCCGCCGAGGCAGAGCGCGGCGAGTCCGCGATGCACGTCGCGGCGCTTCATCTCGTGGAGCATGGTCGTCAACAATCTCGAACCCGACTGCCCGATGGCGTGCCCGAGGGCGACCGCGCCGCCGTTGACGTTGACGCGCTGCGGGTCTAAGTCGAGTTCTTTGATGATGGCGACGGCCTGCACGGAGAAGGCTTCGTTGAGTTCGATCAAGTCAACTTCGCTGAGCGACCAGCCCGCTTTTTTCAGAACTTTGCGGATCGCCTCGACCGGGGCCATCATCACCAATTCAGGCTGTACTCGTCCTGCTGTTCGCGCGTCACGCCGTAGCGCTCGGCGACGACTTCGCCCGTGTTGCCCATGTGGTAATTCTCGAACGCGCACCAGAGGCCGTCATTAATCATCGAGTCCACGAGCGTGCCGTTGCCCATGCGATAGCCTTCGCGCGCTTTCGGCAGCAGGTAAGGGGCGTTGCTCATGCTCTCCATGCCGCCCGCGACGACGATTTCCGAGTCGCCGAGTTGAATGCCCTGCGAAGCCATCATCACGGACTTCAAGCCGGAGCCGCATACTTTATTAATCGTGACGGCGGAGACGCCGAAGGGAATGCCGCCGTTCAGAGCCGCCTGCCGCGCTGGATTCTGCCCCAAACCGGCCTGTATCACGCAACCCATGATGACCTCGTCAACGTCTTCGGGCCGCACGCCTGCGCGCCGCACGCTCTCGCGCACGACCAGCGCACCAAGTTGGGTGGCGGAAAAATCTTTGAGCGTTCCCTGAAACTTCCCCGTCGGCGTTCGCACCGCGCTGATGATGACGGCTTCTCTTCTGTCCGGCATGGCTGTCCCTTTCGCTCCGCGCACGCTCGTTGAAAAGACGTGCGTGCCAATGAATGTCTGGATGAATGTTTGTTCTTTTAGTTCAGGATTCGATTATACGTTGGGACAAAGGGGTGTCAAGCAAACGCTTCCGGCACGGATGCGTGTGTTTGAAAACACAGCGGCGGCGGTGCTAGACTCGCGCAAGTTTGATTCAATCGTCGAATGCATTTTTACTTTAGGACGACACTTCGGACAGGAGAGTCACAGATCATCTCTCGACTTACTTCTTTCGTTTAAGACATTATGCAAGCTCTCATACTCGCGGGCGGCAAGGGCACGAGGTTGCGCCCGCTGACCGTCTACACGCCGAAGCCCGTCGTCCCGATTTGCAATCGCTCTTTCCTCCTCTACCAGATTGACACATTACGGCGCGCAGGGATTACAGACATCACACTCTCGCTCTCGTACCAGCCGTACAAGATCGAGCAGCAGTTGGGCGACGGCTCAGAGTACGGTGTGAAGATTAATTACACGGTCGAAACTCTACCGATGGGAACCGCCGGTGCGTACAAGTTTGCCGAAGACTTGATTCGCGAGCCGACGGTTGTCTTCAACGGAGACATTCTGACCTCGCTCGACCTCGAAGCCGTCATCCGTGAGCACAACGAACGACGTGCGACGGCGACCATCGTGCTTGCGCCCGTCGAAAATCCGAGCGCCTACGGTCTTGTCGAGACAGAAGCCGATGGCCGCGTCAGACGTTTTCTCGAAAAGCCGAAGGCCGACCAGATCAGCGTCAACACCATCAACGCCGGAACCTATGTGCTCGACCCGCGCGTCCTCGATTTCATCCCGGCGGGTGAAAACTATTCTTTCGAGTACGGACTCTTCCCGGATTTGCTGCGGCGCGGCGAAAGCTTTTTCGCGCACGTTCCGCGCGACACTTACTGGATAGACATCGGCACGCCCACGCGCTACCTGCAAGTCCATCACGATTTGCTCGCGGGGCGCGTGCGCGGCGTCGAGATCGGCGGGAGGCGCGGTGAGTTCGACGCGGCGACCGCCGCCGAGATTGACGACCTCTCGCTCGTCGCCGACGGTTGCACGATCAAGCCGGGCGCGCAGGTTCTCAACTCAGTGCTCGGCGAGGGCTGCCACATCGAGGAGAAGGCGAGCGTCTTCAACTCCGTCATCTGGCCGCACACGCGCGTCGGCGCGGGCGCGCAGGTCTCGAACGCGATCATCGGGCGCGGTTGCCACGTCGGGCGCGCGTCGCAGGTCGGGGCCGGCGCGGTGCTCGGCGATAAAACTTCGCTGACCGATTACACGCAGACCGGAGGCGCGCTGTGAGCCTGAAGCGGCCCGAACTCGCGCCCATCAGGTTCGGGACGGACGGCTGGCGCGCATTGATCGCGCAGGATTATACCTTCGAGAACGTCGAGCGCGTCGCGCAAGCCTACGCCGATTATCTTCTCCAACTCCATCCGAACCGTTCAGAAACGGATGCCTTTGAAAAGCCTAGCAACCCGCGCGTGATTGTCGGATACGACCGGCGATTTCTCTCCGAGCATTTCGCGCGACGCGCGGCTGAAGTTCTCGCCGGCAATGCGTTTGAAGTTTCTCTCTGTTCGGCGGCGTCGCGCCGGAGCCGATAGATCGAAACCTCGACGCGCTCAAACAACGCGTGCGCGAGACGGGTGCGCTCGTCGGGCTGGCGACCGACGGCGACGCGGATCGTGTCGGCGCGGTGGGCGATAACGGCGAGACGATGACGATGCACGAGGTCGTGCCGCTCGTCCTTCTGCACCTCGCGCGCCGGAGAAAGATGGGCGGCGGAATCGTCCGCACCTTCTCGCAATCCGTGCTTCTCAAACGCATCGCCGATGCGCACGGCCTCAAGCTTTACGAAACGCCCATTGGTTTCAAGTACGTCGCAGAGTTGATGCTGCGCGAAGATATTCTGCTCGGCGCGGAAGAGTCCGGCGGCATCGGCGTGCGCGGCCACATCCCTGAGCGCGACGGCATACTTAATTCCCTGCTCTTTCTGGAAGCAATCGTGGCGGCGGGCAAAACGCCGTCGGAGATGGTGCGAGAGATGCACCGCGAGTTCGGCGAGTTTTACTTTGGGCGGCGCGACCTGCGCATGGAAGTGGCGCGCGGCCTCGATCTCGTCGCACGGTTTGCGTCCGAGCCGCCGGGTGAAGCGGCGGGCTATTCCGTCAGAAGCGTCGAGACGCTCGACGGCACGAAGCTCATCTTCGAGGACGAATCCTGGCTGCTCTTCCGGCAGTCGGGCACGGAACCCGTCCTGCGCGTCTACGCGGAAGCCACGTCAATCGCAAAAATGGAGGCGCTGCTCGAACAGGGCTGCGCTTTCGCGACAGATTCTCATTAACAATATTTCCGATGCCGGAACTTCCCGAAGTCGAACTGGTCGCACGCGCGCTCGACGGTCTCATTCGTGGCCGCCTTATTCACGCGGCGGAACTATTGCGCCCGCGTCTCGCGCCGGCGACGCCGCCCGAAGCCTTCGCGCAGTCTTTGCGCGGCGCACGCGTGGAAGCCGTCAGCCGTCGCGGCAAGCACATCCTGATCGAGATGGACAACTCTCTCGTGCTTATCGTCCACCTGCGTATGACCGGCAGGTTTTTGCTTCTGCCCGTCGAACGTCCGCTGCCCAAACACGCGCACGCGGTTTTTTACCTCGACGAAGAACGGCGGCTCGCCTTCGACGACCAGCGCCATTTCGGCATGATGAAGATTGTGCCCGCGTCGGAGCTTCGACAGGCGAAGGAACTGCGCTCGCTCGCGCCCGAACCGTTTTCGGAAGAGTTCACGGCGGAGTATCTCTCCGGCGCGCTCGCGCGCTCGCGCCGCACTCTGAAAGAAACGCTGCTCGACCAGACGCGCGTCACCGGACTCGGCAACATCTACGCCGCCGAAGTCCTCTTTCTCGCACGCGTCAATCCCTTCGCGGTCGCCGCAGACTTCTCACGCCGCCGCGTCCCGCGTCTTCATCGCGCCATCCTCGACGTGCTCGCCGAAGCAATCGCGCACGGCTCGACCATGAACGTTGACCCGGAAAATATTGACGGCAGCTATTACGGCGGGGCTTACGAAGGCCGTTGGCGCGTCTACGACCGTGAGGGCGAATCTTGCCTCCGCTGCGGCGCACGCATTCGCCGAGTCGCGCACGCCGGGCGTTCGACTTACTACTGCCCGCGCTGCCAGAGACGTTAGCGCGAAGCCGCATTGAGCAGGCGTAGCTTGAAGCTGAAAAGGAGGCTCACAGCCCCTCGCGTTCGCGGGCATCCAGAGGCTTTTTCGCGTCCCGTATAATGAGGAACGAGGGGATCAGCACGAGCCAGAAGCCCGCCTTGGGGATTAGTGCGGCGGCCAACAGGTTGATGACTACCAGTTCCCACCCGACGAAGGCCGGCGTGCGCTTGCCTTGTCCTTCCAGCCAAGAGATGAACTGGCCGAAAAGAAACGCGTAGACGCCCCACAGCATGAACCAGAAGACGAGTTCCTTATCAACCTGCGAAGGAACATTGCCCAGCCCGGAGTCGGCCTCCCCGAAGAAACCTTCACGCAGGATGCGAACCAGAGGCTCGCGCCCGACCCATGCCCCGCCGAGGACGTGCAGCACGCCGATCAACATGAACAGGCGTCCCGCTTTCCTTTTGCCGAGGCGCACGATGATCCACAGGCCAATGAGAAATAGAGGGCCGAGTGAAAGGCGTATGAGGTCTGCTTCCAGCATATGTCACGCTTTGTCCGCGCCATTTTAAGCCACTTGACATGAACGCTCAAGCGGGCGTATAAGCGGCTTGATAAAAAGCGTGGTGAGTTAAGGCGACTTGCGGCCACGTAAAACAACCTGCTAAACAGCTCGGCGCTTCAAGCGCTCCGTCACTTCGAGTTCTACTGAAGTCCCGCGTTGTTTGGCGCGGGACTTTGTCGTTTTAGATTTTGGATATGGATAACTTCAGAGACCTCCTTGAGAGCGATCACATCACTGTCTTCGACGGGGCGATGGGGACGATGCTGTACGCCAAAGGCGTCTACATCAATCGCTCGTATGACGAGTTGAACCTGACCAGCCCAGACCTCGTGCGTGAGGTGCACGAAGAGTACGTCCGAGCCGGAGCCGAGGTCGTCGAAACCAACACGTACGGCGCGACCGCGCCCAAGCTGCAACAGTACGGACTCGAAGGAAGCCTGCGCCTCATCAACCTCGCCGCCGCGAGGCTGGCGCGCGAAGCCGCCGCCGGGAAAGCTTACGTGGCGGGCGCGGTCGGGCCGCTCGGCCTACGCATCGAGCCTTACGGCCCGACTTCGTTTGAAGAGGCGAAAGACTTGTTCAAAGAGCAAATCTCCGCCCTGCTCGAAGGCGGCGTGGACTTGTTCTGCCTCGAAACTTTCTCCGACATCTCCGAGATGCGCCAAGCCATGCGCGCCGTGCGCGAACTCTGCGATTTGCCCATCGTCGCGCAGATGACCATCTCGATGGACGGCAATACCTCTTTCGGCACGACGCCCGAAGTCTTCACCAACCGCCTCGACGAATGGGGCGCGGACGTGATCGGTCTCAACTGCGGCGTCGGCCCCGCCATCGTCCTCTCCGCCGTCGAGAAGATGCGCGAGGTGACGACCAGAAAACTCGCCGCGCAACCCAACGCCGGCCTCCCGCGCGACGTGCAGGGGCGGCAGTTCTACATGTGCTCGCCGGAATACATGGCGAAGTACTCGAAGCGTCTGATTCAGAGCGGCGTCAAATTCATCGGCGGCTGCTGCGGCACGACGCCCGCGCACATCAAGCTCATCTCGGACGCCGTGCGCGCCATCTCGCCGCGTCTTCAACGCTCGACGCCTCACATCGGCAGGCCTGCGCGCGTCGAAGAGTTGACGCCCGCCGACATCGAGATCGTGCCGCCGGAGGAGCGCTCGAACTGGTCGCGCAGAATCGTCAAAGGCGAGTTCGTCACGACCGTCGAGGTGCTGCCGCCGAAAGGCTGCGACGCGGCGAAGACGCTCGAACAGATCAGGCTTTTGAAGACGGCGGGCGTCAACGCCGTCAACATTCCCGACGGGCCACGCGCGCAGACGCGCATGAGCGCGCAGGCCACCGCCGTCCTCGTCGAGCGCGAGATCGGCATCGAAGCCGTCCTCCATTATTGCTGCCGCGACCGCAACCTGCTCGGCATGATGTCAGACCTGCTCGGCGCGGCGGCGCTCGGACTTCGCAACCTGCTGCTCATCACAGGCGACCCGCCGAAGATGGGGCCGTACCCGGACGCCACCGCCGTCTTCGACATAGACTCCATCGGCCTGACCAACATGGTCAACAAGCTCAACCACGGACTCGACCTCGGCAACAACCCCATCGGCTGCCCGACGGCGTTTTGCATCGGCGTCGGCGTCAATCCCGGCGCGATGAATCTGGACGAAGAGATCAAGCGCTTCGAGTACAAGGTCGAGGCCGGGGCGGAGTTCGCCATCACGCAGCCCGTCTTCGACGTGGATCAACTACGCGAGTTCCTCCGCCGCATCGAACACGTCCGCATCCCTGTCGTCGCGGGCATCTGGCCGCTCGTCTCCTACCGCAACGCTGAATTTCTCCATAATGAAGTGCCGGGTGTCCGCGTCACGCCTTCCATCATGGAGCGCATGCGCCTCGCCTCCGAGCGCGGCAAAGAGGCCGCACGCGACGAGGGCTTACAGATCGCACGCGAATCCCTGCTCGAAGTACGCGACCTGATTCAAGGCGTGCAGGTCTCCGCGCCCTTCAACAACGTCCGCTACGCGCTCGAAGTCTTCGAGGCTCTGCCGGAGTTCAGCCGGGGGAAAGAATCGGACGCTGTAGCCGCCCCTTAAGCTTTATCGCTCAGATTTCCACCGAATATCCGCAGCTACTCGCCACCCTGTATCTCAACAGCTTTACTCGGCAGAAACTTTTCCTTGCCTTTTTTCCGGCAAGTTGTAGAATAGCCCGCGTTCGCGCCACGCAACGAATTACGGGATGCACTTCCTCCACCTTCAAAGTGCGCCTGTTGACCGGCGGTTGCTCCTCGCGTTCCCAGCATAGTTGAGCCTTAAACGCGTGGGCATTGCCGGATTCTTCTAACCTTATTTCAACCTCATCGTGCCGATCAGTTCGCCGATGATGCCGGGAATGGAGTACAGCCTTGACTACTCACACAAGGCATCTGGTCGTCGTCTTCTCCATCGCAGCCGTAGTGTGCTTACTCGTCGCGGGCGTCAGTTCACAGACGGAAACACTTCGCCGCGTGACACACACGCCGCCCGAAAGCCTGAATCTCAACCCCTCGATCAGCGGCGACGGGCGGCGCGTCGTCTTCGAGTCGAACGCGGATTTGGCCGGCAACGGCAATGCCCGTGTGTTCCGCGCCGTTGTCGCCGACCTTTCATCCAATCCAATTTCATTCGCCGGGCTTGGGGACTCTCGCGCCCCCGCTCCCGCCGTCTCGCAGGACGGCACGCGCGTCGCTTTCGCCAGCAAGGATGACCCGCTCGGCAAAAATCAGGACGGCAACTCGGAAATCTTTTACTTCGACGGCTCCGGCTTAAAGCAACTCACAGACACGTCGCCGGACGACCCCTCGCAACGCACCGCGCATGGAGCATTCCGGCCTTCGATTTCCGACGACGGGCTGCTCATCGCCTTTTCTTCAAATCGAAATCTAACAGGCGAGAACAGCGACGCGAACTCGGAAATTTTCACTTACGATGTACGGCAGCAGAATTTCACACAGTTGACCAACACGACCGACGAGCCGGGCGCGACCGACGCGAAGGCCAGCGGCGATGGCTCGCACGTCGCTTTCATTCATGAGCGCCCGTCGTCTGCTTCGACGGCCCGCGATCTTGTGGTTTTAGAAAGGTCGAGCGGCACGCCACGGACTGTTGTGAGCGGAGCGGATGGTCTCGCGCTCGCCTACGGGCGCGCGATCAGCGACGACGGCACGCGCGTCGTTTATTCGTCGAACACCGGCGTCAACACGAGCCAGGTCTTTCTCTTCGACGGGCGCAATCAACTCGTGCGTCAAATCACCTCGCTCGGCTCGCGCGCGACGGATGTCCCGCTAAACCCCACCATCAGTGGGGACGGCACGCGCATCGCTTTTGCCACGCGGCGAAACGTGGCGGGCGGCAACTCGGACGCGGGCGTTGAGCTATACGTTTACGATATTCCGAGCGGCGCTTTTACGCGCGTCACGAACGCGCCCGGAACGGCCACCGCCGAAGTCGTCTCTTCGCTCAACGACGATGGGATGCTCGTCGCCTTCAATTTCCCTCGCGTCCTCTCCGAGCCGGCGACGCTCGCCGAGTTCGCCAACGACTCTGAGATTTACGTCGCGGCCATGCCCGCGCACTCCGAGTTTGAGACGGGGCTGAAAATCTCCAACGGCGCTTCGCTAGGCAAATCGCCCGCGCTCCCCAATACGGTCGCGCCCGATTCGATTGCCGTCGCCAGCGGCAGTCGCCTTGCTCTGACCAGCACCGAAGCGCAACGCCTTCCCGACAATTCATTCCCCAGGAACCTTCGCGGCACGACAATCAGCGTCAACGGGCGCGCGGCGCAAATCTTTTTCACTTCGCCCATACAGATCAATTTCCACGTCCCGCCCGAAACCGAAAGCGGCACGGCGCAAGTCTCTGTGCGAAACCCGGACGGGCTGGAAATTCGCGGCACTGTCAACGTCGCGCGAGCCGCTCCCGGCGTCTTCACACAGGGCGGCAGCGGGACAGGCGAAGCCGTCGCGCTCGACGCTTTCACGCTCCAACGCGCCCCCTTCGACGCGCTCGACGCGAACGGCGATCCTCGCCGCCTGATCCTCTTCGCGACGGGCGTGCGCGGCGCTTCAAACGTCTCCATCACAATCGGCGGCGGGAATGCCGTGGTGGAAGCAGTCGTCCCTTCGCCCGGCCTGCCGGGACTGGATCAAATCCACATCGTCCTTTCTTCAAATCTGAAAGGAGCCGGGACGGTGCCGCTCGTCCTCGCAGCAGACGGCGCGCGTGGCAACGCGTCAACCCTCTCGTTCACAGACGGCGGCGGGACTCCGAGGCCGGCCCGCATCAACATCTCTCCGTCCGCCGCGACTATCCCTGTCGGCGGGAGCATGCAGTTCAAAGCCTCCGCCTTCGACGCCAACGACGAAGAAATCACAGGCGCGCAATTCGTCTTCTCTATCTCGAATCAAGCCGTCGCGACAATTAACTCGAACGGACTCGCGACCGGATTGACGGAAGGCACGGCGTCTATCACGGCGACCGGCGGAAGTCTTTCGGCGACTGCTCAACTGCGCGTCCTGCCGCGCACGCTCGTCATCAACGAGGTGCTCGCAGACCCGCCCGACGGCTCCGCCGGCGACGCCAACCACGACGGCACGAGGAGCGGCTCCGACGACGAATTCGTCGAACTCGTCAACGCCACCGACACGAGCCTCGACGTGTCCGGCTGGTCTCTGCGCACGCGCGCTCTGACGGGCACGACTGAAACCACCCGTCACGTTTTCCCCGCCGGCACGCTGATACCCGCAAGCGATGCGCTGGTGCTCTTCGGCGGCGGCAGTTTCGACCCGGACAATCCTCTCTTCGGCGGCGCACAAGTCTTCAAGGCTTCGACCGGCGGGCTGTCGCTGACCAATAGCGGACTCACGATTCTCGTCCGCGACGCCGCAGGCAATCTCATCACGCAAATCTCCTACGGCACGGCGGACGATAATCTCGGCGGCGATTCCATTGACCAGTCCATCACGCGCGCCCCCGACATCACAGGCTCCTTCTCGCGCCACACTTCCATCGCGAGCGGCAGAAAATTCTCGCCCGGCGTCAGGGCTGACGGCTCTTTCTTCGTGCCGCGCGCCGGACGCCTCACGCGCGCCAGCCTCCAGCCCGTCGCGCAGGAGGTTTTCGACGGCGAGACCGCGCAATTCACCGCGCAGGCATTTGACCACTTCGACCGCCCGATGACCGGCGTGGCGCTCAGCTTCACTTCCGGCGACCCAAACGTCGCGACAATCGAGCGAATCAATACTGACGAAACGACCGGCATCGCGACGGCCTTCGTCAAAGCTCGCGGCCCCGGCTCGGCCCGGATCAACGCGACGGCGAGCGACGGCACACAGCGCATCGAAAGCAATCCTTCGACGCTCACGGTCAAGCCGCTGCCGCCCAAAGTCGTGCGCGTCGAAGTCGAGCCGTCATCCGTCGTCTTGAATCGCGGCGGGAAGCTCCGTCGTCATCTTCGGCGGGGGAACACCCCCGTCCAACGACCCGAATTTCGGCGGCGCTTTGATACTGAAAACCACATCGCTCAGTCTCAACGACACGGGCGACACAGTCTCCCTCAAGCTCTCCGTCGCGAACGGTGATGCCACAATCGCGTCGCTCACATACGGCGCGGGCGGGACTGTCTCAGCGCCGGGCGATCAGTCGCTGACGCGCTCACCCGACGCAGAGATTACCAATGAAGGCGGAAGCTACGTGCCTCATAAGTCCGCGACATTTGCCGCCGGACGTGCCTTCTCGCCGGGCACGCGCGCCGACGGCACGCCCTTCGGTTCTCCCGCAATCTCACGCATCGAAGTGTCTCCCGCGTCGGTTGCCGCTGACATCGGAGCGACTCAAACCTTCAACGCACGCGCCTTCGGCAACATGAACGCCGGGGAGTTTGTAATCCCGAACGTCTCCTTCATCTGGGATT
>JAIVJG010000139.1 GCA_020200155.1 Acidobacteriota bacterium | reverse complement strand
GAATAGTCCCGACCATCAACTGTGATTTTAACGGGAGTCTTGAAATATACATTTTCATCTTTGGGCAATTTAGCAGGGTCAACTTCAAGGTTATCTGTAAGGGTTATTTGATGGCCGTAAAAATCAGCACTCCTGTAATTATGATTTTCGCCTGTATGTAGAAAAACCTCATAACGATTGTAAGCGTAATTTCCCAACAAGACCTCAACTCCCATGAGGTAAAGAGGGTATGCCGAGAGCAGTAACAACACGATGCCGATAATGAATATGTTTCTCATAACGAAAGCTGTCTAACGCCCCGATTCAGCCGCGCCGCGCGAGAGCGACAACCTGACCCGGAGGGAAAGAACATGAGAGAAACGCTATCGCGGCGTCGGTCTGCAATCGGTTGTTATGCTGCGGTTGCGGGTGATCACTGCCATCCGGTAAAAGGCAGAATCTCAGCCTCGCCCCGTTGCCGAAAGCGATCGCCACCCTACCGATAACGTGTGCGAGTAAATAGTGTCGGGCAGCAAGCGCCAGTCGAAGTCTCATCAGCGGCGTACAAATCTCTACCTATGATTTTATCCTTCCCCGCCAACTCAACTACAAGATCGCCGTTGTCGGCATATATTCTGCGCAATCCACCCTCCGCACGATCTCCGGCGGCGAACTTCCAAAGCAACACGGGCATCCTGCCGCGTAAGGTGTAGATATACCTACCATTCCGCACGCGAACCCTGCTCATTGAGCATTTTCCGGTCGGAAGTTCTGGATAAGAGAAGTTGCGAAAATCTATGTCGCGGATTGAGCTGGGAGAAGATGCTTGCGCGACCGGGGGCATGGGAGTCGCCGCCGCGATGAGAACAACAATTAAGGTAAGAGCCCTCATACTATCTTGATGCTCCAATGAATAAGCAGCATAACGCCCGCCATCAGCCGCCGCGCACGCAACGCCGATACGGGCAAGTCTCGCGGATGAAAGCTACGCTATTCGCGGTCGGCTGCATGGCGTTGTTAGATTGCGCCGATGATTGCAAACAGGCTGTAAACTTATACGCCTCGACTTTTCACCCGATATGTAATAGATACGCAACCGTTCTTGAAGCTCTTGCACTTAATCAGTTCTAAATCAATCTGATGACTCATTTCGTGATAGAGCGGAATACCTGAGCCAAGCAATACCGGATGAATGCTCACTCTGAGTTCATCAATTAAATTCGCCTCAAAAAGCGGTTTCGCTAACAAGCCGCCACCCATGACAAAGATGCCTTTACCTTCTTCCGTTTTCAATGTGCGAATAAACTCGGCAGCATCTTCCCGTATGATTTTCACATTCTTATCAGGGCTTTCTTTTAACGTGCGCGAAAGAACATAATTCTTCACACCCAGATAGGTCGGAAAAGGCGTGCCGCTTTTCAGCACTGGTTCGTAAGTTTTGCGTCCTATCACCACCGCGTCAATGTTCTTCCAAAGTTCTGTCATCGCGGAATTCGCTTCTTCACCTCCAAGAATCCAATCAACCGCGCCATCTTCACGAGCGATGTAGTTATCGAGACTGTTGGCAACGCCGAAGGTTACTTTTAGCATTTTCAACTCTCCTGATCCTTACATCGTTCCAAAGCGAGAGCAATCTAACGCCGCGCATCACGCGCCCGCCCGCATCTTACCCGAAGTATGAAAGCTCCCGTGTCGCGGGTCGCGTGCATGCGCTTGTTAGATTGCGTCCCTCTTTAGCCCATCTCCCGCCGCCTGCGGCTCCCGGAATGAGGTGCTAGTCACGCCATGCCGCCCGCCGCCAGCCGGGGCAGGCCGAACATGATGGCTTGCGGCACTTCAATCAGACACCTTCGCGACACGTTACGGCCACGCCTTCATTCGGTAGAATTTTCAAATCGCAACAGCAATCTAACTTTATATTATGCCGCTAGCGTAGCGTGATAAAATTTTATCGCGCCAGAGCGCAGCGTCTGGCGGGGATCAGCGCCCAGAACTACCGCCCTGCCTGCCCGCCTATCATACACCTGCGTCCTGTCGCCGACGCCACTCACGCAGTCTGGCTTCGGTCACCTTCTCGTCGTCATAGTGATCAAGGCTTCGCCCTTTGCAGAACTAACCTCTGCGTCTTTCACGCCAGCCGTGGCCTTGAGTGCTTTGGCGACGGAACACGAGCAGTTCCCGCACTTCATCCCTTTTACGCGAATCGTGACGGTCTTCGTGCCGGCGATGGGTTCGACCGATCCGGTGGCGCACTCGCTGGCCGAGAGCCTCTTCTGGCTCGACCAGGAGTTAGAGCATACAAAGTTCTTCATCATGCACATGCCCCTCTCCTGACTTCGACCCACAGCGGGCGCAGGTCCCCAACTCCTCCAGCAGTTATCCACTTTGATGAAGCCTCCTTATTGGATCGATAAGTTTTGGATGCCAGATCTACCCGCTGAAAATGAGTTGGCACATCGCTTGCACTTGGGCCTTCTGACTCTCCTCAAACGTATTGATACCCTGCGAATATCTTCGTAGCAGCGTAGGCAGCTTGCTAATGGGTACGGCCCAGGCGGTGGGTAGTGTGTCCGTGCCCCACCCATTCGCACGCCGCCATAGGAATCTACTTCGCTCGCCGGCGAAGCGTCTTTCATGGGTAGCGATCGATAGATTACAAGCCGCGTAATCGTAATTTACGCGGGCTTCTACTTAAAGATTATGAGAAGGGCTGTACGGGGCCTGAACGATACTCTTACGAAGTATTTGCTCCCGGCCATTCTCTTTTACCATTCCGAAGGGGGGAGACCATGGCAAATCGCACATCACGACGGGCAAGCCTGATTACATCTTTCCTGCTGGCCGTCAGTCTGCTGGCCCTGCCGGCAGTAAATTCGGCCCAATCGAATAAAAACAAGGGCGGCGGCAGTCAGGCCCAAAAGACGACCTTTAGCGGGCAGGCTACGGTAGTCAAAGCGGTTGTAGCCGGACAACCGATCACCTTATCCGATACCGGGGCGCTCGACAGCACGGGCGGTGAGAAGGAAGCATCACTGCTGGAGGCGGCAGTCCCCGGGCTGCTCACGGCCGAAGTGCTTCACGCTTCGACGGTAGGTAATGGCAACAACAGCCGCTCCGAAGCCTCGGTCGCCAATTTAG
>JAIVJG010000161.1 GCA_020200155.1 Acidobacteriota bacterium | reverse complement strand
GCGCGTAAAGTTCAAACTCATTTTTGATGTGCTCTAGAGCTTCTTGCAGCAGCTTAAGATTAACGGGCTGAACCAAGCTCTTAACTATTAATATGGAGAGCGGATTTAGATCAATATGAATGGCTTTTCTGCCTAGCATCAAGGCTTCAACTAGGGTGACGCCGCTACCACCGTAAGGATCAAGAACAACATCGTCCGGTTTAGTGAAATTTTGGATGTATGCTTGAACTATTCCGTGTGCTTGCTTAGTGAAGTATCCGTGAACGCCAAAGTGCCTTTTAGCAGACTGCTTTCTTACATTCTTAATTTCTGGGAGAGGCTTTCGCGATTTGTAATCAAATGCGGCACGATCTTTGCGGGGGGGTGACGCTCAATACGCTTTTCTTATCCAAAAACGCTTCCGGCGAAAGCATCTCCACTAATTTGTCCCAATGTTGCTCTATTTCCGAAAGATGGAAATGCAGTATTGGCGTTTCCCCGTTCGTTTCAAATACGATGAATTCTTTGCCATTGCAGAGAGCAAATATCTGCACACGGATTTCCGGGTGAATGGCATAGAAAAAGGTTTGCTCAACATGCTCGCCGCTTTTGATCTCTTCATTGGGAGCTTTGGCATCCAGCACCCAGACGTATTTACCTTCAATCTCAAGCAAGTAGTCCGGGAAATTAATCAACTTACGTTTCTTCGTCCCGACTTTAACGAAAGGATGGCTTACCGTTTTACTTCGATGTATTTTGTTCTTCCCTGATGGAGTATAACCAAGCGCCTTGAGTATAGGCAGAATTAGTTCTTCTCGAACTGAGTCCTCTTTGAAAGCAGGTGAGTCCAGCAAAGAAAAATCGAAATCTGATAATAGGTGGCTTGAATTATTGCTCAATTTTTTTAACCTCTCTCGACTACGTTCTGAGTTTATCCCATCTCTCCGCATATTTATCAGAAACAGTGACATGCCGCTTATGTTGTACTAATTCGTCAAATGAAAACACGTATGCGGTGTCATTGAAAAGATAATATCCGATGATGAAATCGAACTCGCCTTCTTTATACCTTCTGCGTTTACTGTGTCCTTCCGCGCAAGACAATCTCACAACCGGCAGGCCATGTGTGGATGGTGAGTTAACATAACGAACTTGAAGTTTCAGTGTTTTCCCGCTCTCAGGAACATAGACAAGGCAATCTACTTTATCCCCGTCAAACGCTGACGTATATACTTCAAATCCATGTAAGACTAAACGAAAAAGCACCGCCGCCTCGGCAATCCTTCCTCTCTGTTGATTGGTCAGGGTCTGTGCAGCTGTAGCCTGATGATGTTTCGACTCCTCACCATGACTCTTCTTCGGCGTCACATATCGCTTCGCCGTTTTACTGCGAGCCTTCTTTTCTTCATCCGTCAGCGGGTATGACTGTAACCAGACGTTGAGCGAACCCTTTGCCGCGCCGGTCACAGATGCTATTTCTCTCAGGGATAAGCGTTCCTCAAGGCGCAGGCGAAGCGCTTCTGCTTTCAAATCCGGTTTAGTAATTCCCATCAGGATTTCCTCCACAGCGAAGCGCGGTTCGGTGAACCTCTGCGGGTTCATCATATCATTGAAGGACTTTAATCGTTGAAATTCTTGAGGAAGAAGTGTTGGTGGAGCCGGGGAGGATCGAACTCCCGACCTCTTGACTGCCAGTCAAGCGCTCTCCCAGCTGAGCTACGGCCCCGTGTTGAAGTGCTGTTACCGGATAGCGAGAGTAACGTAGCGCGCGAAAATTCGTCAAGCAGCGCTCACTGCGGCCTGCGGCGCGCAGAGAAGAATGCCACTGCCGCTCCAATGATTAGCAGCACGAGGCCGCCAACAATGCGCGCCATATTCGGCACTTCGCGCACGTTTGTCTCCGTGATGACAACTGCTGCGTGCGGGTCGAGAAACGCCGCGCGGTAGGCTATTGTGCCGCCGACGGCGGCCAGCACGACTCCGATGAGCGTGAAAATGATTCTCACTTCAAACGCCTGTTGCTTTCGTCTCTTCGCACGTTTACCTTCCCTTGAATTCCGGCTTGCGCTTCTCAAGAAAGGCGCGGACGCCTTCGTCCTTATCCTCGCTGGAGAAGCAGAGCGCGAAGAGGTCTATCTCGCGCCGGAGTCCTTCGTCGAGCGTCGAGCGCGAGGCCAGCTTGACCGCTTCCTTCGCCATGCGGAGCGCGACGGGGCTTTTCTCGGCGATGCGGTTGGCGATCTCCATCGTCTTGCCTTCGAGGTCTGCGGCGGGCACGACCATGTTGACGAGGCCGAGGCTGTGAGCGGTCTTCGCATCAACGATGTCGCCGGTCAGGATCAACTCCATCGCCTTGCCTTCGCCGACGAGTCGCGTGAGTCTCTGGGTTCCACCGCCGCCGGGGATGATGCCGAGATTGATTTCGGGCTGGCCGAATTTGGCCGTCTCGCTGGCGATTCTCAGGTCGCAAGAGAGCGCCAGCTCGCAGCCGCCGCCGAGACAGTAGCCGTTAATCATGGCGATGACGGGCTTCGGAAAACCGTCAACGGCGGTGAACAGCGAGCGCCCTGTCATCACGTCGCGCTGTGTGATGGCGGTGCGGCCCTCGAACTCCGCGATGTCAGCGCCCGCGATGAAAGCCTTCTCGCCCGCGCCCGTGATGACGACGACTCTGACCTCTTCGTCCTCGCGCAACTCTTCGAGCGCCGCCGCGCCCTCCGCGCGCGTCTGGATGTTCAGCGCGTTCATCTTCTGCGGGCGATTAATGGTGATTAAAGCGACACGACCGCGCCGCTCCAAAAGAAGTGTCTCGTATGATGCCATTTTTCTCCTCGTAAATAGTGAATGGTAAATAGTGAATAGACAGAATGGGCTTTTCTCTATTCACTATTTACCATTCACTACTTACGGCATTTAACTTTGCTCGCCTTCCGGCGTTGAAGAACCTTGCTCGTCGGCGACCCAGGAAACGAAGAGGCGCAGCCAGTTGTCGGCGGGTTCCAGAATGGAGACGCCGACGCGAGCGGTTCCGTAGATGGCCGGGGCGATGCGGACGACGCGGGCCGTCACTTCGATGGGCGAGCCGTCTGGGCGGTGCGCGCGCAGGTAGAGTTGATCGCCACGGCTGACGCGCTGGTTGAGGTGAAAGAGCGTGCCCGAAGTCGAGATGTCGTCGGTCTCGTTGCCGAGCTTTCCTTCTTCGACCATGCGCCGCAGAATCTCAGGAGGGCGAAAGCGCTCCGTGCCGAGCTTGCCGTGTAGATAGTCTGCGATGTGGAGGCGCACGTCGAGGCCGACAAGATCGGTTAAGCGGAGCGGCCCCATGGGGTGATTGTAGCCCAACTCCATCGCCGTATCTATATCTTTCGCGCTCGCCACGCCCTCTTCGACCATCCGCATCGCTTCGAGTCCGATTGCCACGCCCAGCCGCGAAGACGCGAAGCCGGGCACGTCCCTGACCGTGATCGGCTCTTTCCGCATACGCCGCCCGACCTCGCGCGCCACCTCGACCGTCGCGTCGGAAGTCTGCTCGCCGACGACGATTTCCAGCAGCCGCATGAGGTGGACGGGATTGAAAAAATGCATCCCGACGACGCGTTCGGGATGCGCGGCCTCTGCGGCGATCTCCGTGATCGAGAGCGACGAAGTGTTGGTCGCGAAGACGAACGGCCCTGCGGCCACCGCTTCTACTTCGCGCAACATCTGCCGCTTCAACTCCAATCGTTCGGGGACGGCTTCGATGAAGAGTTCGGCCCCGCGCGTCTCTTTCAGGCTGGTCACGCCGTAGATACGCAGGATCGTGCGGTCGCGCTCTTCTTCCGTCACCTTGCCGCGCTCGACGCCTTTCGCCAGATTCAACTCGACGGCGCGGATGCCTGCGCGGAGCACTTCTTCGCTGATGTCTCGCAGGATGACGCCGTAGCCGGCTGCCGCCGCGACCTGCGCGATGCCGTGCCCCATCGTGCCCGCGCCGAGGACGGCGATGGTTTTAATCTCGCTCGTTAAATTCTGGCTACTGCTCTGTTCCGGTGTGCTCAAGCGGTTTGGTCGCCGGCGGGGCCTCTTTCGCGCGCTGGCCCTCGACTGTTTATGTGATGATTCGACTACGTTTGCCGTGAGACGTTATACTACACGCGCGAGGAAAAAGGCTACTGTGAAGAAGATTGCTGGCCGGAAACGGTCTCGCTCTTGAATAACGACGCCGGAGCATCTCTGAATCGCCCAAGGAGACATGAAAAGTAAAGATGTCGAAAGAAATTCTGCATAAAGAACTCGTCATCATCGGCTCAGGCCCGGCGGGGCTGACCGCCGCGATTTACGCCGCACGCGCAGACCTCAAGCCGCTCGTCATCCACGGCCCGCAGCCCGGAGGCCAACTGACCATCACGACCGAGGTGGAAAACTATCCCGGCTTCGCCAAAGGCATACAAGGGCCGGAGTTGATGCAGGAGTTCGAGGAGCAGGCCAGACGCTTCGGCACGGAGTTTCTCGTCGCCTCGATTACGAAAGCAGACCTCGGCAAGCGTCCATTCACGATTGAGTCGGAAGACCACGTCATCAAGGCCGAGACGCTCATCATCGCTTCGGGCGCGTCGGCCAAGTGGCTCGGCATTCCGGGCGAAGCGCCCGCGCCCGAAGGCTTGGGCGGACTCGGCGTCTCTGCGTGCGCGACGTGCGACGGCTTCTTCTTCAAGGGCAAGCCCATCGTCGTCGTCGGCGGCGGCGACACGGCGATGGAGGAAGCGACGTTTTTGACGCGCTACGCCTCGAAGGTCACGGTCGTGCATCGTCGCGGCTCTCTGCGCGCGTCGAAGATCATGCAGGAGAAGGCGCAGAAGAACGAGAAGATCGAGTTCATCTGGAACACGGATGTCAAAGAAATCCTCGGCACGCCGGAGACGGGCGTGACGGGCGTGCGTCTCTTCAACAACCAGACGAACGTGGAGAGCACCTTCGCTTGCGAGGGCGTCTTCATCGCCATCGGCCACAAGCCGAACACGGACGCTTTCAAGGACTGGCTGGAGATGGACGACGTGGGCTACCTCAAGACCGCCGGGCGCTCGATGTCCACCAACATCCCCGGCGTCTTCGCCTGCGGCGACGCGCAGGACTCACTCTACCGCCAGGCCGTCACCGCCGCCGGCACGGGCTGCATGGCCGCCATTGACGCCGAGCGTTTCCTCGACAACCTTCCCGTCGAGATGCCGACCGGCGAAGAGATCACGATGGAGGGCGAGCGCGTCATGCCCAACCACGACATCGTCATCATGCCCGACGGCGAAGTGATGCCGAACAAGGGCGACGAGGGCGGCGCACCAGCGAGCGGGGATTGAGTCAGGCAGCAGACGGTTTCCAGTCTTCGCACAAAACGACGAACGCCGCGCCGGAAACTTTAACCGGCGCGGCGTTCGTCGTTAAAGAATCTTCATCATACATCTCTCCAAATTAAAATTGGACGTTGTTGAAACTGTAGGGGCAGTCTTGTACCTGCCCGTCTTGCTATCTCGCAAGACGGGCAGGTACAAGACTGCCCCTACAAACATTCGTCGCTTATTGTTTCAGCCGGGCCAACTCGCGGTCGTGCACGCGGCTGAGCAGCAGTTGCGCGATGATCGAGCCGCTGAAGGCCATGAACATATCCCACTGCGTGTCCCACGGGTCGCCCTGCGTGCCGAGGAAGTCGGCGGCGCGGTCGCCTTCGATGAGCGCCGTCCACCATTCCGTGAATTCGTAGAAGGCGCTGAAGCCGAGGCACACAGAGACGACGAGGAAGAAGAGCCAGCCGCCGCGCTTCAAGGGAGTGCGACGCAGCAGCACCTCGCGCGCGATGATCGCGGGGACGAACCCTTGCGCGAAGTGGCCGACGCGGTCGTAGTGGTTGCGCGTGAAGTGGAAAAGCTCCTGCGCCCAGTAGCCGAGGGGCACGCGCGCGTAGGAGTAATGACCGCCGAGCATCAGGATCAGCGCGTGCAGCAGGACGAGCCGGTAGACGAGCGGCGTGAAGCGGAAACGGTTGTAGAGCGCGACGAAGATCAGCGCCCCGGCCACCGCCGGAAAGATTTCCTCCACCCACGTCAGGCGGTCAAAAGGCTTGATGCCGGAGACGACGAGGCACGCGAGGCCGATGCCGAGCAGGACGAGCGGCTCGCTCGTTCGGGAATCGTTTGCAGGCGTCGCGTGTGAACTCGTCATGGTTTGAGAGCGCGCGTGGCGATGTAGGTCGGCATGAATCGCGCGATGCGAAGCTCCCTGTGCCGGTCTTCGTAGAGGCCGGTCAGGTGGAATCCCGCGTCGAGTTGGCCGCCGAGCTGGTCTTCGAGCGTGTGGCTGAATTCAAAAGGTTCTTCGTTGGCGATGAGCCGGTCGCGCTCTTTGCCGGGCATGTCTTTGAGGTCGGAGTAGGGGAGCGTGTACCTGACCTCCAATTTGTCGTGCTCGCTCGTCTCGGAGCCGAAGATGAACAACGAAGGGTTGAGGAATCCGGCGAGCAGTATGCCGCCGCGCCTGAGCACGCGGAAGGTCTCGCGCCAGACGGGGCGCACTTCGGGGACGAAAAGATTCGAGACTGGATGAAAGACGAGATCGAAGCTCTCGCCTGCGAACGCCGAGAGGTCGGCCATGTCGCCCTCGACTGTTTTCAAATCGAGTGAGTCTCTGGCGGCGACGAGGCGGTCTTGCTCCAACTGCTTCGGCGAGTTGTCGTAGACAGTCACGCGCGCCCCCGTCGCCGCGAGGATCGGCGCTTGTTGTCCGCCGCCCGATGCGAGACACAACACGTCACGCCCTTTCAATTGCGGGAACCACTGGCGCGGGACGGGCTTCGTCTCCGTCAGGAGAATTTCCCATTCGCCCCGGCGCGCGGCCTCGATTCGCTCCGCGCTGACAGGCACTGTCCACTCGTTCCCGCGCCCGACCTCCCTGTCCCACGCCGCGCGGTTGTAGTCTCGAACGTTCATGGACTTTTTTTACTCTGTTCGATCTGTGAATAAGAAACCTGGCGCGTCTCCAGCCAGTGACGCACGGTAATTTCGTCCCGACTCGAACGGGATTAAAGCAGCACGATTGAGTCGTCCGCCTGAGAGCGGCGCGACGGCTGCGGGGCTGCGGCGGGGCGCTCCGTGTGCGGGCAGGCGTCGCAGTAGGAGCCGAGCTGCGTCTTGCGGTCTTCGCAGTCGTTGCAGTCGAGCGCCTGTCCGAGTTCGCGCAGCGTGTCGAGGAGCGGCAGGAGCAAGCGGCCCCTGCCGGTGAGAACGTATTCGACGTGCGGCGGGCTTTCGTTCCACTCGCGGCGCTCAACGAGCGCGTCCGCTTCCATGTCTCGCATGCGGTCAACGAGCGTGCGGCTGCTGATGGGATGCAGCCGCTCGATCAGTTCAGTTGTGCGGCGAGCGCCGCGCGCTAGTTCGCGCACAATG
The DNA here is from genome assembly GCA_020200155.1 of Acidobacteriota bacterium. GTDB lineage: Bacteria > Acidobacteriota > Blastocatellia > Pyrinomonadales > Pyrinomonadaceae > JAIVJG01. The sequence goes on along the minus strand of JAIVJG010000161.1, from coordinate 35,605 downwards.
AGCATCGTCCACTTGTCGCCGATCACCTGAAGCGCGCCCGACACAGGGCAGCCGTCGCCTTCGCGTCGTCTCATAGAGAGTCGTCCCTTCCACGGTCTCGCCGGACGGCCCGCGCTCGTGAAGAGTAGCCGACGCCGCAGGGGCGCGGGCGCGTGCCAGGCGTCTGCCGGAAACTTTCGCGCAGCTTAACACAGGACGCACCTTTACGATGCCGCTAAATCTATTCTAAGATTGTGTGGCCTCAAAATTCACCAGCCCCAAAAGTTTTGCCGCGCACATGCCCCGCCGCCTGCGGCATCACAGACTGCCGGCGCGCCGCTCAAAGAATCTTATGGAATCGGAATCGCAGAGAGACAGGGAAATCTCAACGCAGAGACAAGAGCGCCCGCCCTTGATCCTCGTCGCCGACGACGAGCCGGTCAACCTCGCGCTCATCAAGCGACGGCTCGAATGGGAGAGCTACCATATCCACACCGCGCAGGACGGCAGAGAGGCGGTCGAGAAGGCGTGTGAATTCTTGCCCGACCTCGTCATCCTCGACGTGATGATGCCCGTGCTCGACGGCCTGCAAGCCTGCCGCCTGTTGAAAGACAGGCAGGAGACGCGCGACATCCCCGTCATATTCCTCTCCGCGCTCGACGACATGGAGACGAAAGTGAACGGCCTCGCGGTGGGCGCAGACGATTACATCAGCAAGCCTTTCAGGGTCGAAGAGTTGATTGCGCGTGTCGCCGTAGCGATTCGACTCAAGCGCGAGCGCGACCGCCTGCGCCTGAGCGCGGAGGAGGCGAGCCGCCGCGCCGAAGCCGCGAGCGAGAAGTCCATGACCGACGCGCTCACAGGTCTGCTCAATCGCTACGGCCTCCAACGTTCGCTGCAACGCGAGCTGGCAGAGGCGCGACGCTACGGGCGTCCGCTCTCATGTCTCGTGATTGACGTGGATCACTTCAAGATGGTCAACGACACGTTCGGGCACGCGGCTGGCGACACGGCTCTGATGCAGGTCGCGCGCGTGCTGACGGAGGCCGTGCGCGGCTCGGACGTGGTCTGCCGCTACGGCGGTGAAGAGTTTCTCGTGCTCACACCCGAAACCAAACTCGAAGGCGCGCTCGCGCTCGCCGAGAAGATTCGCCTCGACGTGGCCTCGCGCTTCTTCGGCGACGGCGAGCGCGTCTTCCCCGTCACACTGAGCGCCGGCGTCGCTCAACTACTCTCGATGGAATCCGCCCACGACATGATCGCGCGTGCAGACGAGGCGCTCTACCACGCCAAGGAGTCGGGCCGCAACCGCGTCGAAGCATGCAGACAGGATTGAACCCGCGTGTAAAAAAGGAATACACGTAACAGAACTAACAGTCCTGAACATGCAAACTCTATCACTGCCGGGCGGCTGGCCGCGTGTACCAGTAAACCCATCCCATCAAGGCTAACTGAAGCGGCAGCCTCAGCCACAAAAGTATCGGACTGATCTCTGTGTACAACTCCGCGTGAGAGTCGCGTGAATCGCGGCACGAGCAGCAGCGCGCCGAGAACTGTTTCAAATAACCCGCTCAGATAAACCAGCAAGAGATGCCAAGGTAGATACGGCGGCATAATCTTCAGATAAAAAGCGGGATTGACGAAATGATTCACCCCCGCCAGCACGAAGAAAATGCCGAGAACGTATTTGAAGACTAACTTGAAACGTCGCATCTGCAATGAACCTATCTGCCGGTCAGCCGACGAGCAGGAAGATGTTAGCATCAACGGACGGCGGGCGTTCGAGCAGAACGCGATTCACAACACGTGAGCCTTCCGCCGAGCGGGTTCGTACAAGCGCGTGCGCGTGATCTGGTCATTCCAATTTACCCGGCAATCCTGTAAATTGTGCCCTTATTATCAAAGATTGGAGGTGTACGCGTGGGGAACGGTTGGGAAGGCGAGAAGGTGCGGCTGGTGGGTCTCGACAAGGAGCGTCACCTGGAGAACGCGCTCGTGTGGATGAACGATCCAGAGGTGACAAAGTGGACTCTCATCGGCGACATCCCGATCACGCGCCTCGCGGAGGAAGACTACTTCAATCGCATGATGGGGCCGTACGGGATGCACCCGACTGACATCGCGCTCGCTGTCGAGACGCTTGAGGGCGAACACATCGGCTTTAACGGCTTTCATCGTATCGAGTGGCGGAGCGGCGCGGCGCATACGGGAACGATCATCGGCGCGCATGAGTTTCGCGGCAAGGGATACGGCGCAGACGCAGCGCGCACGCGCACGCGCTACGCCTTTGAGGTGTTGGGCCTGCGCCTGCTGCTTTCGGAAGTGATGGCCGAGAACGTCGCCTCGCTCAAGATGCTTCTGGGCGCTGGTTACAGGGAAGTGGGGCGCATCCCGCGACGCCATTGGAAGCGGGGCGCGTACCGCGACGAAGTTTTGCTGGCGGTGGAGCGCGAGTCCGCCTGACCGCGAAGAGAGCGCGTGGTTGACTAAGCGCGGCGGTGAATGATGACGGGGAAGAGAGACACAGCGCGGGCGGAGCGGACAGAAAAGACGCGTCAGAGGACGCTGCTTATCGTTGACGACGACAGCGACATTCTGGAACTACTCAGAGGCTTCTTCGAGCGCGAAGAGTTTCGGGTCGTCACGGCGGAGAACGGGCTTGAGGGCATCGAGAGGGCGCGCGAAATAATGCCCGACCTTATCCTGCTCAACTATCTGATGCCCGTGATGGACGGCTTTCGAGCCTGCCGCGTCTTGAAGAAGACGCCGTACACGCGACACATTCCCGTCATCATCTTCTCGGCCTGTGCAGGTGAAGAAACCATTGCGGAGGCCTTCAGGCTGGGTGCGGAGGAGTACATCACTTCGCCCTTCTCGGCGCGCGAAATGCTGGCGCAGGTCAACTCCGTGCTTGAGCGGCGCGCTGCCGCACGTGTGCCGCGCTGAAACTTTTGCACGAGCGTGGACGTTCATCCATCCACACCGGGCCGAATCGTCGTCTGACGACCTAACACACCAGAAAAGGATCACTCCGATGAGAACAGTCGAAACACTTCATGCTTCATGTGCGGGCGCGGGCCGAAAGTCGAGACGGGCGGCGCTCGCCTTCGCGCTCCTCGCATGCAACTGTCTTTTGTCCGCGAACACGCAGGCGCAGGAGCGCAACAGGCCGCCGACCGTCTCCCTGCAAGCGCACGCCGTCAAGCAGTACACCATCGAGCAGTTCATGGCGACGACGCGCATCGGCGGCAGTTCTTTCTCGCCCGACGAGAAGCAAATACTTTTTCACACCAACAAGACCGGCATCTTCAACGTCTACACCGTGCCCGTCGCGGGCGGCGCGGCGCAGCAGTTGACGAACTCGACGAAGGAGAGCACCTACGCAGTCTCTTATTTCCCTGCGGACACGCGCGTCATCTACACGTATGATCGCGGCGGCAACGAGAACAGCCATCTCTACGTGCGCGAGGCCGGCGGCACAGAGCGCGACCTGACGCCCGGCGAGAAGACGAAGGCTAACTTCCTCGGCTGGAGCCACGACCGGAAATCTTTCTTCTACTCGTCCAACGAACGCGACGCGCGCTTCTTCGACATCTTCGAGATGACAGTCGCCGATTTCAAGCCCACGCTCGTTTACAAGGACGAGACTGGCTACAACCTCGGCGACATCTCGAACGATAAGAAGTTTATCGCCTTCCAGAAGACCGGCGGCTCGCCTGCGGACGCGGACGTGTACCTCTACAACACGGCGACGAAGGAGATGAAGAACATCACCGCGCACACAGGCGACGTGGCGAACAGCCCGCAGACCTTCGACGTGAACTCGAAGTCGCTCTACTACCTGACGGATGAGGGCGGCGAGTTCAAGCACATCACGCGCTACGACCTCGCGACGGGCAAGCGCGAAGCGGTCGAGCGTGCGTCGTGGGACGTGTCGTACACCTACTTTTCGCGCAACGGCAAGTATCGCGTCGTCGCCATGAACGAGGATGCGCGCACGAAAATCAAGATTTACGAAACGGCTACGGGTAAGCTTGTCCCGCTGCCGAAACTCCCGAACGGAGACATCACCGGCGTCAACATCTCGCCGAGCGAGCGTCTGATGGCCTTCTACCTCAACGGCGACCGCTCGCCCAGCAATCTCTACGTTTACGACTTCGCGACGAAGAAGGCGACGAAGCTGACCGAGAGTCTCAACCCGGAGATCAATCCGGCAGACCTTGTCGAGTCGAAGGTGATTCGCTACAAATCTTTCGACGGCGTGGAGATTCCCTCCATCCTCTACAAGCCGCAACAGGCGGACGCAGCGCATAAAGCGCCCGCGCTTCTGCTCATCCACGGCGGCCCCGGCGGCCAGACGCGCGTCGGCTACAGCCCGGTCGTTCAATATCTCGTCAACCACGGCTACGTCGTCTTAGGCGTCAACAATCGCGGTTCTTCGGGTTACGGCAAGACGTTCTTCACCTCCGACGACGGCAAGCACGGGCGCGAGCCTCTGTGGGATTGCGTCGAGGCGAAGAAGTATCTCGCGTCGCTCGGCTACGTGGATGAAAACAAGATCGGCATCATGGGCGGAAGCTATGGCGGCTACATGGTGCTCGCGGCGCTCGCCTTCAAGCCGGAAGAATTTGCCGTCGGCGTTGACCTCTTCGGCGTCTCGAACTGGGTGCGGACGCTGCAATCCATCCCGCCCTACTGGGAATCGTTCCGCAAATCGCTCTACAGGGAGATTGGCGACCCCTCGACGGAGTTAGAGAAACTGCGCGCCGCCTCGCCCCTCTTCCACGCAGACAAAATCACGCGCCCGCTCATCGTCCTCCAAGGCAAGAACGACCCGCGCGTCATCAAGCCGGAGTCGGACGAGATCGTCGAGAACATCAAGCGACGTAACGGCACGGTCGAGTACGTCGTCTTCGACAACGAAGGCCACGGCTTTACAAAGAAGGCCAACGAGATACGCGCTTACAAGGCGATTCTTGATTTCCTCGACAAGTATCTGAAAGGCAGCGGAAGCGCGCCGCTCCGGTAGGAAAGTGATTCGCGGACGGAAAGCTGAAAGGGTACGGAGTCAGACACGACTCGCTGCCTTCGACGTGAAATGGCCTCGACGCCGGCTGTCAACTACGGCGTGACCTACCGTGCCTGCGCGCTCTACGATCAGATGAAAGTGGCAAAGGCCCCAACGAGAGAAAGGCTCAGGCCATGTGGCCTGAGCCTTTCCCTCATGCTCAATCAATAGCGCATACGGGACTCGAACCCGTGATCTCTGCCTTGAGAGGGCAGCGTGTTAGCCGACTACACCAATGCGCCAAGAGCATAGGTATTATAAAAGTGCCATCCGTGAATTAGCAAGCGAGCCGCCTGTTGAGTTGAAACGCCGCCGGACAACTTCTGCGAAGTGCACGTCCGGCAGTCGAAATAGCTCACAATGGCCGGCGGAGCGGAGGCTCTTTCAACGTCGCGCGCCTGCGATGCTATACTCCGTCCGGGCGTGTCGCGCTTGTGCGCTCTTGAGAAAGTCGCGGCGCGCTTGAATATCTCTCCCATCACAGGGCTGCTAAAAAGCTACTGACAATGGCACAGAATTCTTTCACCGAGCCTATCCGGGTCTCCCAACACACAACGAACGACGCACAAGCACCCGCGAATTTTCGTCCGGGCATAGAGGGCTTCGCTTACGGCGACCTCTATCGCCCGGAGCGCCTGCGTGAGTTGGCCGAAAGCTTCTACGCGGAACTGCGGCAGGCGGACGCGGAGCTGCACACCTCGTTGATGAATTACCTCGGCACGCGCGGCGAAGGGATATCGGGCACGAAGGCCGAGTCGGAACTGTTGATCGCCGCAGCAGTCCATCTCTCGCGTTTCGTCGCGCGGCTGTTCGGCGTGGAGCGCGAGCGCGAAGAGTTGATTGAAGCCATCCGCACGCAAGACCCCGTCTTCGTCTTCAAGCAATTCGTCCAGCGCCGCGCGCTCAAGAGTTTTCCGCCGGAGAAGGCGGCGGACGTTGACGCCCCGGCGACGGACGACGTGCTCGAACGTTTGCGTCATCTGGCCTTTGAAGACACGCTCGGCGCGGATCGAGAGTTGGGCGTGGCAACGATGGCCGTGCGGCTGCTCGCGTGGGAGAAGAATTTCGGTCGCGCCGGAGTGCGGCAGGAGGCCGAGTGGTCTGAAGACCTCGCACGCGCCGCCGCCGCCGCCGGAGCAAAGGTTGAGGGAACTGAGACGGAAGCCGCACTCGCCGCGTGGCGTGACGAGAGCGAAGCAGGCGGAGAAAGCAGGGGCGAAGCGAGCGGCGAGCGGCAGACGGTGGAAGAGAGCGGCGCGCAATCGTTCGTCCGTTCCGCGCTACGGCTCGTCGAGGCGTGGGCGGCTGCTCACGCGTCGCAGCCTGAAGCGCGTGAGCGCGTGCGTGGTTGGGTCTCTTTCCGCTTCCCGCATCCTCTGAATTACGAAAATCTGGTACAGATCGAACGCCCGAATGCGGACGTGCCGGAGTTGGCGCGCGGCCTCGAACAAAACTTGCGACGACGCGACGGCTTCGGCCTCACGGACGCGCGAGATACGCCGCGCGAAGTGCTCGACGAGGTCAACTACTGCATCTACTGCCACGAACGCGACAAGGATTCATGCTCGAAGGGACTCAGGGAGCGCGACGGTTCGCTCAAGCGCAACCCGCTCGGCATCGCACTGGCGGGCTGCCCGCTCGACGAAAAGATTTCCGAGATGCACGTCCTGCAACGCGACGGCGACTCTATCGGCGCGCTCACGCTCGTGATGATTGACAACCCGATGTGTCCGGGCACGGGCCACCGCATCTGTAACGACTGCATGAAGTCCTGCATCTTCCAGAAGCAGGAGCCGGTCAACATTCCGCAGGCCGAGACGGGCGTGCTGACGAACGTCCTCAGTCTGCCCTACGGCTTTGAAATTTACTCGCTCCTCACGCGCTGGAATCCGATCAACGCCAAACGCCCGCATGCCCTCCCCTACAACGGCAAGAACGTGCTCGTCGTCGGCCTCGGCCCCGCCGGCTACACGCTCGCGCACTTTCTCCTCAACGAAGGCTTCAGCGTCGTCGGCATTGACGGACTGAAGATCGAGCCGCTCGACAAAGGACTGACGGGCGACGGCGGGCGCGAGTGCCCGCGCGCCGTTCGCGACGTGAGCGAGATCGAGTCGGCGCTCGACCGGCGCGTGCTCGCGGGTTTCGGCGGCGTCTCGGAGTACGGCATCACCGTGCGTTGGGACAAAAATTTCCTGACGATGATTCACCTCGCGCTCGCGCGCCGCGAACGCTTCCGCTTCTACGGCGGCGTGCGCTTCGGCGGCACGCTGACCATCGAGGACGCCTGGGAACTCGGCTTCGACCACATCGCGATAGCGTCCGGCGCGGGCCGCCCGACCATCGTCGAGATGAAGAACAACCTGCTGCGCGGCGTCCGCAAGGCGTCCGACTTTCTGATGGCCTTGCAACTGACCGGCGCATTCAAGCGCGACGCGCTCGCCAATCTTCAAGTGCGCCTGCCGGCCATCGTCATCGGCGGCGGTCTGACCGCGATTGATACCGCGACGGAGTTGTTCGCCTATTACCCGGTCCAGTGCGAGAAGATACTCGACCGACACGAGAAGCTCGTCGCAGAGTTCGGCGAGGCGGAAGTCTTCAAGCGGTTCGACGCGGAGGAGCGCGCCGTCTATGAAGAGTTTCTCGCGCACGGCGCGGCAGTTCGCGAGGAGCGTGCGCGTGCGGAAGCGGCGGGCGAAGCGCCGGACTTCGTGCCGCTCGTGCGCTCGTGGGGCGGCGTCGCAATCGTCTACCGCAAGCGGCTGATTGATTCTCCGGCTTATCGTTTGAATCACGAAGAGGTCGCGAAGGCGCTCGAAGAAGGCATCCATTTCGTCGAGAACATGACGCCCGCAGAAGCCGTGCCCGATGAAGAGACGGGCGCGGTCAGCGCCGTCGTCTTCGAGCGCATGCGGCGCGACGCGGAGACGGGCAAGTGGAAAAATTCGGGCGAGTTCGTGCGACTCCCCGCGCGCACCGTCTGCGTCGCCGCCGGAACCAGCCCGAACACGATTTACGAGAAGGAGCGGCCCGGCACGTTCGCGCTCGACGAGTGGCGCGAGTTCTTCGCGCCGCACAAAGTTGAAAGACAGGCTGACGGAAATTTCCGGCTCGTGCCTGCCGCGAAAGGCGAGCGCGCTTTCTTCACGTCTTACGAATCCGGCGGGCGCTTCATCAGCTACTACGGCGACAACCATCCCGTCTACGCGGGCAACGTCGTCAAGGCGATGGCCTCGGCCAAGCACGGTTACGAGCACGTCGCGGCGTTGTTCGCGGATGAGATCGCTGCTGCCGGGCGTGAGAACTCCACAGCGTCGCGCGAGCAGGAAGAGCGTGACGCGGCGTTCGCGCGGCTCGTCGAGACGCTGGATGAAAACCTGCTCGCGCGCGTCGTCCGCGTCGAACGACTGACCGATACCATCGTTGACGTGATCGTCCGTGCGCCGATGCAGGCGAGAAAGTTTCATCCCGGCCAGTTCTATCGCCTGCAAAATTACGAGACGGACGCGCGGATAATTGACGGCACGAAGCTTTTGATGGAGGGCTTGGCGCTGACGGGCGCGTGGGTGGACAAGGAGGCGGGGCTGCTCAGCCTGATCGTGTTGGAGATGGGCGCGTCGTCGCGCCAGTGCGCGCTTCTCAAGCCGGGGCAGCAGGTCGTCGTGATGGGGCCGACCGGCACGCCGACCGAAATCCCCGCGAATGAAACCGTGCTGCTCGCGGGCGGCGGACTCGGCAACGCAGTCCTCTTCTCAATCGCGAAGGCTCTGCGCGAGAGCGCGAACCGCGTCATCTACTTCGCGGGCTACAAGCGTGGCGAAGACCTCTTCAAGCGCGAAGAGATCGAGGCCGCCACCGATCAGGTTATCTGGGCCACGGACACGGGAGTCGAGATCGAACCCCGCCGCGCGCAGGACGCGCACTTTCGCGGCAACATCGTGCAGGCCATGCTTGCCTATGCCGGCGGCACGCTCGGCAAACCGCTCTTCGACCTGCGCGAAGTTGACCGCCTCATCGCCATCGGCTCCGACCGCATGATGGCGGCGGTGAAGCAAGCGCGCCACACCGTGCTCGCGCCGCACCTGAAACAAACACACGTCGGCGTCGGCTCCATCAACAGCCCGATGCAGTGCATGATGAAAGAGGTCTGCGCGCAGTGTCTACAGCGCCACGTTGACCCGCAGACGGGCGTGGAGTCGTTCGTCTTCTCATGCTTCAATCAGGATCAACTGCTCGACGAAGTTGATTTCAAGAACCTCAACGACCGCCTGCGCGCCAACACCGTGCAGGAAAAGTCCGCGAACCTGTGGCTCGACCACTTGCTCAGAGCTGATGACGTAGTTATTCGTTGAGGGGCGCGGCGTCTAGGAAAGTGTTGGTGGGAGGCGCAAGTTTTCGAGGGCACCAGAGTCACCGAAGAGCGCGAAGGCCGACCAATCGTCGCCGTGGTTGCGGAGTTCGACCCGCGCGCCGGCGACGGCGGCGTAGAGCGGTTGCCCGCCGAGCCATGAGCGGTAAAATGCGCGCGGGAAGTTCTGCGCTGTCTTCTCCTCGACCGGCCTCGTCGGCACGACCGCCGCCGCCAGGAATCCGTCCCGCATCAATCCCGCGATTAAGTCGAGCAGAGGGTTATCGAGGAAGCTGCCACCGGGATTGTCGCCAAACACTATTAGGTTCACGTCCGAATCAAGCAGCATCTCTCTCAGCCTAGGCAGTGTTAGGGAGTAAGATTGATCGTCCTGATTGTACAAAAGGATGGAAGGTTTCAACGTGCGCTTGGGAGTGTGGGAACCTGGAGAGGAGACGGTCGCCTCGAAGTGCAGGACGTGTGGCCTGAACTCAGTTAGTACGACTCCCAGCTCCTCCGCGACATCTTTTTCTCCCCTGAACATTCTTAATTGAATTGCTTCGCCCTTGTCGAAAAGGGCTTTCATCCCCTCCCACTTTCGCTCCACCTCCCGCCGTGCCAACTCATTTTGTCCCGACAGCACCGTCAGCACACGCAGCGGGAATAAGTACGGCGGCGGCTTGGTTGGTGTCTTGCCACTGTTGACGTTGCGAGCTAAGGAGTAACCGGCATTCAGCACCATGCTTTCGCTCTGGTCCGGCAGCACGAGCCACTCCCACGGAAGGTTAGCTACATTCGACTCATCGGTTTTGACTGAAAGACGCAACTGTTGCCTCAAGGTCGTATCACCGAGAAGCGTGCCGATGGCTTTAACGATGTTTGATGAGCCGAGGAACTTCTCGAACAGCTTCTGCCCTCCACGGGCGACGCGGGAGGTGAGGTCGGAGCTAGGGTCGGCGAGCATCTGCGTGAGTTGCAGGTACGCATTCACGGACGAGAGGTTGAAGAAGGCGAGCATTTCATTGGCAAGCGATTCCGTGGACAGGTGGACCTCAGCGTCGTGCGGACTGCCGGGTGAGGAAAACCTGACCCGATAAGAGAGGGGTGAAGACGGCGACTTGCCCTTGCCCTCCGTGACTTTTTCCGTGAAGCGACTAATCTCGAAAGAGGCGGAGACGACTCCCGTCGGAGCAGGTGTGATCGTCGCCGCCGCTGTCTCGGCGGGTGTCTGGGGCGTGGCTGACTTCGTGGTCACGGTCGCGCCCGCCGTCGTGGACTCCAGCGCCTCAAAGGAAATGGCGGCTGGGCGATACTGGATTAGCTCTTTTGGGTCTATCTCCCTGAAGTGTGGGCGCAGGCGCAGGAAGCGTCTCAGACGCTCGTCTTTCATGCACAGTTCGTAGAGTTTTTGCGCTTCCTCGGTGGCGAAGGCGGGCGTCGTCAGCGTCGGGGCGGGGCGCACGATACCGGACTCAACCTTGACGAGGCCGTCGTAGTCGGACATGGCGAGGCGCGCGGCCTCGTCCCAACTGTAGAGGAAGGCGTCGAGCTTGGCGAACTTGCGCTTCGTGATGAAGTGCAGCGCCACCTCGAAATGGAGTTTCCGCTCGGCCTCGATGTTCTCAAGTTTCACCCGCGTCTCTTCATGCGCGCGGAGCCGCTTCAGCGCGTCGGAGGCTTGTTCTGTCCTCTGCTTCGCGGGCGCGGGCGGGCCGGACTTCTTGCCGGGCACGACGCTCTTATCCCCGGCTTCTTTAAGCTTATTCACCAAATCCAGAGTCAAGCGGTAGAGCCTACGCGGCACGCGCGAGAGGCGGGTCGGGGCGGAGAGCCTCTGCCGCAGTCGCTGGAACTTCTGAAAATTCTGACGAGCTTGCGCGGCGTCGGCTCCGAGGTTCGCGGTGTAATCTGTATCGTCTTCGAGCGACATCAGGACGCCATGCCAGTACGACGAGCCGGCAAGGTCGTAGAGCTGATCGGCCAGATCGTCCGGCGACTCTTCCGCCAGCGTGATAATTTTGACGAGGTCTTCGGTCAACAGTTGCTCGGCGTCCTTCGCCGTCATGCTGCGGTCGAGCGCGGCGGCGAGCACACCCATGAACGCACCGTCGCGCGTGTAGAGCACGTTCCTGGCGTCGGGCATCACGTCGGCCAGTTGCGCGAGTGCCGCGACCTTCCACGCATCCGCCGCCGAGAGTGGTTCCGGGTCTGTGGCAAACAACTGGCGCAGCAGCTTTGACCCTTCGACCTTGCGGCAGAAACTCTTCCATTCGTCCGCCGTGAGTGTTTCGGATGGCGAGCGCTCCGGCGCGTCGCTGCCCGGCTGCCTCGCGCGGCCTTCGACTTCCGACATCGCCGCCTTGAACTCGTCTGCTTTGCGCGCGAGGCGTGCGACGACCCGCAGTACTTCCGAGTCCTGCTGGTAGAGCCTGATGAGCTTTTCGAGAAGCTCTCTGGTCTTCAAGTCCAGAAGTCCGTCCGTATGTTCGTCCATAAAGTTTCCGGCGCGCGCCTGACTGCTCGCGTGCTTCAGTGCCTACGGTGCTTCGTCGGATGTGGAATTAGTAGAGATAACATGGGCCAACAGACCGGGAGACTCCTGCTCAATCGCATCCCTCAGTTGATGGAGCCGGTCTTTACCCGCGCGACGGCACCTTAGTACTAACTCCGTCATCCTCGCTGTGGGGGTGCTGCCCAAGTCGTCGAAATTTTCGTTCACGTTGATAGCAACATTGCGTACCTGGTTGTCCGAAAGTCTTTCAAGTGCACGAACAAAGTCAGTGTTCTTAAGAGCCATCTGCGGTTCCTCCTCACGCTGCTGCGGCGGTTCCTGCTCTGCCGGCGCGGGCGGGGCCTCCTCCTCTTCCGGGGCCGGCGAGCTGCGGCGCTCGCCGAGCGAGAAGGGGCGTGGGCCGACCGTCTGCTGAAAGGTCAGGCGCTCGCAGTACTGCTTGATGCGTCGCGGGTTCGCGCCGACGACCGTGCGGATGATGTCGCCCGCAGCCGCCCACTCCGGATACTGCGCGGCAATCAGGCTCTGCACCTGCTCCGGCGTGCGCGGCGGCATCGGCATGCGGAACTGGATAATCTTTTCGAGATACTCGTGACCCTTCGCCGCGAAGGAGGAAGCGTATCTCCCTTTAAATAATTCGCGGTAACGCAGCCGCAGACCTTCCGAGATGAGACGATGATCCACTGCGAGGATGAAGACGCAGTTGTCGTCTTCGAGCGCGATGCGGATCGCCTCGATGATGTCGAGCGCCACGTCCGGCTGCGCGCGGTCGAGGTCGTCTATGAAGATGTAGACTGGCCCCTCCCGGTACGGTCTGTAGCGGATGATCTTGCCGAAGATGCGCTGGAATCGCTGGAGCGCCTCGACGTTCTCGCGCGTGACCCCGTTGGTCTGGTGGAGCGCCTTCGCCACTTCGTCCTTCGGGTTGAGTCCGAACAGTCCGTGCAGTCCCGCGACGAGGGGCGAGAAGGTGCTCAGGGCCGCCACCGCGCCTTTGACGATAGCCGCCATTGTCGCCTCTTCGTTGGCGTCGGCGTTGCGCTGGCTGACCTGCCCGTAGTCCGCCTCCTCCAACTCACGCATGATGAGATCAAACTTATCCGGCGCGGGCTTGCTAAGGACGACGGCGTCGCGGGCGAGGAAGCGAGAGACCTTTGCGATGACGCCGTCTGGCTCTTGCTCGCCTGCGCCCCATGCTGCGGCTTCCCCCGTCGCTCTGGTCTGGGCTTTCCCGCCCGCCTGCGGCTTTTCGCAGCCGGCCTCCTCCTTCCCATACAGGACGCGCGCAATCTTCAGGATGAGAGCGCGCCAGAGCTTATCGGAGGTGTTGTAGGCCCAAGCGGAGAATGAGATGAAGTTGATGGGCTGGCGCGGCGAGCCAGGGCCGCCGGGATGTGCGAGATGGTGGCACAGGAAGTTGACGAACGTGGTCTTGCCCTCGCCCCACTCGCCGAAGATACCGATGGTAAAAGGCAGCCGGTCGGCCTGCCTCTCAATGTAGCGCGCCAGCGCCAGCGCGTGCCGGTCAACGTCTAGCAAATCGCCTGACGGGTCGCCAACCGGCGAGTCGAAGCCCTTTTCGACTGTCGCGCCCGCCTCCGGTTTCGCGTCACTGTTTCTTGGCTGCATTCGCGCCCTCCTGCCTGGGCCACTGCATCCACGCCAGGAAGAGCAGCAGAACGACGGCTCCCACGAAGGCCGCACCCGCTATCTCCAAGGTCTGGTAAGCGACGAGGATGAGAAGCAGCCCGACGAACGCCCACACCACCAACGAGGTGTTCACGCCATACCCTTCCTTCTCGGCCCGTGCCTCGGCGGCCCGCGCGCGCGGGGCCAGCAGCCGGAGCAGCCCCAGCAGTACAAGCGCGGTCGCGGCAAAGGTGATTAGCGGCCTGACGACCCTGTAGCACAACTGCCCACTATTAAAATCGCGTGTGGCGAGCCAGCGACTGTGCTCGACTTCCTTGGTGAGATCGTCAGACACCGTCTGAAGAAGATTGAGCCGCCCGATCAGGTCGTTGACGAGCCGCGCGGCGGCCTCCCGCTTCACGAGCGTGTCCTCGCGCGTCGGCAGCGCGTCGGTGCTAGTGCCCAGCTTCACCGTCTCTGCCGGAGATGGCACTGGCTTCGACGCCATTGCGTTCGGCTCCGCCGCCGGGGTCGGCGTGGGCTTCGTGGTTGGCACGGCGTCGAGCGCAGCGAGCATGGTCGTCTGTTTCGCCAGCTCGATGCGCGCCTGGATGAGCTGATCTTCCGTCGCCTTTCGCTCGTCCTGGGTCATCGCCAAGCTGGCTTCTCGCCATGGCACTTGATGCTCGATCTGCGCCAGCCCTTCGCGCGGCTCCCAGCCTTTCGTCAGCCAGACTACGGCGCGGTCAACGAGTCCCCACACGCCCAAACCACACACCAGTAGCAGGAGAAGCATGATGACCTCAGCGCGTAGGATGGCGACTTTTTTCTTCGCGGCGACCTCCGCCGGTGGCGGCTGCGCTACGTTGTGTTGTGGTGGAACGGCCATCGCATTCACGACCTCCTTGGCGTCGGCAGGACGGCTGGCTCTGCGGAAGCGAGTTGGAAATTGCGTAAGGACGACGGTGCGAGGTTGAACCAGCGTGTGCAGATTATTCGCGCCGCGCGCCGATGTCAACAAAATTTGCGGGGTGCTACTTGAAGAAGCGAACGTTATCGAGTTCGAGCCAGCCCAGTTTACCTGTGGGGCGTGCGACAAAAATTTCTTCACTCTTCCGCGCTCGCTCGCTCGGAGACCAGACGACGATAGGCCTCGTCGCGCGTCAGCCCCAGTTCGCGTGCTGCGCGCTTGAGTGCCGCGCGATGGTCAAGCCCTTCGCCCTCAAGTTCAGCGACGCGCTCCGCGACGCTCGATGAAGGCGCTTCGCGCTCCGCCTCGTCTTCGATAACTTTGCGGTCAATGACGAGCACCATCTCGCCGCGCGCCGCCTGTTCCGTAGAGAAGCGCGCGGCCAGTTCGCTCAAACGCCCGCGCGCGAACTCTTCGTAAACCTTCGTTAACTCTCGCGCGACGACGGCTTCCCTCTCGCCGAGAATCTCGCGTGCGTCTGAGAGCGTGTGCGCGATGCGGTGCGGCGCTTCGTAGAAAACGAGCGTCGCGGAAAGTTGTTTGACGGCGGTGAGACGTGCGCGACGTGCGTGCGTGCGCGCGGGCAGGAAGCCTCCGAAGTAGAACTCGTCGGTCGGCAGCCCAGAGGCCACGAGCGCCGCGACGAAGGCCGCCGCGCCGGGTACGGGCACGACACGCACGCCTCGCTCAATGGCCGCGCGCACGAGCCGGAAGCCGGGATCGCTGATGCAGGGCGTGCCCGCGTCCGAGACGACGGCGATGTCTTTGCCCGCTTCCAGCATCGCGCACAATTCGGCGGCGCGCTCCTGTTCGTTGTGCTCGTGGTAGCTGGCGGTCTTCGTCTTGATCTGGAAGCGAGCGAGCAAAACTCCCGTCCGCCGCGTGTCCTCGCATGCGATGAGACTCACCTCGGCAAGCACACGCAAAGCGCGCTGCGTGATGTCTTCGAGATTCCCGATAGGGGTCGCCACCAGATAGAGAGTGCCTTTAGGCTGCGTCATGCGCCGCATTGTCGCATCACGATGATGGATGGCGAAGAAGAATTAACAGGGATGGACAGGATGAAAGGCGAATGCGGAATGATGAAAGATGAATGATGAATAGAAGGCACATGCTTTTTCTTCATTCATCATTTCGCATTCATCACTCATCATTTCTGTTTGTATCCTGTCTATCCTGTCTATCCCTGTTAATTGTCTTTGCTAAAGAAAAACGGCGCGGATGATGTCCACGCCGTTTTCGTTGCTGCTTCAGGCCGTCGCGGCCTGTGGGTTGTTGATGAGATGGCTGCTGGCTGGAATGTTTTAGTTCTGCGGCCAGCGCCAGCCCGTGTCTCTGCGACGGTCGCGGTCGCGGCGGTATTCGTCGTCGCGGCGATAATCGTCGTCGTTCCTGCCGCGCCGGTTGTAGCCGTCGTTGCCGTAGCCGTTATCCAGATCGCTCATGCGGAAGCCGTAGATGTCGGCGACGGTGCGTAGGTCGCTGCGAATTTGCGACCAGTCGGAGCGCGTGCGCGAGTCGAGGCGGACGCGCGAGACGTAGCGACCGACGTGCGAGGCTGTTTCGATCAACTCGCGCGCTTCGCCGGCGCTGCGGTTGAGGTCGTTGCTGTCGCCCGCGCGCGACTCGAAGCGTTCGGCGGCCTGACGGAAATTTCTCACGTCCCCGTTGATGTGGTCTTCGCGGCGCGTGCCGTCGTAGCGGCTGTCGTCGAGCAGGCGATCAAGGTTGCGTTGAAAGCCACGGCTTCGATCTTTGATGCGTCTGGCAACGTCGCGCAGGACGCGGCGGTCGTAGTCGCTGATCCGACCGGGCCGGTGATTGCCGTTGTCGCGGTCGTCGTCGTGGCGATGGTCACGGTCGCGCCCGTAATCTCCATCGCGTTGCGCGCGGTCGCGGATTTCCTCCCACACGGGGCGGTTGTCCTGCGCCGAAGCGACGACGGGCAGGAGCAGGAATGCGAGAGCGGCGAGCGCGAAAGTCAGAATGGTTGAGCGTCGGTTATTCATCTTGCTTGTCTCCTTGAGATTTCTCGATGGGGGCGACTCCGTGCCGCGCCGGCGCGAGGAGTTCGCAGCCGCGTGAGTCCGCCGTTCGTGCCGCTTCGTCTGGGGAACATGTCGCGCGGCGACTAACCGCACAACGGCATGGCAAGCTTTGTGCCGCGCGGGAGAGGAGAAACCGTGTGGTGGAAAAGTGAAGGGAAATGGCGAGAGGTGGGAAAAGCTTTTCGCGAGCGTCAATCAACACGTCTTCTATGAAGGCTCGCAGCGGCGTCCGAAAACGTGCAGGCCTCGCCGCATATCGTTCGGCTCCGGGGCGTGATTGACAGTGTTTATTTTTCGTCGAGCAGCTTTGTCAGGTGGCGGCGTGCACTCTCTTCCGAAAACTCCGAACGCGTGCTCGTCTTGTCCAGCACAAGCCAGCGCGCCGCGCCGCTCTCGGACGCGACAAGCAAAATCTCTTCGCCAGCCGCGCGGTTGCCGAAGTGGCTGACCTGCGCGCAGGCCAGCCCACCGCCGCCGACGATGCCGTCGCGCGGCGTGCGCGGCCAGCCCGCCTCGACCGTGAGCGAACGGACGCCGACGCGCAAAACGAGTTGCTCGCCAACCATCGTCGAGTTGCCGACGCGGAAGCGATGCGCGTCGGCGCGTGTGAAAGTGAGACAGGCTCCCGCGCGGTTGGCTTCGCCCGCGAGCGCCGTGAAAGTTTGCAGTAGCCATTCGACGCCGCCCGTGCGCAGCGCGTCGTTCGTCGCGCGCAGATCGAGGTAGTCGAGCACGTCGTTGCGCCCGCGCGTGCGACCCCGCGCCTCCGCCACAAGCCTTTCATATTCCGCGTCGAATTCGCTCACGCACACTCTACCCCGACCGAAAAGATGCCCGTCACCGATGACCCCGACTCGCGCCGCCGGACGGGGCGATGTTATCATGCCCGCTCATCAGCCGTTAATCAGCTCTGAAGAAGAACCCTTTTCAAGCAAGTCCACAGACGAACATGACAACTTTTTCTCCAACGCGCCGCCAGGCGACCGCTTCGTCCGCGCTCAGCCTCGCGCTCGCGCTTCTACTGGCACTCATCTCGTGCGCCGGTGTCGCCGCGCAGTCAAAGCGCACGGGCAGCACGCCGGTCGAACAGACGCGCACGCGCCTCGTGCTGCTCGTCGTCGTTGACCAGTTCCGCTACGACTACCTGCAACGCTTCGGCGACCTTTTCGCCGCCGGCGGACTGCGACGCATGCAGCGCGAGGGCGCTTCTTGGACGGAGGCCAACTACGACCACATCCCGACCGAGACCGCGCCCGGACACGCGACGCTTCTGACGGGCGCGTGGCCCTCCGAGACCGGCATCGTCGGCAACGAGTGGTACGAGCGCGAGACGAGCAGGCGCGTCGCCAACACGCAGGACGACGCCGTCAAAATTCTCGGCGGCGGCGAATCGGAGAAGGGGTCGAGTCCGCGCCACCTGCTCGTTTCCACGCTCGGCGACGAGTTGAAGTTGACGACGAGCGGGCGCTCGAAGGTGATCGGCATCTCCGTCAAAGACCGCGCGGCGATCTTCCCCGCCGGGCGCATGGCGAACGCGGCTTACTGGTTCAGTTCCGCGACGGGGCGGTTCGTCTCCAGCACTTTCTACTTCAATCAACTGCCCGCTTGGGTCGCGCGCTTCAACGAGGCGCGACCGGCTGATAAATATTTCGGCGCGAAGTGGGAGCGGCTGTTGCCCGAAGCGGAGTACCTGCGCCGCGCGGGGCCGGACGCGCCGCCCTGGGAGAATATCGGCAACGTCAAAGACACGAACACGTTTCCGCACGTCGTCACGGGCGGGGCCGCGACGCCCGGTAAAGAGTTCTACGACGCATTGCTTTACACGCCCTACACCAACGACCTGCTCGTCTCTTTCGCCGAACAGGCGATCATCAACGAGGGCTTAGGCGCGGACGCAGACACGGACGTGCTGTCTGTCAGTTTCTCCGCGAACGACATCGTCGGCCATCGCTTCGGGCCGTACAGCCAGGAAGCGATGGACATAACTTTGCGCGTTGACAGGCAGATCGCCGCGCTGCTCGACCTCGTGGACAGGCGCGTCGGCCTGCGCAACGCCGTCGTCGTCTTCACCGCCGACCACGGCGTCGCTCCCGTTCCCGAACACGCCGCCGCGCTCAACCTCGGCGGCGGGCGCGTCCGCGCGACGGACGTTTTGAACGCCGTGCGCAACGCACTCAAGGTGCGTTACGGAAAGCCGAACGCGGACAAGGACACGACCGCCGACTACGTCCAGAACTTCGTCAACAACAGCATCTACTTTGACCAGATCGCGCTTCGCCGCGACCGCATAGACCCCGAAGAGATTGAACGCGTCGCGGGCGAGGCGGCTTTGAGCGTGCCCGGCATCTCAAGATATTTCACGCGCACGCAACTCGAACGTCGCGGCGTCTCGCCCGCCGACGCGGTCGCGCGCCGCGCCCTGCACGGCTTCAACGTCAAACGCAGCGGCGATGTGGTCATCATTCAGGAGCCGTTCAAATATCTGACCGACAGCCAGATCGTCGCCACGCACGGCGCGCCCTACTCTTACGACACGCACGTGCCGCTCATCATCATGGGCGGCGGTGTCGCGCCCGGTCGCTACGCGCAGGCGGCCACGCCCGCCGACATCGCCCCGACACTCTCCAACGTCCTGCGCGTGCAAGCGCCGAGCAACGCGGTGGGCCGTGTGTTGATCGAAGCAATCAAGTGAGAGCGATATGTTCGACGGACACAAGCTAATTTTTTGAAGTAAGAACATGAAATTAAAATTGACGCCATATCTCGCCTTCGTTCTGCTGTGTGTTTTATTCGCCACCGTGCGCAACGCCTCTTCGGCGCAGCGTAAAGCTCCTGCGCAGGCTGGCAAGGCGAAGACGACGGCGGGCAGCAAGCCGGAGCAGCCCGAAGCGACGAACGCGGCTGGCGAAGAGGCTTTGAAGGCCGAGCTTGAAGGGATCGTGACGCTCGCGCCGGCGGAGCGCGTCGTGCGACTTCAGGCTTTCCTCAGGAAGCGCACGCCGCAGGCCATTCGCTTGCGCGCGTTGGAACAGTTGACGAGCGCGCGTGCCGCGCTCGGCGACGAAAAGCTGCGCACGGGAGACCGTCGCGCGGGCGTCGAATTGTTCCGCCTCGCTGTCTCCGAAGCGCCTGCGGAGATGTCGGACAAGCTTTTCGTCGAAGTCGTCTCGCAACTGCCCGCGAACCTCTACATCCTGAACGAGCGCGAGGCGGCGTTCGATCTGGCGCGCCGGATTGAGCAGAAGGTTGGCGACAACCCGCAACGCCTGTTGAGCGTCGCGACGTTTTATCTGGGCGTCGAGCAGCCGGACGACGCGGCGCGCGTGGCCGGGGCGGTAGTCAAACTGAAGCCAGAGATGGCCGTCGCGCATCAGGCGCTCGGCGCGTCGCATCGGGTCGCGCTACGTCTCGAAGAGGCCGCGTCGGAGTACGCGCGCGCAGTCGAACTCGACCCGGCATCCAAAGGCGCGCGGCTGAGCCTCGCGGACTTGCGCCGCGCGACCGGAAAGCCGGAAGAGGCCCTCGCGCTCTACCGAGAACAGTTGGCGGCGGACGCGGGCAATGCGGGCGCGCGCACGGGGCTGGTGCTTTCGCTCTTCGACACGGGGAAGCGTGAGGAAGCGGAGCGCGAACTGAAATCTGCGCTCGACGAGCAGCCGAACAATTTGCCGCTCATGGTCGGCGCGGCCTACTGGTATGCGGCGCACGGCGAGGGCGCACGCGCGGTCGAACTGGCGGAGCGCGCCGTCGCGCTTGAGCCTCGTTACAGGTGGGTGTGGTCGCGCATCACGCTGGCGCGTGCGCTGCTCGCGCAAAAGCGCCCGCTCGACGCCGAGCGTGCACTGAGGCCGGCGCGCGAACTCGGTCGCTTCCCGACGATGGATTACGAGTTGGCGAGTGTGCTCGCGGCGGCGGGACTTTACGAAGAGGCGGCTGATGAACTGTCGCACTCCTTCACACTCGATCACGGCGAACTCGGAGCGCAGTTGGCCGGCCATGTGCGCGCACGCGCCGCGACGTTCACCGAACTGCTCGCACCGGAACGCCGCGCCAGCCTCTTCCAGTTCACCACGGCGGACACGGACGAGAACGCGCGCACGTTGAAGGCGCTGCTGGCCTTCAACCTCGCGACGCGGGCGGCGGGCGGCGAGACGAAGAACGCGGCGGACGAGAAGGAAGCTCTGGCCGCGGCAAACGACTTCGCGGCGGGCGGTGACGAGATGCGCGCCTTCAGGCAGTTGTACGCGGCGGCTCGTCTGCTCCGACGCGGCATCGGCTGGCAGACCGTCGTCGAGTTGACCGAGGCCGCGAAGGGCGGGGTCGAGTCCGCGCTCGACGTGCCGCACGCTTCCGTCGCTCTCCTCGCAGACGAGTTGCGCGAAGTGCGCTCGCAGGCCATCGCGGCGGGCGCGACGACGACCGCGCCCAACGTGTCGCGCGACATGCTCTCGAAAATCCTGCGCGGGCGCATCGAAGACCTCGCCGGGTGGGCCTTGTACAATCAGGGCAACGCCGCAGAGTCAGCGGTTCGACTGCGCCGCGCCGTCAGCGTGACGCCGGAAAACTCTCCCTGGTCGCGCACGGCGCTGTGGCATCTCGGCGCGGCGCTCGACGCGAGCGGCAATCAAAAGGACGCGCTCGCGGCTTACGTCCGTGCCTACAGGCTTGCGCCCGATCCTGCGCGCCGCCTCGTCGTCGAGGCGCTCTATAGAAAGATGAACGGCTCTCTCGAAGGGTTGGATACACTGCTCGGCGGAACTCTCGCGGCAGCTTCGACTGCGAGTAGACAGGCAGCACCACCATCTCCGTCGCCCGCGAGCGAGGCCGCGACGCCGCCCGCCACGCCCGTCGCGACGCCTGTTCAGGAAACAACTCCCGCGACGACCACCACGACTACAAGCGCGACTCCCGCGACGGAAGCGACGCCCTCATCCGTCCCCGCACCGCCGGCCACGTCAACGCCGCAGCCCGCTCCGTCTTCGTCGCCGTCCACGACACCCGAACAGCCCGCCGCCATTCCGGAGGCGACGCCCGCCGCTTCGCCCACGCCGTCCACTGCGCCGACGCCCGCGCCGAAGACCGCGTCGAAGACCGCGCGCAAACGGGGCACGGCGAACGACGGCGGCGCTTGCGCCGTCTCAGCCAGCGAAAGCGCCGTTGAGATTAACAAGAACGGAGGCAGCGCCACGATCACGTTGAGCCTCGCGAACTACGCCGCCGCCGCTCCGCCGCGCCTCAACGCCGCGACGCCCAACTGGGCAGACATCATCCTGCTGGCCGAAGCCCACACCGCGTCCGACGGCAACACGTTCAAGTACACCATCACTTCCGTCAGTCAAAAGACGGGCACGTTCGTCGTCACCTTCACCACGCCCTGCGGCAAGCAGGAGGTGGCGGTTAACGTGAAGTGAAACTCCGCTCGCCATTTCGACAACGGCGCGCAGCGATTTGAGGTGAGCCGTCGCCAAACACTCCGCGGATAAATTTCAACTGTTAGAGATGGGCTGAGAGGCGCGCGGCGAGGACGTGCTTGGGCTGCGCGCCGGTGATGCGTTCGACGACCTCTCCGTTTTTGAAGATGAAGAGCGTCGGGATGCTCTGGATTTTGAACTGCGCCGCCGTCCGCTTGTTTTCGTCCACGTTGAGCTTGGCGACGCGGTATCGCCCGCCCGACTCGGCGGCCAGTTCGTCGAGCACCGGCGCGATTATCCTGCACGGCCCGCACCACGCCGCCCAACAGTCGAGCAACACCGGCTGCGACGCCGACGCCGCCAGCACGTCGCGCGCGAAACTATCGTCCGTCACAACCTGCGGCTTGCCCACACCCGTCGCTCCGGCGCTACTGCCGCCTGCCGCCGCGTCGTCGCTCACGCCGCCCGCGTCCGCCCCCAACCCCGCGCCGCACCTGCCGCACACAGGCCGCATACGGCTGACCACACGCTCGTCCACGCGATTCTTCGCGCCGCACTTCGGACAACTTTGAATAGCCATGGCTTTCACCTTCCCCCGCACCTGAAAATCGAATGCATCCTGCTTTTCTCAACGCACCAAGTTTGGCACAACTTCAACCGGACGGGAAAGACGGATTTGCGCTCGCGGCGGCTGCACAGGAGTTCGCCGGCTCGTGCGCTTTATAGTAAGATGCGCGAACGGTTTTTATCTCCCGCACAACTTCTGTCGAGCAAAAGGAAAGGTCGAACACGATGCGTCACACACGCCCGCATGCGCTCGCCTTTGTGGCGGCACTGCTTTTCTTTCAGGCGATTTTTTCAACCACAGCCGACGCCCACTCAGCGCAGCGCAGCCCCGGCAACTCAGCCGCCGCGACCCGCCCGACTCCGACTCTCGCGCCTGACATCAGCTACACAGTCTCGATGCCGCGACCCTTCACGCACCTGCTCGAAGTCGAGATGCGCGTCCGCTGGAACGCGGGCACGAGCGTCCCGGCCACGACAGACCTGCTGTTGCCTGTGTGGACGCCCGGCTCTTACCTGATTCGTGAATTCGAGCGGCACGTGCAGGACTTCGCGGCGCGCGATGGCGGCGGCGGTCGCTCTCTACAGTGGCGCAAGCTCGACAAGAATACCTGGCGCGTAGAGACCGGCGGCGTGCGCGAACTCGTCGCGCGCTACAGCGGCTACGCCAACGAACTGACGGTGCGTACCAACGAACTCAACGACCAGCACGCCTTCTGGAATAACGCCGCGCTCCTGATGTACCCGGACGGACACTTGAGCGCGCCCTCGACCCTGCGCGTCGCGCCGTTCAAAGACTGGAAGATCGCGACGGGACTGCCCGCCGTCTCCGGCGAGCGCAACACCTTCCGCGCCGAAAATTTCGACATCCTCTACGACTCGCCGTTCCTCGTCAGCGATTTTAAGACGCTGACGTTCGAGGTGCGCGGCGTCCCGCACCGCATCGTCATAGACGGCTTCGGCAACTACGACCCTGAGCGCCTCCGCCGCGACGTGCAGAAGATCGTCGAGACGGCGACCGGCATGATGCGAGAGATTCCCTACAGCAACTACACGTTCCTGCTGATGCTGGCTCCGACCGGCAGCGGCGGCCTCGAACATCTCAACTCGACCGCGCTCATCTACAGACGCTTCGGCTTCCGTCCTGATGCTGACTATCAAAGCTTCCTGACGCTCGCCGCGCACGAATATTTTCACAACTACAACGTCAAGCGCATTCGCCCAGACGCGCTCGGCCCGTTCGATTACACGAAGGAAAACTACACGCGCCTGCTCTGGGTCGCCGAAGGCATCACCAGCTACTACGAAAACGTCATCGTGCGTCGCGCCGGTCTGATGTCCGCCAAAGACTACCTGAGCAAACTGTCGAAGAGTATCCAGACCTTACAGGAGACGCCGGGCCGTCTTGAGGTGAGCGCGGAAGAAGCCAGCTTCGACGCGTGGATCAAGTACTATCGCCCGGACGAGAACAGCATCAACTCGACCATCTCTTACTACGACAAGGGCGCGATCCTCGGAGCGTTGCTCGACCTCGAAATCCGCAAGCGTTCGGGCGGCGCTCGCTCGCTCGACGACGTGATGCGCTATCTCTTCACGGAATTTTTCAAGAAGAATCGCAACTACACGCCGGAAGATTTCCAGCGCGCGGCGGAAGTCGCGGCGGGCGCGAGCCTCGAAGATTTCTTCCGCCGCTTCGTGCGCGGGCGCGAGGAACTCGACTATAACGCCGCGCTCGAAGCCGTAGGGCTGCTGCTCGACGCGACGAGCGACGCGTCCGGCAACCCCGCAGCTGAAAGAGCCTTCCTCGGCGCGAACATCACCAGAGAAGGCGAACTCGCCACACTCAATACGTCGTCCGGCGCAGGCATCATCAGGACGAGCACGTCGCCTGACGCCGTCGTGATTAAATCCGTGCCCGCAGGGACACCTGCATACGAGCAGGGTCTGAGCGCAGGCGACCAGATCGTCGCCGTTGACGGGCTGCGCGTCACGCGCGACTCTCTCAACACGCGGCTCGAAGAAAAACGTCCCGGCGACGCCGTCACGTTAACCATCTTCCGCGCCGACATCTTACGCACCTTCCTGATCAAACTCGGCGGGCACGCGGCTGCGATCTACCGCATCGTGCCCGTCAAACAACCGGGCGCGGAGCAGATGAAAAACTACCAGGATTGGCTCGCCGCCCCTTACCCGAAGACGAACTGAAGCGAGCCGAGATGAGCTTTGAAGGCAAAGTGGCGATCATTACGGGCGCGGCTTCCGGAATAGGTCGCGCGTGCGCGCTTGAACTGGCGCGCGGCGGCGCGGGGCTGGCCGTCGTGGACATCGCGCGCGAAGAGTTGTTGACTGAAGCGGCGAGGTCGTTTGAAGAGATGGGTGCGCGCGTTGCCGTCTTTAGCGCGGACGTGAGCGACTACGAGAAAGCGGGGCGCGTCTTGGCGGAGACGCTCAAGCGTCTGGGGCGCGTGGACGTGCTCGTCAACGCCGCCGGGACGACCGGCGACGCGCCGCTGTGGGAGATGAGCGAAACGCAGTGGGACAGTGTGCTCAGCGTCAACCTGAAGGGAACGTTCAACTACCTGCGGGCGGCGGCGCGCGTGTTTCGCCAGCAGCGTTCGGGCAAAATCGTCAACGTCGCTTCGATTGAGGCGATGCGCGGGCGCTTCGGCCTCGCGAACTACGCGGCGTCGAAGGCCGGCGTCATCGCGCTGACCGTGTCGGCTGCCGTCGAGTTGGGGCGCTACGGGGTCAACGTCAACGCCGTCGCGCCGGGATTCACGCGCACGCCGATGATCGAAGGCTTGCCGGAGAACGTTCTGACCGAAGCCGCGCGCGAGTCCGTGCTCGGTCGCATCGCGGAGCCGGAGGACGTGGCCCGCGTCGTCGCCTTCCTCTGCTCCGACGCCGCGCGACACATCACCGGCGAAGTCATACGCGTGGACGGCGGGCAACTCATCTGATAGAAATTCCCTGCCCGTGTTTTATGACATCGCCCGCGAGACGGAGATTCCAGAGTTGACTGAAGGCATCTACAGTTTTGACGAGCGACTGGCTTACGCAGAGACGCCGCCCGCCGCCTTCTACACGGACGCGCGTGTGCTCGAAGAGGAGCGGCGCAAAGTTTTCGGGCGGACGTGGCAGCTTGCAGGGCGCGCGGAGCAGGTCGCGCAGCCGGGGCAGTATTTCACGGCGAACGTTGGCGACGAGCCGGTCATCGTCGCGCGCGGCGCGGACGGGCGCGTGCGTGCTTTCTCGAACGTCTGCCGGCACAGAGCCGGGCCGGTCGCGGAAGGGTGCGGCCAGCGCAAAAGTTTTCAGTGCGGTTATCACGGGTGGACTTACGCGCTCGACGGGCGACTGGCGGGGACGCCGGAGTTTGAAGGCGTCGAGTGTTGGAGTAAAGAAGAACACGGCCTGCCGCAGTATAGAGTCGAGACGTGGGGCGCGCTCGTCTTCGTCAATCTCGATGCTGCCTGCGCGCCGCTCGGCGAGGCGCTCGAAGACATCCCCGCACGGGCGGGCGAGAGAAAAGATTGGGCGGGGATGCGCCTCGCGGCGCGCAAGGAGTGGAGCGTTGACTGCAACTGGAAAGTTTACGTGGACAACTATCTCGAAGGCTATCACATCCCCGTCGTGCATCCGGGACTGAACCGCGAGCTTGATTACGCGCGCTATCGCACGGAGACGAAACGCTTCTACTCCATCCAGCACGCGCCGCTCAGGCGCACGGCGACAGACCTCCTGCGTGGCGGAGAGAAGTTGGACGGAGACGGCGCGCAATACTTCTGGGTCTTTCCCAACCTGATGCTCAACGTCTATGCCGGCAACTACTCGACCAATCTCATCGTGCCGCTCGGCCCGGAGCGCACGCTGACCGTCTTCGAGTGGTACTTCCGCGATCCAGACAGTCAGGCGACGCAGGAGGCTGTGCGGCGCACCGTGGAGTTCAGCGACGAAATCCAGCTTGAAGACATACGCATCTGCGAGGCGGTGCAGCGAAACTTACGTTCGCGCTCTTACGCGCGCGGGCGCTACTCGGTCAAACGCGAGAACGGCGTGCACCACTTCCACGGGCTGCTGGCGGAGTTCATGGGGAATGTGTGAGAGCCGAAACGGCAAAAGCTTTGAGGTAACAGGCGCATGAAAGACGAGTATCGCAGCATCAGGTTTAAAATCGAAGATCACGTCGCGCGCGTTACGTTCGCGCGCCCGCCCTTGAATATCTTCAACATCGCGATGATGCGCGAGATTGACTCCGCGCTGACCGAGTGCATGGGCCGGCGCGACGTGGTGGCCGTCGTCTTCGACGCGTCGGCGGGGTCGCGCGCCTTCAGCGCGGGCGTCGCCGTGGAGGAGCACGCGGCGGAGACGATCTACCAGATGCTCGAAGCCTTCCACGCCATCTTCCGCACGCTTGAATTGATGGCGAAGCCCACGCTGGCAATCGTCGAGGGCGCGGCGCTCGGCGGCGGCTGCGAACTCGTCGCGGCCTGCGACATCGTCGTCTCCGGCGCACGCGCGCGTTACGGCCAGCCGGAGATCAAGCTCGGCGTCTTCCCTCCCGTCGCCGCCGTTTTGCTGCCGCGCGTCATTGGCGAGCGGCGTGCGCGCGAGTTGCTCCTCACGGGCGAGTTGATTGATGCGCAGGAGGCTCTGCGCCTCGGCCTCGTCAGCTACGTCGTCGAGAGTGAACAGCTCGAAGCGAAACTTCAGGAGATACTCGCGCGCCTACGTGAACTCTCCGCGCCCGCCCTCGAAGCGACGCGACGCGCTCTGGACATCGCGCGTGGCCGCCCCTTCGCCGAAGCCCTCGCCCGTGTCGAAGACCTCTACTTGAACGAACTGATGAAGACCGAAGACGCGCACGAAGGCGTCACCGCCTTCATGGAGAAGCGCAAGCCGGAGTGGCGAAACAAATAGCAAGGCGGAAAGATGAAAGCGGAAGGATGAAAGCGCGGCTCCTGAGCTTTCTGCTCTTCTTTCATCGCTCACCGTTCCGAGTTCATCCTTGCTTTTGGCTGTGCGGCTTCCTATCATCACCGTTTGGAAATGAAGGGACGATTCGGGCAGGGCGCGTCCGGGAGCGCGCCGCTTGTCTGTGAATGGCGTATGAGAATTGGCGTGAGACTGACGGAACGACGCACGCTCACATTTGCGCTGCTTTCTTTCCTGTGCCTGCCCCGCACGGTCGTCTCGCCCGAAGGGCTGCGCGCTCTTGCGCTCTACAGCACAAGCGAGAGCGACAAGTATGACTTTCGCATTGACCTCTATTCGTCGGACGGGACTTTCATCCGCAACGTGCTGCCCTCTGACATGATCGGCGCGTTCCCGTCCGAGGCCGCGTGGTCGCCCGACGGGCAGCGCATCGCCTTCATCGGCGTCAGGAATCCGTCGACGCAGGCCAGCCCGACTCCCGCCGACGCCGCACCTCTCCCGGACATGCAGCCGCCGGCGGGCGCTCCCGGCGAGCCGGCGACGGCTCAGCCTTCGCCGTCCGTCGCGCCGCTCATACAGTCTGTGCCCGCCTTCAAGACCGAGCAAATTTACGTCGGCGACCGCGACGGCTTCAGCCTCAAGCCGCTCACGACGCGCGAGGGACTGATCTACTTTCAACTGGCGTGGTCGCCCGACGGCAGCCAGCTCGCCGCGCTCGCCTGCAAAGAGGACGAGTGGAATGCGCGCAAGGGCGAAGGCAAATCCGCGTGGGGACGACCGCGCGTCATCACGCTGGACGGGCGGGAGCGCCTGCTCGACGACCGCCTGACGGATGTCGCGCCCGTCTGGTCGCCCGACGGCTCGAAGGTCGCGACCGCTTTCGATTACGACGTGTCCATCTACGACGCAGCGGGCAATGCGCCGACCGGTGCGAGCCTCCCCCTGCGCGATCCGCTGTACGCTTCGTCCATCGTGTACGACGAAAAACTCTCGCACAGCAACAGCAATACGGCGACAAGCGCGAACAAGACAGGAGTCGCGGCGTCGAACAGCGCAGCCGCCAACCCTTCTGCCAACGTTGCGACGGGCGCGCGTGTCGTCAACTCTTTCAACCCCGTCGTGCGCCTTGAGTGGGCCGAGCCGGAGATGCTTTTCGCCGAGACGGCCTTCGTGCGTTTTTACCGGAACGATTCGGTCACGTCTTACCTGCGCTGGCACGTCCTGAAGCTTTCGCCGCAGGCGACGCTGGTCAGGCAATAAGAGTCCGTCCGGCGCGAGCGCACGCCGTTCGTGCCGGATGATTGTTTTCCGTCCTGCACGGCACGCGGAATATCAGACAGGAGCATAAACTTCATGAACTTTCACAGCATCGCGGAAATCTACGACTCGATTGACGGAACGCGCACGCAAATTTATCGCAGCGTCGAAGGCTTGAGCGCGGAGCAGGAACGCTTTCGTCCCGCGCCGGGAGTGTGGTCAATCGCGGAGATCGTCGAGCATCTCTCGATGATCGAAAAACAGTTGATGCACCTCTTCGGCATGATGACGAAGAAGGCCGAGGACGCGGGAGCTTCGCGCGACGAATCGCGGCCCTTCGCGCCCGTCTCGCTCGACGAATTCGCCGAGCGGGCCAGCGCGCAGAAGTACACAGCGCCTGAGACGGCACGCCCGACCGGCAACGTCACGATTGCGGAGTCGCTTGAGCGGCTGCGTGAATCTCGCGCCGCGCTACAGGCCTTGCGCCCGCGCCTCGAAAAGATAGACGGCGTCGGCCTGCAATACCCGCACCCATACTGGGGGCCGCTCAATCTATACCAGTGGCTCGCCTTCGTCGGCGCGCACGAAGAACGTCACCTGCGCCAGCTCGAAGCGGTCAAGGCGTCGCCGGAATTTGAAACAGCCGGCATCGCTTCGAGCTAAAACGCCGCAACGCAAAGGCGCGACGCTTCAAACTCCGTCCGCTTGCGGCCTCCACGGCGCGACTTTATAATCGTCTCCCGCTCGTTCCTTAAGTTGCCCTTGTAGCTCAACGGTTAGAGCAGCGGACTCAGTTCTTTGAAAGGTCTAAGTGGAAGGTGGAGATGTCGAATCTTTGCGCTGTACGTTCCACATGACCGACAAAGTTGGGTTGCGGGCGCGTCACACTCAAATCTGAGCCGGCTCAGATTTATTTCAGGCGTGCTTGTAGAATCCCTCAAATTCGGGGAAGCCTAAGTCGCGAAAGCGAGACGGTGATCCCGAGCCAAGCCCTGCCGGCGTGCGGCGGGGAAGGTGTAGAGACTTGACGGGGGACGTGTAATGCGAAGAGAAAGTCCAGACCACAAATTCCATCTGGCGGGCAGAAGGAGCGCGGCGAAAGCCGTAGCGGTAAGCATAATCCGTTGGTTGTAGGTTCGAATCCTACCGAGGGCATCCTTCCCGGCTATTAGATCATTGCGGGAATTGAAAAGCCGCCGCGCATCTTAAAGAGCGCGGCGGCTTTTTTCTTCGTAGAAGAGGATTTGATTGCCGGGAATGCTTATGACCCGACTCCTCTCTTTAGTCTTCAGCCGTTGCACGGCACGACTTTAGTGCTTCGTGTTGCCGTTCATGTTCCCGGCGTGGCCGTTGGTATTACCGGCGGTGTTAGTCGTGGAGATGCCGCGCGTGTTGTCGTTGCGGTTGTTGTTCGTCACGACAGCAGTGTTCGACGGCACAGAGCGCGCGTTGGCGTTCGCCGGAATGTTGGCGTTCGTCTCGATAATGCCGTTGCGCGTCTCCACCCCGTTGGAATTAGCGCGGGCTGCATTGCCGTTCGCGTTCCCGTTGTTGGCGTTATCGCTGCCGCAACCGGCCAGCAAACTAACCAACGCAAGCGCCGCCGAAAGGACTAAAGTTCTTCTCATCTATCCTATTCCCTCCTGATTAACTACCGATCAAAGCTGACCGGAAAAGCCCTTAGCGATAGATGGACTCGCCGCGATTGTTCTTCCATTCGTTCTCGAAGTACTCGGCATCTTCGTCGTTGCGCGGGTTGACACCCATCACAATGCCGCCTTCCTTGATGCCGCTCTCATACTCCCTGGCACGATCTTCCGGGATGCCGGAACCGACCAGCGCGCCGATCAAACCGCCTGTCAGGCCGCCCGCGCTTGCGCCGACGAGTCCCGCCGCAATCGGGCCGGCAACGAGGAGGCCGAGGCCGGGCAGCGCGATGCTGGTGCCGATGGCCGCAATCGCCGCGAGTGTCGCGCCGACGCCGCCGCCGATGGCCGCACCCTTACCTGCATCTTCCCACGCCTTTGTGCCGAGCGCCGAGTCGTCATCCGCGAAATGCTTGGTGCGTGTGTCTTCCGTCATCAGGACGTTCACGTCATCCTTGCTGTATCCGCGTGAGGTCAGCGAACGGTACGCGCCCTCTGCGCTGTCCCTGTCCCTGAACATACCCGTGAGCATACGATTGGACTTCTGGCGTGCGACACCCGTCGCGGCCTCGCTCTCGCCCTCGCGCTCTAACGACTCATTTCCAGTGATCGCGCCCGCCGCGTCTTTGATGTCACCCTTCGCGCGCTGTCCGAAGGCCGAAGCCTCTTCACCCACAGTGTCTTTTTTATAGTCCGACATTTTTCAATTCCCCTTTCGATTCCAAATAGTAGTTCCGCAGAGTGTATCCTTTCGGCTCTTGCAGAGTGTGTTCAGGGTCTTGTTTGCAAAGTTCATACCGTTACACAGAAGATTGCCGCACTTCCATGAGATATCTTGAAAGCGGCCTGAAATATAAAGGCGGATTCCCGGCTTTGGCCTTACTTAAAATCGTGCCGCGCTCCGGCAACGCCGAATTTGGTACATGTTTGAAAGGCTCGCGCTCAAACAACCTTTTGTGAGACGGCGCTCTTGCCGAAGCGCCTGACTCGAACCCGGCAGCGAGTTAGAATAAAAAGCGTCGCGCTCGTCCAGTATCAACTGGACGAGCGCGACGCTTTGTGGACAAGTTCCGGTAGTGTCGCCAAAACCTTCTCGGAGGCATGGTCAGGACTTACCGACCGAGCATTCTATTCTCAGGAACGTCCACAGAAAATTACGGTTGACTCAAGACGCGCCGCTCCGACGCTACACGACGGGTCTGCGGCCTGAGAGCAGGTTGATGACC
This sequence comes from Acidobacteriota bacterium, assembly GCA_020200155.1. GTDB lineage: Bacteria > Acidobacteriota > Blastocatellia > Pyrinomonadales > Pyrinomonadaceae > JAIVJG01. Next base: position 4,015 of record JAIVJG010000161.1, on the reverse strand, counting down.
AGCACGACCAGCGCGAGCACCAACAGGATGTGAATCAAGTTGCCGCCGAAATGGCCGATGAATCCGAGTAACCAGAGAACCAGCAACACCACGAGAATTGTCCACAACATAATTTTTCGCTCCTTAAGTTGAAGTCTCCAACGTTCGTTTGATTTAGACTGAACTGTCTGCACGGCTGGCTTGGCAACGGGCGTGCCAGTCTCCCGCCCCGCGTCTCACAATCAAGATAACTTACACGAATGAAAAAGTTAGCATCCGGGGGGCGCGTCTCCGGCCAGCTTCCCGACCGCTCTTCGCGGAGTCGCGTGTGTACTAAAGCATAGCAGCACACTCCGAAAACAGATTGTCTTGATTCAGGCCGAAGATACTGGCCGAGTCGGGCATCTTGGCGAAGTCTCGACGGTTAAGCGTTCGCGCACGAAGCTGGTCGCCCGCAAGTGTAGATACTCGCGACAAAAAATTGTATGCTGCGCGCAGCAACCCTGTATCGCGATAGTTGAGGACAAGGGAATTTTTATCCCCGCGTGTAGGATGAGTACCCGCGCGTGGTGAGGGGGAGAGACCGCTTGGCTCAGAAAGAGAAGATAGGCATCGGCATCATCGGCACGGGCTTCGCGCGCTCGACGCAGATTCCCGGCTTCCGCGCGTGCGCCGGCGTGCACGTCTCGGCGATTGCGAGCGGTCAACGCGAGAACGCCGAACGTGTGGCGCGCGAGTTCGAGATTCCTTTCGCGACCGGCAATTGGCGCGAGATCGTCGCGCGCGACGACGTTGATCTCGTCAGCATTGTCACACCGCCCTCAACGCACGCCGAGATGACGCTCGCCGCGCTCGACGCAGGCAAGGCCGTCCTGTGCGAGAAGCCGATGGCTTTGAACGCCGTTGAGACAGAGCGTATGCGCCGCCGCGCCGCCGAAGCGAACTTGCTCGCGCTCGTAGACCACGAGCTGCGTTTCCTGCCCGCTCGACGGCGTATGCGCGAGATGATTCTCGCGGGCGAGCTGGGGCGCGTCCGTCACGCGAAGTTTCTCTTTCGCGCCGACTCGCGCGCCAACGTCGCGCGCGTGTGGGACTGGTGGTCTGACCGCGAGGCGGGCGGCGGCGTGCTCGGAGCTATCGGCTCGCACGCGGTGGACACGCTCCACTGGCTGCTCGGCACGCGCGTCTCGCACGTCTCCGCCACGCTCGCCACGCACGTCTCGGAGCGGCACGACAAACAGGCAGGCGGGATGCGCCGCGTCACGACTGACGACGAGGCCGCGTTGCTCCTTAACTTCGCCGACAGCGACGCGACGCAGGGTGCGACGGGTGTCGTCGCGCTCTCCGTCGTCGAGCCGGGCGAGCCGAAGCATTGCGTGGAAGTCTTCGGCTCGGAGGGCGCGCTGAAGATAGAGGGGAGCGGCGAGCTTTTTCGCGCGCGCGTCGGCGCGGGCGCGTGGGAGACGGTCGAGACCGCAAGCGCGCCGCTCGCAGGCGCGCCTTACGAGGCGTCGGCGCAAGCACGAAGCCTGCACGCAAAATTACTGGTCGCAGACATGCACGCCGACTCGTTGTTGTGGGACAGAGACCTGCTCGTGCGCGGCACGCGCGGCCACGTTGACGTGCCGCGACTAGTCGAAGGCAACGTCGCGCTCCAGATTTTCACGGTCGTGACGAAGACGCCGCGCGGCCTGAACATCGAGAGAAACGACGACCGCAGCGACAACGTGACGCTGCTCGCCGTCGCGGAGCGCTGGCCCGTCGCGGCATGGGGCAGCTTGAAGGAGCGCGCTCTTTATCAAGCGTGGAAACTCCGCGACGTTGAGGCGCGCTCCGGCGGAAATTTCGTCATCGTCAAAACCGCTTCCGACCTGTCGCGCTTTCTCGAAAGGCGTCAGCGCGAGCCGCGTCTCGTCGCGGGCGTGCTCGGCGTCGAGGGCGCGCACGCGCTCGACGGCGACCTCTCGAACCTCGACGCGCTTTACGACGCGGGCGTTCGCATGATGGCCCCGACGCATTTCTTCGACAACGAGTGGGGCGGCTCGGCGCACGGCACGGACAAAATCGGGTTGACGGAGAAGGGGCGGGAGTTGATTCGACGGATGGAAGCCCGGCACATGCTCGTGGACGTGGCGCACGCCTCTGTGCGGACGCTTGACGACGTGCTGGGCGTCGCGACGCGTCCCGTCCTCGACTCGCACACGGGCGTGCGTGGAACATGCGACAACGCGCGCAACCTGAGCGACGACCAACTGAACAGAATCGCCGCGACGGGCGGCGTCATCGGCATCGGCTACTGGGACACTGCGACGTGCGGCACAGACGCACGCGCCGTCGCACGCGCCATTCGTTATGCCGTCAACATTGCGGGCGTCGAACACGTCGCGCTCGGCTCGGACTTCGACGGCGCGGTCACGGAGCCGTTCGACACGACGGGATTAGTCGAAGTGACGGACGCGCTGCTCGCCGAGGGCTTCAACGATGAAGAGATCAGACGGATTATGGGCGGGAACGTGATGCGCGTTTTGTCGGAGAACCTTCCGCAATAGCGTGACGGACGACCCGGCGCGACGCTGCAATTGTTGTCTGTGGGGTCGTGCGACGACTCAAGACAAACATCGAGATGACCGACAAGAAAAAATCCGTGCGCGTCGGCGTGGACACGGGCGGGACATTCACGGATTTCGTTTACCACGCGGGCGGGCGCACGCGCGTCTTCAAACTCGCTTCGACGCCGGATGATCCGTCACGAGCGATTATCGAGGGGTTGCGGCGCGTTGCTGCGGAGGCGGGAGAGACGGGCGTGAGTTTGCGCGAGATCGAAGTCGTGCACGGCACGACTGTGGGGACGAACGCGCTGCTCGAACGACGCGGGGCGCGCACGGCTCTCGTCACCACCGCAGGGTTTGAAGACGTGCTCGTCATCGGTCGGCAGGCGCGCGGGAGCCTCTACGATCTCGACTGGTCGCGGCCAGCGCCGCTCGTCGCGGACGAGTTGCGCTTCGGCGTGCGCGAGCGCGTCGCGGCGGACGGCTCTGTGCTCGAAGAGTTGACGGAGACGGAAATCGAGGCTCTCGCCGGTCGTCTGAAGGCGGCGAATGTCGAGTCAATCGCCGTCTCGCTGCTGTTCTCGTTCGCGAGGCCGGAGCACGAACGTCGCATCGAGAGCGCGCTGGCGTCCGCTTTGAAGGGCGTGCCGCTTTCCGTCTCGCACAAAATTCATCCTGAGTATCGCGAGTACGAACGCACGTCCACCGTCGCGATCAATGCTTATCTACAGCCGTTGATGGGCGCTTATCTCGGACGCCTCGGGGCGCGCGTCTCGCGGCGTTTGCGCGTCATGCAGTCTTCGGGCGGGAGCATCTCGGCGGGCGTGGCGGCGGCGGAGCCTGTGCGGACGATTCTGTCGGGGCCGGCGGGCGGCGTCGTCGGCGCGATTCACGCGGCGCGTGAGACGGGATACGCAGACCTTATCACTTTCGACATGGGCGGGACTTCGACGGACGTGGCGCTGTGCGCCAATGGTGTGGTGCGACTGACGAACGAGGCGAGCGTTGCGGGGATGCCCGTCGCCGTACCCGTGCTCGACATCCACACGGTCGGGGCGGGCGGCGGTTCAATCGCGCGCGTGGACGCGGGCGGCTCTCTGCGCGTCGGCCCGGAGTCGGCGGGCGCTGATCCGGGGCCGGCGTGTTACGGTCGCTCGCTTTTGCCGACGGTGACGGACGCGAATCTCGTTCTGGGTCGCTTCGGCGGGGCTGATTTGCTCGGCGGAGATTTTCAACTCGACGCAGCGCGCTCCGTCGAGGCGCTCGCGAATCTGGCGCGCGAATTGAGCGCGGCGAGCGGGCGCAAAGTCTCTGCGGCGGAGGCGGCGCTCGGCGTCGTGCGCGTCGTCAACACGGGGATGGAACGCGCGCTGCGCGCCGTCTCGGTCGAGAGGGGATTCGACCCGCGCACCTTCACGCTCGTCACGTTCGGCGGCGCGGGCGGCCTGCACGCCGTCGAACTGGCGCGCTCTCTACGCATCCCGCGC